>NZ_JBBOZQ010000001.1:3671073-3988842 GCF_038008685.1 Lysinibacillus sp. FSL W8-0992
CTTAAAAATCTGCAATAAAAAAAACTGGTATTCACCAGTTCTATAGCTCAATATTAAAGTGTCCATAGTTTTTTCTCATAAAATCAAAATCTAATTTATGTTTAAGAACAGAATAACTTACATACTTGTTATCTTTGTTCGCAAAACCAGTATCATATTTAATTGCGACTTTATCAAGTAGTTCTTTATTTACTATTTTTATTTCATTATCTTTTATCATGTCCCATATATACCACATCATTCCTGAGATCTGTATTGTACTGGCAATTAAATTATTATTATCAAAAACTGTTTTTGCTAATTCCAATGCTCTATTCCCGAAGGAAGCTCTCAGTTGAATATCGTTACTATTTACATTTGCTTTTTTAAAGATATAGGTATTGTCAGAGAAGTATTTTTGGCCTTGTTTAGGGATTAAACTAGTAGACGATACTTTGTCCAGTTTTTCAAGCTTCCAATAAAGATCTTCTGTAATATTTATTTTTCTTCTACAGCCTTTACTCGTCAACTTAGCAAAATAATTTCCGTTTTCACTACTTAAATCCTCCATTTTTAAATTTAATATTTCGCTATACCCTTCTCCTTTTATTCCCTCAAATAAACATAATAAAAATACCGCATGTCTTTGGTCGTCAAATAAACGCATATAAGTTAGTAATTGTTCTCTTGTGTATCTGACAATCGACGCTTTAAAAACAAATCTACTACAGTATTCCATATCAATGATGCTCGGTAACCTTTGTGAACGATTTTTTGTATGTCCGTTCATTATTGCCCAATCTATATATCTAGAAATAAAACCTATGGACGCACTTAACGGTTGTGGGCTAGGAGATTTCAAACTATAAAATAACTCTTCTAACTCTACTTTATTCATATCAAAAATATCTTTATTTTTTTGATTTTCAATTTGAGTTGCTTTATTGAAGAGTGAGAAATACGTAGTTAAACTATTATCCTTTATATCTAAAGATGTTAAATACCATTCCTTAATATCCTTATTAAATACATTATCTTTCAGCATCAGTTATACACCTCATTATTGAATTAAATTCTCAAATACTTTCTGAAGTTTTTTTCTATTTTGAACGCTTAGTCCCCCATATTGGAGAATGCCAAGCTCTTCCCATAACGGATTATGTATAGAGAAGTCTAGCTGATTTAAATAATTAGCCAAACTTTCAAATGCGATATTTTTGGCATGCATTTGTGCAGCTAATTCAATATGTCCATTAAACATTCGATTTTTAAACATTAAAGAGCTTTTATCATTTAAATGCTCTTTATAATAAGCAAAAAGATACATCATATATTCATTAATTACTTTCGCTATCTTTACTACCTCTATACGACTTTCTAATTCAAAGCTATTATTGATTGCATTTGATAGCTCTGAAAAAGTAACTACCTCACCATATGAATATTTAATATTTGAATTAGAAGTGATTCTTCCCTTCAATTCCCCTTCCACCTTTAATTCAATCACAACTTCATCAGATAACTTATCCTTAGCCAATTCTTGCAATCTTGGTTTTGGAATCGGATTAGCTTTTGCCATATCTACTTGAACTCTTTTACATTGTGCTTCTGTCATATTTGAAATGATGACAATCATATTACCTTCTAGCTCGGTCTTTTTCATGTAGGCATTATAGATAGAGAAAGTTCGATGTGCACCATCTAAAACATCCAATATAGTTCCTTCTAACAATGTCAGTGTTTTTTCTTTTTCATCGTAAAATAATTCTAGTCCTTCATTTCCAGTACCAACTTTTGCATTATATCTCAAAGTAGAAGTAATCAAATCTCCATTTAATGTTTGTTTTTCAATCTCACGTAATGATTTCGGATTTAGATTCATCACTTCTATAATTTCGTTTTTTAACTTTTTCTTTTTTGCTTGCCGCTGGATATTGGGGTTATACATCGTAATGCCACTCATCCATAGCTTACCGATAATTGCATTTGGAATAACTACAGTAAATTCGTTATGTCCTGTTTTTATTACATTTTCAAATGAATAGGGTAACGTAATAATATCTTCATATGGAGATTCTCTTATATACAATCTTAATTCTTTGATTTCAGAAGGATTTAGCCATTCTTCAAGCCAATTACAATTATATTCTTCAAGTTTTAAATTAAATTGTTCACCTAATAATAATAACTCAAATAAATTTGCTTCACTTAGCACATCTACATCGTTAATCATTTCTAAAATATTTCCTATATTAATGTTATGTCTATTAAGTTGAATGGAAATCTCATCTAAAAATACATCATTTTGAACGATTAATGGAATTTTCGCTTTAATTTCTTCAACTAATAATTCGCGGGTTTTACCAATTTTCAAACTTTACACTCCCTTGTTTTTCCATTAATTATCTAATTATTTCAATAGTACCATATGCGATATTAAAATGTAACTACAATAAATGAATTAATTAAATTTGCAAACTTTTATTACCCTTAATAATTATTATTTTTATATCTCTATTATATAGGAAGAAACAATATAAAATTATATATTATAGGATTCTAATAAATTAATTAATTAAAAAAAAGTTGAATTATTATTTACTGCTATTATAATATGAATAAGTGATATCTAATTTATTACATTAAAGGAGATGAAGGTATGGCCCACCAAACAGCTAAAGATACAAAATACAATCAGTTAGTATTATCAGATGAAACAGTAATTAAGGAATTATTGACGTTTAGGGGTTCGATAGATGATACGATGTTTAATGGAAATCAAGTAGGATGTACTTCGAGCACTTTAAAAATGAATACAGATGTTATCAGTTTATTCGCCGATTTAGATAAATTAATAAAAAAAAGTTTGGACGAAGAACAGATTGAATTACTTAAATACATAGCTAAAGACTTCTCTTATCATAAAATAGGACAGCTTTTAGAAATTCCTATTAAAACAGTTGGCCGAAGATTGAATACAATTTGTTCACGAATAAAACAAGAAAACGATCGACAATGGAGAAAAGTCGTATATACGCAAAAATTAAACTTAAAATCAAAACGATGTAGCAAATGCAAAGAAGTTCTTCCTGCTACGGATGAATTTTATAGTATAAACAACAGTAGCAAAGATTTATATCATTCACAGTGTAAAAAATGCAAAAAGTAATGCGAAATATATTTGGGCGAAAATAGTAGTTTTTAAGATACACTAGTCAACTTAATAAGTAGAAGGAGCAATCATATGAAACTACAATTACCTCACGCTACCGTAGAACTGAATTTAAATCTCCCGATAGAAGAAAGAGTTCAGTATGTAAGTTGTTTGTTAGAAAATGAAAAATTGATTTATAAAGGGGAAGAAATCTCTTTAGAGTTATATTTTAGCCTCACAGCAAATACATACAATACGTTAATTCTGTTAGACATGATAGGCTATTATATAACTAAAGGATATTTTACGAAAGAGGAATTATTATTAGAAGAAGAAAATTTAATATTTATTAAAGAGACGAAAAAGCGCAATAAAAGGCGTAGAGAAATTGCCAAGTTATTTAAAGGTCAAATAGCGCAGCATCGTTTGCAAGATAATTACGTATTGTCTCATTATAAACAAAAAGAAATTAAAAAAGGATCAATTCGACATAATACATTTTCTAATACTTCTTATTTAGAAGCAATCACATTTGGAATCGAAGAAGCAGAGGAAGATTAAATCCGATAAATGAATTAATACAAAATACATAATGAAATTTTCAAATGTATCTATGCACTTGCATGGATACATCATGAAGGTTTCATATTAAAAAAGTTTATCACATTAGTACATATCGAAAAATTAGAAATTAACAATATATAGTAGGCGGTGTTAATTAAATGAAATAATATAAAATACAAATTGAAACCTTCGAAATAAACCCTCTTTAGGAAGTGAGGACAAAGGAGAATGAAAATTGTAAATAATTTATCTAAGTTTTATCAACAATTGAAAAATGATGAAAAATTACTTCGTTTACTGTATTACTTGCCAAAAGATTCATTAGACGACCCGCTTGATGAGTCAAAATTGGAAATCTCTCAATTACCTAATAAAGATTTAATTATAAACAACATATTAGTTATTGGGGATAAAACAAGCGATTTAATAATAGATTCTGCGTTTTGTCGTATTTGTTTATTTACTGGTCCACGAACACCTCAAAAACATTATCTCAAAACAACAAATCTTTTTACTGAAAACCCCTATTCTAGCACGCAGCAATATATTTTTGATATTTATACACCGAATACTATTAATAATGTAGATTTTCGACTTGATTGGCTCGGCGAATCCTTGAATGAAGCACTCTTTCAGGAGAATCTCATAGAGTTTAAAGAGTTAAGATTCTACAGCGGGATGCCGCTTTTAAATATGCCTGACGGTTTTGTAGGATATCGTTGGATTTTTACTATCCCTTCCAGCCAAAAAACACGAGGTTTAAAATGATGAGCATTTCAACAATAAAAGCATTTGGCAAGCCAACCCCCTATAAGGGACTCCATCTTCATCCTATTCGAATGGTAGATGCTGATGAATTTTATGATTGCGTGCAATGTTTACTCTTGCCTAAAAGCGACTTTCAAGAACCCGAAGTAATTAGAATGTCTTATTTCATGTTTCTCCTCGCCCTCTCCCAAAATAATGATGGTAAGGATTTAGTATCCAAGCTAATTGCTCTATATCGCTTAATCTTTAAAACAGAAAACATACAGTTAACCGTCAATGAAAAAGGCATGGCATTTATTATTGTCGACGGTATATCATTACACGAACGTGATTTTGATAAAATCAAGACCATTATTAGCGAGCAAAACCTTATCGATTTAGATGATGAATTTATCGATCCAGGTACTAAAAAAGCGATTCAAGAGGCTCGAGCATTCATGGCAAAAAGGAAAACAAGACAAGCAGATATAGAACAGCAAATAGTAGCCTACCATTGTAAATCTGGGCTCCCCTACCACGAAATAAAAAACTTAACACTTTATCAATTTCATAAAGGGTTAATAAGAATGGATTATATGGTTAGTAGCGAAGCAATTTTAAATGCTCGTTATACAGGTATGGTTGAATTTAAAAATGAGCAAGACCTTCCTCATTGGTTAGGACATATAGAAGAACCGAAGAAAAATGAAGATGTCATTATGACAAAGACTGCATTCGATAAACAAATGAAACAGCTAGGACTTGATCCTAGTATAAATAAAAAACAATAATCTAAAAGGATGGTAATTTATTATGACACAACAAAATCAATTTTTAACTTCAGTAGCAAATGTACGTTTATTTGATCGTTTAACGGATGAATTAATTCTTAATGGGAAAACATTGTTAAATTCATCTATGACGCAAGCAATTCAAACACAAGCAATTCATGCAGGTAAAGGCTCTAAAAAAGTTTATGAGCTTAATTACCAAAAAGAATTAACATTCTCTATTGAAGACGCTGCATTCGATACTGCTTATATTGCTTTACAAAACGGGACAGAAATTAATCATCAATTAGCTGAATTCTATACTGATGAAATTATTCTACTTGATGAAAGTGGTAAAGGAACACTAGCTGACAAGCCTATTGGCAAAGTCCATGTGGAACAATTGAATGGGACATTCACACAATACGCTCCTACGGGTAAAGATATTTCTGTTCCAGCTTTAGCTGGCAAAGAAGTGCAAGTTGTCTATGCAGTACAGGAAATGATGGATACGATTGAAATCTCTGCTGATTCATTCCCGAAAGCTGTGCGTATGGAGTTAAATGTTGATATTCGTTCGAATAATGGGAAAACAGGTGAAGTCATTATTGAAGTGCCGAACTTTAAACCAAATGGTGCAGTTGAAATTTCAATGACGCATGAAGGGGTAGCTTCTTCTTCCCTAGCAGGTAGCTCACTGGCTGATAAAAAAGGAAACTACGCATACATTAAACTTCGCAATTTAACGGACGAAAAAGTACAAGTAACAGCACTAGCTTCAAATCCTTCACGTCTAGTTCTTGATTCAACCGTTCCAGGAGATTCACAACAAATCACTGTACTAGGTATTCGTGGTCCTGGTTACAGTAACGTGCTGTTACAAAACAGTGATTTAACTTGGACTTCAAAAAATTCAACAATTGCAAGTGTTGATACAAATGGCATCGTAACTTTAGGCGCAAGTGCGGCAACGAATGATCAAACAATTATTGAAGTAACAGATGGTACATATCTTGAAGCAATTACTGTTGATGTAATTTAAGTGAATTAATAAAAAAAGGGTAGAGCATAGTTCTCTACCCTTTTATTTCAATGAAGGAGTCGAAAAAATGGCTAAACGTGAAACGAAACTAACACTAGCAGATATTCAAAAGAATGCTGATGAATTAAATAAAAAACAAAAGTTTTACATTGATAAAAATCTTGGGAAATTTATTTATTACTACCCAAAGTTCAGTAAACGTAAAAAAACAATGTTAATTAATGATTTAGCAAGTACATTTGAATATGTTCAACAAAAAAACTTAGATTTCTTTAAAAATGACCATGAGCTTCAACACTATATCCTCTTTTTAATTATCAAACATTTTACTGAACTAAAAGCTGAACTGAAAGATAAATCAATTGAAACTCATTTTGCTACTATGCATAATCTAGTAGAAATTGGCTGGTATGACGTATTCCTATTGGATATGTTCTCAGTACAAGAAATCTCAAATGTTCTCGAAGAAATTAATAAGCAATTAAATATCAGTATTCAGTTTTTGGAACTTGAAAAACAATTGATGAGTAAATTAGAACCCAATGACAAAATTCAATGAATTTAAATAGTTAAAATTTTGAACTACTCCCCTACCTTTTTAGGTGGGTATTTGAACATTTTAGGATATTTATATATTCATAGAAAATTTGATAAAGGAAGAATGCAGCAACTTTTATAGGCGCTGTATTTTTTGTTTATCTCATAATAGGAGGGAAAAACAATTGAGTACTAACGGTACACAATCAAATAAACCAATGGATTTATTAGTCGCACTAGGAGTCAATGATGAGGTTTCAAGAAAGAATATTAATACATACATAAAGAGATTAAAAAACATAAATACGCTTACGATAAACTTTGACGTAAAAGGTTTTAATACGACTTTATTTATGGAATATGAACAGCAAATTAATGCCCTTCAACAACATTTAGATACGTTAAACGTACAACTGCAAAATGTTGGAGCTGGATCATCCCCTACCCTTTCACAATTCAATGAATTCAAACAACAAATAACCACAACAGTAAAATCGATAGACAAGTTAAATGAAGCTATTGATGATAGCAATGTAATTGTGAAATCATTTTATAAACGTTTAGCAAATATTCCTACTGGTGACCTACAATCATTAGAACAACTACTAAAGCAACTTAAAAGAGAAGTAGAAAAGGTTAATTCCAACCAAATTCAATTAAACGGCTTACAAGAAACACAACAAAGTCTGCAAAATCTCGAAACAACGTTATCTAATTTTTATGCATTATATAATGCCTATGCAAACAACACTGACTTCGAACAATTAGCTTCCCAAATCTCAGATTTAAATACACAGATCAATGACATACAATTCGGTGAAGGTTTCAATATCGCCGGCATTTCAGAAATCTCAAGCCAATTAGAAAACATTAATCAAGGTATTATGGAGTTTAGCAAAAATACGAAAGAGGCCTCACAAAGTTCTACTTCTCTTGGTGACACATTCTTAAAAGCAATAGATATAACTAGCACTTTGGAGGATACTTTCGAGCATACTGGATCAGGTGTAGCCGCATTTGGAAAAACACTTTTATCAGCAACAGGTATCGGTTTAGGCTTTATGGCGGTAGATTTTGTTATAGGGAAAATCAGTGAGAGTATTGCAAAAGCAAAGCAAAAGGCAGAAGACTTAAAGGTAGCTCAAGAGGAAATTTTGAATTCCTATACTGAACATTCCACTGAAATAGATGGTCTGGTATCAAGATACGATCAGTTAGAGGATGCTATGGCATTGGGAAATACAGATGTATCCGTACTTGCCGAATATCGAGATATTTCTAATCAACTTGCAGAGTTTTTACCTAATTTAGTTAATGGTGAGGATGAATTTGGCAATAAAATTGTTGGGTCCTCAGAAGCCTTAAAAGTAAAAATTGGTCTTCTTAAAGAACAACAAGTAATTGCCGCACAGCTAGCTGAACAAGCCGCTAATGATGATCGTGATGACAATATTAAAACGCGAAACAAAACCATTACTAAACTTGAGTCAAAACAAAAAAATTTAGCGGAAGATGTTACTTCTAAGCTATCTAATTACGCAGATATAAACCCTAATATATATGAACAAGTGAACTTTAGAGATAGTAAAGGAAAATCTACTCTTAAAACCTCTGATGATTTTGATAAAAAAATTAAAGAATTAACTAAGCTTCAATCAAATGCTGAGAAAAATGGTGATGGTAATCTAGCCGATTACTATCAGAATTTAAACAATCAAGTGAAGCACTATAAAGAAGAAATTGTAAAAAATGAGAGAGAACTTAATCAGGAAGTTTTAGCACAAAAATCGGATTACATCGCTACTATTGCCCAAACCATAAGTGAAAACGATAAATTAACGGAAAGTGTTAAAAGTAATGCAGAAGGTTTTGCAGCTCAACTAATCGCTGCCACAGATACAAGTAATTTAAATACTTTACAAGAATCTTTAACAACCTTATTTTCAAATCCAAATGCCGATTCATTCATAACCGATATAACAACCGCCTTCCAAAACATGGAGAATGCGACTACTGAAACTTTTGATGCTATGGCTAATGAAACTAAAGATAAGATATCTGCTATTAAAGGTGAATTGTCTAATTTAGGGTTAAGTGAAGAAGAAATTGGTAGTATTATGGATTCTTTAAATCAGCAATTCAAAGAAACTACTAAAACTCAAAAAGAACTATCAATTGAAATGAAGTTGAATAACTTAACATTTGGGCAGGCTAAAGAAAAAGTATTAGGCTATAAGGACGAAGTAGATAACCTTATTAGTACTTCTGAGCAACTAGTGGGTGTATCACAAAATAAAGTAAATAATACTTCGGATTTATTATTCCAATATAAAATGTTAACTAATCAATTGAAGGAACATACTGAAGAAGAACTAAGAAATCTTAGTCAAAAGAGTAATTTAACAGCTGAAGAACAACAACTTGTAAATACATTAAACTCAAGAGATATGATTATGAATAGCTTGAACAAACTTTATCCTACTCTTCTTGATCAAGATGGTAAAGCAATAATCTTAAACCAAGAAAAAATTAAAGCTATTCAGGAAGAAAATCATGCAAACGACACACTATTAAAAGCTTACAAACTAGCACGAGATGGAAAATTAACCATTGAACAACAAACGACATTAGATTCTGCAAATGCTATTAAAAAGCGAATAGAACTAAAACAAACTGAAATACAGTCACTCATGACATTAAACCTGGCTTTACAAAGTGTAATCGATAATCAAAACAAGGGAACTGAGATGAAAAATGGTGAAGCACTTGGAGCTATGAGAGCTTCAATGATTCAAGCAGCCAATAATGAAAAAATAGTTAATGGTAATAGTGAGCTAAATAATTTTAATAAACAATTGAAAAACAATATAGCAACAATCGATAGTTTTATTACATCAAATAATTCCTCAATAAAATCATCAAATGCTGTAAATAATAAAGCAAAAGAATCCACCTATATTACAGATACATATAAACAGTCACTAGAAAATTTAAATCTTGAAATTGAAAAGCAAGTAAAACTTCAATCTACCCTACCGAAGCATTCTGAAGAATATCGAAAATCATTAGAACAGCAATTAAAACTAGAAAAAGATAAATTATCGATTATAGAAAAACAAGCTAACTCTATTCAATCCCAAGTCTCTTCATCAAAAATCAATAAAACCGGGATGATTACAAGCAATGAATCGGCATCAAGTACTGCCAAAAAAATAAGTGGATGGTCGGGTAAAATTACAAGTTCCTATGGAGGACGTCTAGATCCTATTACTGGTCAACCAGATAAACATTTAGGAATAGACATTTCAGCTAAAAAAGGGACACGATTAGAGGCAAACGTATCTGGTACAGTCGTAAAAGCAGGTAATGCAGTAAAAAATAAAGAACATGAATCCTATGGAAATATTGTAGTCATTAGAGACGATTCGGGTATTGAACACCTTTATGCTCATTTAGATAAAACGGTAGCAAAGGTTGGAGAATACATTCAAGCAGGAACTTATATTGGTGACACTGGAAAAGAAGGGAGGACAACAGGTCCCCACCTTCATTATGAAGCGCGTAAAAACGGTCAACAAATTGATCCAACAGCTTATTATAATAATGCAAACTCAGGCACTATGCCTGATTCTTCTAACGTTGTTGCAACTGGACAACAAGCTATAGATCAAGCAAAATCTGAACTAATCAATTTGCAAATGGATATTTTAAATCAAAAAGAAGCCATTGCCAAATTAGAAAAGGAAATTATTGATGCGTACTTACTTCCGTTTGAATATAAGAAATCAAATTATGATAAATTTCTAGAAAATAGCGCTAATCGCTTAAAGAAATATAAAGAATCATCAAAGGAATACCGCAATGAATTAGATAAGCAAGCACAAGCATTAATTGAAAAAAAGAAAATTAATGTTGCTGAAATTGAGCAATTAAAACAATTTATTAATAGTGGCCAACTATCAACTGCTGTCGTTGCAGAGTATACTGAAAAACTACATGAATTAGGTAAAATTAATAGCGAAATTGATTTTGCAATTGTTGATGTTGATACCTCGAAATTAGAATCGTATGTAAGTCTTGTTAATGATTTAATCAATTCCTTTGAAGATAAACGTAAAACGAAAGATTCCGCCCTTGATTACGAATATTTGGTTCTAAATGAACTCGATACTGCATCCCTCAAATATCAACAATCACTTGAAAAAATTAATACAACCATGCGTGAAAAACAAAATATTAATCGTCAAGAATTAAGTGATATTCAAAATCTAATGAATACGGGACAATTATTTGGCGAGGCATTAACGACAGCTAATGACAGAGGGACCGAATTAAAAAAGGATATTAAACAACTCCAGCTTGATATTCAAGATAATAATTATGAAATCATTGTCAATATTAAAACCCAATCTGATGTAGCTATTGCAGATATGCAATTTGAGAAAGACAGAGCAGAAGGAATTCGCAAAATGTATGAAGAAGGTTCTGCTGACTATGCCAAATATACTGATATCATGCTTAAGCAGCAAGAAAAGATTGCAGAGAAACATTTAGAAACAAGCAATAAGTTAGCTGAAGAATTGAAACAGAAAGATATAACCATTGAAAAATCCAAACAAATTGAAGACTTATTAAAAGCGGAAACTTTAGCTTATATTAATGCCACACTTGCTGTAAAAGATTATACAAAACAGCTTGAAGAAGCGAATAAATCCAAGTTAGAAAAAATTGCAAATGATTTAATTTCTGCATATAAAGATTATGTTCAAGAACGTAGAGATGAACATATGAAATTAATTGAAGATGAAATCAATCAAGAAAATAATAAACATGAGAAAATCATGAATAATCTTCAAGATGAAATGGATTTATTTCGAAAGAATGTAGAGGATAAATTAAAACTTCTAGATAGACAAGAATCTGAACGTGATTATGAAATGGAAATTGGCGATATGGAAAAAGAAAGAAATAATGTCCAAAGTCAATATAATCTATTACTACTTGATAACTCACATGAAGCAAAATCTAAGCGAAAAAAACTGCAAGAGCAATTAGATGAACTTGATAAACAAATTGCCGAACGTAGACACGATCGAGAAATTGAATTACGTAAAGAGTCTTTAAATGATGCGCTTGAAACAAAAGAAGAAGAAATAGACGAAAAAACCAAGCTTCAAGAGAAAGAACATGAAAATGTCATCAATAATATTAACCGTGAAAAAGAATATTGGGAAAAACATTATAATGATTTACTTAATGATGAACGAAAGTTTGCACAATTAAGAGAAGACATTATGGATAAAAACTTTGATAAAATTACTGCGGATTTTCAAGGATATATTAATGAAATGAAATTAACGATGCCAGGATTAGCAGATACATTGAATGACACGATGAAAACAGTAGGTTTATCTATTCGTCAAAATGTTATAGACAAGCTACAAGAAGCATTAAATTTAATTGCTAAATTTAATGCTTCCCAAATTGAATCAAATGTTCCACCAGAAGGCTATAATCCGGAGATTGATAAAAATTATGGAAATGGTTCATCATCAAAAGGTAATTTATCTGAAGCAAACCTCAAAGTTTTACTAGGGAAATTTTTAACTGATAATGTTGCGAATATGTTGACAGGTGCTGCAAAGGAACAAGCTCATTATAAAGGTAATATTTATGGAGAAGCAGGTCACAACCAAGGTGCTACTATTTCTAAAAATACTAGTTTTGACTCAGCAATATCAGGACTAACTAATGCGGAGATGGAAACTTTAAAAGCATATTTTAAAGAACAATCTAATATAAGCGGCGGCGCATACACTGAATACTTTAATCAGTTTGTAAATGGTGGAGCTATAGGTGGAAATTCTGAAAATGCCTATAACAATGCTTCTAAATATGGTATTGGTACTTCACTTAGCGTAGGCGATTCTAGAGTGTTAACTGCTAAATACTTTAAAGATGTGTTAGTCAACCAAATTAGTGATCCTACACAGCAACAAATATTACGCAATACAGCTGATAATATGGCTAAAGCAGGTAGAGATCAAGGCTCAAAAATACAGACGAATGCAGGTTACAAAGAGATAACGAATACTTTAAATTCAATGCAGATATCTCAATTAAAAAATATGATGCAAAATTACGTGGAATTTATTCAAAACCCTAAATTACAAGATTATTTTCGAAGTCATATAGCATCATTAGATTCTGGTGGCTATATGAATTGGTCTGGTAGTGGTATTGATGGTAAAGGTGGCAAGGCAATCATCGCACATCCGAATGAAATTATGTTAGATTCTGCAGATACTAAAGGGTTGTTTAATTCAATCAACATCATGGATAAAATTTTGAGTAACCTCTCCCCTTCTTCATTGCTTCAGCCTGCAACATCCATGCTAAAATCTTTTCATTCTGAAGGGACTACATACGGCAACATCAACATCGAATTTAACATTGATAAAATGAATGGGGATATGAATGATCTCAATAAGTTTAGCAAAATGATTAACGACAACTTACTACGTAAGAAAGGAATGAGACCTTAGTGTTAGAATCAGTTCATTTTATGTATGATAATATTTCATCAAAAGATATGGGCGTTTATATTGGATGGTCTTCAGGTAATTTATTCGAAGAGAATTTTTTACCACAACGGCGTATTATCGAAAAGAAAATCGCTAATAATGAAACACCTTACTTTCAGAGAGTGGAACATGATCCACTCTCTTTTAAATTGTCTTTTTATCTTGATGATTGGGTAAATGAGCATGACTTAAGAAAAATTGCTCGTTGGCTCTTTCAGCCCTATTATAAACCACTAGTGTTTGATCATAATCCTAATCGAGTCATGTATGCACTTGTAGAAGGAGATTCTAGACTAATCCATAATGGCCTCAAACAAGGTTATGTCGAGTTAACAATCCGGTGCGACTCACCTTACAGCTATTCGCATGAACAAATACTAGATAAAATCGAGTTCAGAAAATCGAATAAGGGCTATTTACTTCAGGATGACATTACTACATTTGCGGAAGGACAGTGTCATAATATGAAAATTACTTCAAACGGATTAACTATTGATGAACTAACGAATACATGGGGCATCTTGTATGCCAATACTTTAAAATGGAGTGACATTTAACTTGGAAACTACAACTAAATTAGACTTAAAAATTGTAACTGAGACTACCTTTGAACAGGATGATATTAAAGAGACCATTATTAACTATGGTGGAAATTTTACAAAGCTTGAACAATACTTAAAATCATCTACACAATCTATTGAGGATTTAAATGAAAATATTTTCTATTCAATCGGTCATGTAATATGGAATAAAACACCTGCAATCGGTAGCCATATTGGGTGGGTTGCAACAAGAGAAGGCATCCATGCAAAATCGAGGAAAACGAACAAGGATTATATTGTTGGCGAGTTAATAAAAGCTGTACCTGACAATGGTGGTTTATATGAATGTGTAGTGGATGGCAGAAGTTCAACTAACTCCCCTACTTTTCTTACTGGATTAAATCAAGAGTTCTATGATACAAACGGCAACAATTGGCGCAGGGAGTTTAACTATGAAGTGGGCGATATTGTTTACCCTACCAATGGTAGCAAACAATACTACTACATTTGCGAAACAGCAGGATTATCTTCAACAGTTGAACCTGAATGGGCTTCAATTCAAAATGGGGTCACTTCCATTGATGGCTCTGTCGTTTGGCGTAAAGCAAAAACAATTAAATGGAAACGGATCGGCAGCAGTTGTGAATTTAGACCGTTTGGCAAAATAGAATAGAGGTGCTTACATGAAAAAATGGAGTTCAATTTTAAACGTAAAGGGCTCTTATATCTCTAAAATTCATTCAATTACAAATAACGCCCAAAAATATTTTACTACGATTGCCACAACTATTTTAAATGTCCATGCACAACAAGTCGAATTTTATTATTCAGTTTCATACGATGCAGTCAATTGGACAAAATGGCAGCCATTAAATTTATATAGTACAGATTTAGTAGATCAATACGGACTTCAAGGTTTGGCATTTCGCTATAAAATTGTTATGAGTGCTACGCAAGAATATCAAAAGCCATATATTCAGGCATTTTCTATTAATTTTGACCCATGTGCCGTTGTAGAAAACTTAGGTGATTTTAATATTAAGCCTAAGCTTTGGATTACAAAAACAAACGGCAATGGATCAATCGAAATCATAAATACGAAGACAAATCAAAAAATGCAATTAGAAAATCTAATCGATAATGAAGAAGTTTATATTCATTGTCAGAAAGAAGAAATCGTGTCAGATAGACAAAATTCAGGTGTCTATCGCTATGATGATCATAATGATGAATTTTTAGAATTACTAGTCGGAAACAACTACATTAAAGCAAACGGTGATTTTGATATGCGTATTAGATATCAGCATCAATTTATTCAACAATAATTTCAGTGAAAGGAGGTGATAAAGTGAATATAGGTGACATTAATTATGATTTAAAAACAGTTAAACCTAGAGTTTTCCTATGCCGCCCTGATAAAAAGACAATCGCACCACTAAGTGAAGCCTATGATATTAGCTATAGTACAAAACTATCTGTATTAAATGAACTATCATTTAAGATTCCAACTGTTATTTTTCAAGACGGTGTGCCAATGGACAATAAAAATATACAAGCGATTAAAAACCGTTATTTATTTAAACTGAAATTTGGTCCTATTACTGAATACTTTCTATTAAATGAATCGAACAAATCGTATAGTGATGATGAATATATACAGTATTCTGCCCTATCGTTAGGTGTACAATTAAGTGACAAAAATATTAGAGACTTCGAGGTAGTTAGTAAAACACTTGCACAAATAGCTACAGAAATATTGTCTTCTACTAATACGAAATGGAAGATTGGTTATGTCGATAGCTTTTTCGAAACGTATCGAAGCTACGAAGTATCCTCTAATAATATATTAGAAATAATTTATGATTTAGCAAACCTATGGAATGCACTTATTGTGTGGGATACGATTAAATGTGAAATACACTTCTATAGACCTGATAATATTGGTAACAATAAAGGATTTTACATTCGGGATGGCAAATATTTAGAAAGCTTTAATCTGTCTACCAATACGATTGATACAATCACTCGATTAAAGGTATATGGTCAAGAAGGTCTAACTATTCATCGCTTAAATCCAACAGGCCAGTCTTATTTAGAAGATTTTAGATTCTACCTTTATCCTTTTAAACAAGAAAATGGAGTCGTCGTTAGCCATTCAGAATATTTGAGTGATGATCTTTGCATAGCATTAGAAGATTACCATACATTAGTTGATTCATTAGCAGAAAAGTTTACGTATTTAACTACAGTAATCACAACACAAACAGGGATTATTCAAACAGAAAATCAACGACTCAGCACTTTAATTACACAAAAAGTCATTATAGAGGATGAATTAGATTTATCTAACGCCAATTTTCAATCCAACTCCCCCGCACACTTGGATATTATTAGTCGATTAGAAGTAAAAAGAAATGAGATTTCCAATCAAGAAGCATTTATTCGAGAATTAAATTATCAACTAAAAAACTACGAAGATGAGTTGGATCAATTAAGAAATCAATTACAAAGAGAAAATAATTTCTCTAATGAACAGCTAGCTGAGTTATCTAATTTTGAAATCGAAAAAGAATATACGAATGACTCAATTGTCGATGATCAAGATTTATTAGAAGAAGCGCAAGAAATTTTTAGGCAATACTTAGAGCCTAAAATTAAATTAGATATGAATATCATTGATTTTTTAACAGTCGTAGAATGTCAAAATGATTGGGATAAGCTCAATTTAGGTGATATCGTTTCTGTCCGTTACGATCGATTACAAGTAGATATTAAAGCTAAAATAATGGAAATTACATATGACTTTGAACGAGAAAGCATTTCGGTTATTATCACCAACGAAATTGATGAAAAAAATACTTGGTTAGAGCAGCTTAGCAAAGCTGGTAATACCTCTACCCTCGTCCAAATGGAAAAATGGAAATGGAATCTTTCCGAAAAAAACAACGGGGCTATCAATGACATCATTAATAATAAATGGGATTCATTAAAAAATGCAGTGATGGCAGGCTATAATCAGCAAATTGAAATCAATGAACGTGGTATTACTGTAAAAGATTTAACGGATCCTTTAAGCTGGCTAGTCATCCAAAATGGATTTTTAGCAATTACAAATGATAACGGCAACTCATGGAAACATGCTATTTCGAAAGATGGTATATTTGGCGAGCGAATTTTCGGTAAGATTATTTCTGGTGTGAATTTAATCATCGAGGATGAATCAGGTATTTGGCTGACACAAGGTTCACGTACAACAATTTATAATCGGAACGGTGATGAAGTAATGCGTTTGGGGCTAGTGACAGATGAGCCAGACCCAGAATGCTTTGGATTAACTTCATGGAATGATATTACGAAGGTTGCTATTACAACTTGTGAAGGATTTTCAGTTAGTCAAAAAGACGGTGATGCATGGAAGAAAATTTTATGGGCGAATACAGACGGAACATTATATTCTCGAAACATGGTAGCTGAAAATATTAAAATCGTAAATAACCTTGACCAATTAATTTTAGATGCTGAAAATAATTATTTTGATATTGGTTTATTTGACAAAATTGTTGCAGATGGAAAATTAACGACGCTTGAAAAATTGGAGCTTATTAAAGAATTATATAAAATTCACTCCGACTACCAGCTACTACTTCAACAAGCACAAAAGTATATACGAAGTGAACGAGATAATGAGACAGATGTAAATGGCCCGTTTGATACAACTACCCAAACCTTCCCTACTGTCTATTCGATAACAGATCGATACTCAACAAGCAAAGTTAAAGAAGTATATTTGACATTAATGAACTACATAGCTAGCTACATCAAAATCTTAAAGAACGGTTATCTTGAGTCTCAAAACTTAGAAATTGATATGACAGACCCCCTTACTGAATCCACGAGCCCTATTGATGATCGTGGCTTTTTTGTGCAAAAGTTTAAAGACTATTACGATGAGGCAACACGTTTACGACAAGCAATCGAAGACTCCCTGTTTTATTCAGGCATTCATATGGGTTCTTATAATAATAATTTAATCATGAATGAATTTGGGTTTATCGCTGTTCGAAATGATGGCAAATACCGTGCTTTCCTCAATGCGACAAATGGTCTTGCCCTGCAAAAGTGGGAAAATAATCAATGGGTAAGTAAATTATTTGCTACACTCGGCGACAAAAATTGGGAAGACGGTACCCTTTACGCAGAAGGATTGGTCACAAAAAATCTTCGTATTGTAGATGGTAATTTAGGCGATGCCATCATACTTGATTGGGATGAAGGTATTACGATTTTCGGAAAAAACGATGAAATTATTCGACTAAATGCCAATGAAGCCATTTCTATTTATGTGAAGGATGATAAAAAATTTTACGTTGGTACTGATGGCAGACTTTATGCAAAAGATATAACCACGCATAATCTTAAAATTGTTGACGGGTCTTTAGGAGAGAAAATCATTTTCAACCAAACTGAAGGCATTACAATCAAAGGGAATAACGGAGAACAAATACGGTTAAATGCTAATGAAGGAATCGCCATTGATGTCAAAGGTGACAAGCGTATTTGGATTGGTAAAGATGGGCTTATTTACGCGAAAAAGCTTCTAATTATGGGAAGTGATAGCGATGAAATTATTAAAGATGTGGATGGCAGCTATATTTCAGATTTAACCGTCAATAAATTAAAAACTCTTAATTCCAATCAACCACAAGACTTTATTCATATTAAGGACAATTTCTTTAAAATTAAAACTAATTATGGCGGTGCCGAAAAAGATAAGCTTACGATTACAGTAAAAGAAACAGGAGATGCCGCTTACCCACATATGACTTGGGGTGCTGGCGGTGATACAGGCTCAGGGAATAATGTTGCCTACCAGTACAAAAAAAGTGATGGTTTTTATTTTGATTATGTAGGCACTGATGGCCAAAAACGAGAATTTGCACTTAAAAATGGCGATGAATCTATTTTAATGAAAACACCTCATTCTATGAACTTTGATGGAAAAAACATCAATTTCAAAGCTTCCACTGCAATTACTTTAGCCGTAGGAGAAAACAAAATCATCATAAATGGTGAGGGTGTTAAAGTGAATGGTACTCGAATCAACTTAAACTAAGGAGGCGATAACATGCCTGAAGTAGCAATAAAAGGCGCAAAAATACAAAATAGTATTGCTCCAAATCATATCCGAATAAAGAAACTGAATCCTGATACTATTCCCCCTTACTCCTCCTATTATTATGATTACATTAACGCAACCATTGAAGGAGAAATTAGTGAAGGCAGTACCAATGTATTTGTCAATGGAAAAGAAGTGGCGTTCTCAGGCGCCAAAACAACCGAAAGAGATGATTATCAGCTTCCTGGTGGTTGGTCTTATGATAGCGGTGCTCATACAAGTACGAATGGTTCAGTTAAAAATGGCAGCCCTACTGTTTTTATTAATGGGAAACCATTAGCGAGAAAAAGTGATTCGATTGAAACGCACGCAGGCTCAAGCGCAATCATTACTGACGGTTCTAGTAACGTCTTTGCTAATTAAAAAAAAGCAAGAAAGAAGGTGATACATTGTCATTACCTATTAACTATTTAGAATTTAATAACCCTATCCATATCGTTTGGAGAAAAGGTTCACCTAGCGACCCTTTTATCGATAGACTGGATATTGCCCGTGTAGTAAATCAACGTGTGTGCTTATTAGAAATTCCTGATGAAATGTTTAAGGTGCGTATTGCAGATATGCTTGAAATAAACTACGAAGCATTTATTAAACATAACCTTAGTCATAATGAGTTTTATGTTGACTATACGAATGGCTTTGTTTATTTCCATCAATCAAAAGAAGCTGAGACACTTTCAATTATTTATAAAGGAAGAGGCCTTATCCTCTACCCTTCCACACGTATCATTCATTATGATGGTACAACTGCGACTGAATCATTGCATGACATTATTGAAAAAAGTAAATCACAAGTACAGGAATTAATTGATCGTACAGATACTTATGAAAATTATTTAAAGCGTCTTGTGATTGCCATTAACGATGCTAATAGTGCAACAGACCAGGCATTAATCGCAACACAAAAAGCGCAGGATGCCACAGAATTAGTCAAAGATGCGTATGAAACGACTGTTTTAATTTATCAGCCTTATGTTAATACATATAACGATATTGCAAAAAAATATCCATACCCTGAAGTTGGCTGGACAACACAAGTTTTTGATACAGGTATACGTTATCGTTGGAACGGAAAAGATTGGATCCCCATTGACGCATTAGGGGGAAATATTCCTTTAGCCAGTGAACTATTAAACGGCTTAATGAGTAAAGAACATTATATTAAATTAAAAAGTATTACGGAATTTGTTAACGATAAAACGATGGTATTTGTTATCCCGAAAGATATTTTAGAAGGTGTGCAAGACCCTCATATTGTTTTTGATTATGCTGGCGAAATTGTCGAAATCAAAGCTTCCGTTTCATCAATAGGCTTAGAACCAACCCCTATTCGTGTACAAAAATCAGCTAACTTCACAGATTGGTTCGATGTAACCGATAACCCAATAATGATTAGAGAAAATAATAATCTTGATGATCAATCTCATACTTTAACAGCAAATACCGTGGAAAAAGGTGATATTTTTAGATTATATATCCCCTCCTTCTCTGTTGATGCCCAAAATTTATCAGTCAATGTCAAAATCATGTTAAACGACTCTTTAAACTCTTAGTGAGGCTTAAAGAGTTTTTATTATATAAAAAACAAAATGAACTAGAAAGAAGGAATTTATTTATGTCTAACCAACCCATCGTATCATGGTATGAAGGTACAAACGAAAAATCAAAAGAAGTCAACTACACAGTAGACTACAAAACTGTTGATGCTGCTTCCCAATCAGATACAAAGATATTCTATATTTGGAACAACCGAGGGGGAACAACCGATGCACCTAAAATGGAAGAAGTAACATTTACAACACGTGACCGAAGTGGTGGAACAGGCGATTTAGAAGGAAAGATTGTAGAAGCTGTAAAAGACAATTGGTTCCATGTCCGTGTTGATAGCCTATCAGAGTCCCGTTTCTTACCTGTTGGTAAAGGTGGAAATCCTCTTAATCCCTCTGGTACTAAGGATTTAGGCACAAACGGTACTACAACAAATATACACGCTGCAACTGCACAAGTTTGGTCTGCAGGAACAGAAATGACACTAGATGCTTATGTTCAACCAACGTCAAATAATAATTATATTTATAAAGTATCGAAAGCAGGAACGACAGGCGCAACACAGCCCTCATGGCCAACTGTAGAAGGCAACGCTATTATGGATGGAACAGTAGAATATTTGGCAATTAAAATTGATAAAACACCAAAAGCTAAAGAAATTTTAGGTTTAGCCAATGTTACCAATGATGCAGGAACAAACGCTGACCTAGCAGGTGGTAACTTCGTTAAGATTTCTGTTTATGCTGATGTTCCGATGAATGCGTCTGCAGGTAAAAACCAATTAATGCAACGTGTATCTTATCGTTACGTATAAAAAATAGAATAGTTTAACAGGGTAAGGGCCAGTCCCCTACCCTTTTTTCATACAATAAAAAACACTTCAATGCAATGAAGGAGATAGATAAAACATGTTATTCACAACTGCCGAAAACTATCAAGCCATTAATCTTCCCTTTAATTGGAACGCTGATTACGCCAATGGTAAAAACTTCGCTGAGTATGATTTACTTACGCATAAAAAAAATGATTTTTATTTAATTCAGAAAAACCAGGTCATTCGTTTTGGTTTGTTTGGGCAAAGGATGAAATTTTATTTTGAAATGTCAGATGGCTCCTTCAACATAAACGGTAGAAAAATTGAAGTTGCTTACGTAAAGGAAGATGGCAAAACTTATCCTTTAACAACTAACTTCGAACAAAAAGACCTTATCACATATAAAGAAGCCTTTACTGATTTTAGTAGTCAACAAGGTGTTCAACGTTCGAATATCAAATCGATACATTTTGGCTATAAAACAAATTATAAAAAAGATGATATACAACTGTTTTTCCAGCCTACTGTAGCTTTGCCCTTTAACGAGCGTGCTTTCATTGAAGTAAAACTCACTTCGAATAAACCAATGAACGGTTATTTGCTATTCCAATCAAACGGAACAGAAGTGGGACGCTTTTACGCTCCATTGGCAGCTAATAGAGTTGGGCAAATTAACTGGATCATTAAATAATTCACGAAAGGAAGAATGTAATGAAACGATTTTGGCTGCAACTACCTGAAAAAAGCGATGTTTTGGAGATTACGGCATCTAACAATAAGTTTTCATTATTTGAATCATCCACTGAACGTAGCTACACAATAGCCGTAGGAAAATACACATTAGAAAAGCTAATCGAAATGTTTACACGTGAAGGCTTAGTTGCCAGAATTGGGCAGATAAATGCAGAGAAAAAAGCTAAATTTCTTGTATTGTTTTTAAATCCATCATTTACGAACGTTAATGGAAACTTTATTTCGTTCATTGGTGGAATAGAATCAATTGATGCAGGAGATAGACAAGAAGAAAGTATTATTCATTAAGAAAGGAGGATGCTCTATGTCGTTAATAGGCGGTAATCTGGAGAAAAAAGAAATAGGTCTAGCTCTCGGTGTATCTGGAACTTATAAAAATACTGAAATAGACAAGACAACTGGACATTTGCGATTAACACAAATCGATGTGGATAGTACAGAAAACCCAATCTATGCAGCAGAAGGCAGCTGGACTTCAGATGTAATCAATCTCGGTGATATATTCAACAGCTACGAAAAAGTATTTACAACAAATACTACGATTGGCTCAAGCTCTTTTGCAGTATTAACTAGAGTTTCAGATAACGGTGCGAATTGGTCAGATTGGTTACCACTTGCAATGGACGGAACAATTCAGTCTGATATGAAACAGTACATTCAAGTAAGAATCGATTTATTTGCAGGGTTTGTGTCAGATGAATTTGTTATTGTTAAGGGGGATTTTGAGGATAATGAGTTTGTTGAAAAAAAGATAGATAAATCAGGGGGATTTATTGTTCCCAAATTAACATCAAATACATCATCCTCGGAAGGTTTTGCTTTTGCTTCTAGCATTTTTAGTACTAGCTATAGCTCTTGGCATGCTTTTGATAAAACCCCATCAACTTACTTTTCTACTGTTTTAGGTAACACAACAGGATTTTTAGGATTTTATTTTAATAGCAATAAAAAAATAACTAAATATAAAATCACAAGCCCGAGTGGTAGCGCTCAATTAAAATATATGCCCAAAAGTTGGATTCTCCAAGCAAGTAATGATACTTCAGATGGAATTAATGGAACTTGGTGGGACTTAAATACACAATCTAATCAAACATGGAACATAGTGAACACTGACAAAGAATTTGAATTTACAAATCAAAAAAAATATCATGCATATAGAATTAATTGGACTGAAAACAATGGTGATTTATCTTATTCGGGTATAGGTGAACTTGATTTTTTTGAAGAAGATACAATATCTCTTAGTTTAAAACGGAAATACGCATTTAAAAAAATATTAGATTCAACATACTCAGATTTTGGAAGCTTACATAGTGTAAAAATATATCGAGATAAATGGTTAAGAATTGATAGATTAGAGGTGAAATAAGTGGATATTATAACAAGTTATGATAATTGGGGAGGAAAAGGTAATAGAACAAAAATACTTAGTGGGGCAACAGAGATGTTGGATGGAAATGAAAATACTTATTTAACCTACACTAATGGAGGCCAAATTAAAATAGATATTATTTTTAGTGGGCTAGAAGGGAAACTATTTATAGATTGTATTAAAGTAATAAGAACAAGTTATGGTTTTGTTGATAAACAAATATTATTAAATAATAAACTAATAGGTACTTTTGAAGATAATATAGATTCACCCCTACCCATGTTAACGATTAGAAAAAACGATAAGATAACGATAATGGGAAGGAACAACCAATCAGGTGGAGGTACATACGCAACTTACATAAAAGAAATAGAGTTCAAAACTTTCTTTGTACCTGACAAATCTTTTATTTTACATAATTCCGAGTATAAAAAATTTAACGATAAAATACCTGAACGTCCCACTACAGATAATCTTGTCCCAATTATGACAAGTAACATTACGCCGAAAGGTAAAGTTACAGCTGGATATGAATCCGACCCTGCTTGGGGAGCATTTGATGATGGTTCAAAATCTAGGTCTTTTTGGTATGCTAATAGTAGTGCGAGTACTAATTGGCTTCAGTATGAATTTGAGGAAAAAACTAAAGTAATCAGACTTTCTTTAACCTCAACAGCCGTCAGTGGAAGTAATTATGGTATTAAAAACTTTACTATCTTAGCATCAAACGATGGTTTAATTTATGACACACTATACACAGGTACACACCCAAATAATGGTAGTGAAATATTCTATGACTTAACAAATAATAAAGAATACAAATCGTATAAAATACAAGGAAATAGCTACAATAGTATAAATCAAATGCTAATAACTTCATTTAAAATGTTTGGTGAATATATTCCTCATATCCCAGCGCATTGGTCTACAGTATCTAATATTCTCCCAAAGCATAATCATTTCCAAGAGGAAGGCATGTATCTATCTCCCCTACTTGATAGGAAAGTGACAATTTTAGAACCTACTGAAATGACTCAAAGAAATGATATTTTAGATTTAGGAGAGATTGGGAAAGTGTTTAGTAAAACTGTAGATTTAAAAAAATATATTGATATTAGAAATATTACAAGTGAGGTGAAATAATTGCCAACTCTTAATAACAAGCAAATAGAATTAATGTTTGACAAAATTTACTATGTTGATTCTATAAATGGGGCAGATTCAAACAATGGTTCTAAAACCTCTCCTTTTCAATCAGTTAATTATGCTGTTACAAAATGCGGTAATAAAGGGGATGCAATTTTTGCATTGGCAGGAACACATGATGTCACAAGAATTGCGGGAGCATATGATTCAGGTGGATTGTGGGATGATAACAAAGAAATAGCTTTTTTTGGTGAAAATGATAAGACTATCTTTTTGTGTGATGGTAGGAAGCATAGTGGTAGAGACACACATTGTATTATGTTTCAAAACGCAGGAACAAAGGCCTACAATATCACTTTTGACTTTAAAGTTGGTAGTGGCAGAACCAATAACTATCAAACTTCAATTTGTGGTATTGGTGGTAATGCTACCAAAGGAGAAGTAATAAATTGCCTATTTAAAATAGATGGCACTTTCCCTAATTTCACCTATTCTAATAATGCAACATCTGTTACTAAGTTTATCAATTGTGTCTTTGATGTAAAAGTTAATTTTATGCAAAGCTACTCAGGATCGGGCTTTACTATTGAAAACTGTGTTTCAAACTTCGCTTTTTATGGGGAAGGAACAAGAAAGAACATATTTAAAGCTACTTTTGATACCAATTACCATATTACCAACTATAATGAAACAGAACTAAATATAGGTGTATATACCGGGATTTCTTCTTGGTACTCCAAATGGGTTTTAAATTCAATTCTAATTAAAGCTAATAATAAAGCTTATGCACCTATTACTATTGAAAAAAGTAGTACGGAAAATCTATCTAAATATATAAAAAATGTTACAGCTAGTGGTGGTACATCGCCTGAAAAAACAATAGATGGATATACAGGAAACGTTTCATCCTATGGTTGGTACTTTGGAAATAATGCACCTAGTGCTTGGATAAAGTATGAATTTATTAGTCCAATATCCATTGATAAAATAGGCATTTTTTCATACTATCATGCGGGATATGAAGCAATTAAAGAATTCACAATTGAAGCTTCACGTACTGGTTCTTTCTCTGGAGAACAAAAAATTTTGTATGAAGGTGTTCATCCTAATGAATCTTCAGTATTTTTTATAGATTATGGTTTCAAAAACAACTTTAAATATAAATTTTATAGATTAGTTATAAAAAACATCTATCCTGGCAACGGAGGAAACAACTTGTCGATAAATGAAGTGCAGTTTTGGAAAAATCACAGTTCTATAAATCTTCTACAACTTGATTCGCTATCAGAAAAAAACTTTATTAATTATGGTAGTCCTTCTAACTTTCCTTTAGATGGAACAATAGAAAGCAGTCTTTATTTACTAAAAGGTGATCTATCTGAAAACTCGACTAATTTAATATTATTGCAACTAGAAAAGAAACCACTTTCAATAAAGTTAAGATAAGTAGAATTATCCAGCATTTTTATGGAGCTAAGTTTATTCTCTTAATACACATAAGAAAGGAACCAATTATTAATGGCAAATTTCGGAGATACAATGAATTTACCTGAAAAAGGATGGAAGAGGATAGAAGAAACTGATCCTTGTTTCACTTATGAAGGTGTATGGGGTTCAAGGTCAAACTCTTCCTATAGCGGTGGGAGTCAAAAAACTCAGTCTAATAATATTCTTGGAAACAAAATTAAGTTTAAATTTTTTGGTTCTAAAATACGAATAATCACATCTATCTATCCTACATACACACCAAAAGTAAAAATTACTATAGATGGAGTTGAAGAATATTATTCTCTCCAAGGTACTCAAGTGAACATAAGCCTTGTCTATGAAAAATTGAACTTACCTTTAAATTTACACTATGTTGAAGTTGAAAAAGTAACTAATGGTGGTTATGATCCCGATTTTATATGGGATGCAATTGATATAGATGCTGATGGATTTGTTGCTGATATTAACTATAAGCCTAAAAGACTTATTCTCAAAAATTCAATCATTGATGAACACTTCTCTCTATCTGATAAAACTATCATCCATTTACCTAACGCAGAAAAAAAAACTATAGCTCAATTGGGAATTTGGGAAGAAAATGAAATCATTTTAGATGCTCCCTTTGACAAACACTATTATATTAATAATTCACCTATTAATAATGTGAATTGCAAGATATTTACACAAAATATTAGCAAAATAAATAACTTGAGAGTTAAAGAAAACAATGAAAACAAAAATTTTGAGCCTGTTTATTATTGGTATGATTTTATCATGACATCCAATAGTTCACCAGAACCATTGATAGCTAGTGGAAGTAGTCTATATAGCTCCAACTATGATTATTATAAAGTTTTTAATGGTACAAATGTTAATTGGTCAGACTCATGGACAAGTAGTAGTCCTCAAGCCTACATTCAACTAGATTTCAATGAAATTAAGAAAATTAATATGTTTAGCATTACCACATGGAATGAACCTAATAGTACTTCTTCCCCTAAGAGATTTTCTATTACGGCTTCAAATAATGGTGTAGACTTTGTTTCCATTTTTAATGAAATAACCTTTACAGAAGAATGGCCCTATAATACAGAAAAAATTTTCATATTAGATGAAGTTAAAAACTTTAGATTTTTTCGCATAAATATAGAAGAATCGTTCGGAGCCCCCTATGTGTCTATAGGGAAAATTAAGGTTGGCTATAAAAAAGAGGTGAACAACTAAATGACAACAATAGAAAAAACAATGATACAACATGGTGTTGCATGGTTTGGATTTGATGAGATAAGCAACAATACTTTGGATTTACTAGGTATAGGTAATTTAGGAATAATTACGAACGCAACAAGAGTTGACGGGTGGAATGGTAAAGGATATGCAATTAAATCAAGTGCCATCAATCAGAGGGTTTTATTTAATGGTGCAATCATTCCAACTAGAGACTTTTCCATTAGATTTAAAATAAAATGTTTGCCAAACACTCTTGATAGCTATTTCCTTTCTACTGCAGGAAGTTTTGGAAGCTCAGATAAAGGAGTTAGCTTATATATTGATACAGCAGGCTATCTATATGTAACATTTTTTAATGGAAGTTCACATGAAAACGTTATTAAATCAACAATTAACATTGCTCAGAACATATGGACTGATATATTAGTGTCTAAGTCAGAATTAGAAACTATAATCTATATTAATGGCGAGCTTAACGTAAGATTACAAAACAGTGTATCGACATACATCCATACCAAACCTTTGTCTTTACTTAATTGTGATGCTTTTTTAGCAACTGCAGGAAGATGGTTAAATGGGCAAATTGATGATTTACAAATCTATAATAAGGCACTTTCCCCTTTCGATTTCACTCAAAAACGCTTAGCATTCAAAACAGCTGCTAACAAGAATCTCGTTTTTCTAGATGATAGAATCAAGGAAATTCCCAACTTAAATGAAAACACCCTGTTAAATCACGGTGGAATTCTAAAGGAAATTGACTTTGCTACCGATAAACTACCTCTTGACCTAACTAGAACATATGTGAATTATGAGACTATTAGCGCAAGCGGCACTAGCATAGTAAACACCATCCCCCCAACAATTGCAAAAGACTTGTTAGGAGTAACGCCTCAAGTTGTCTATTACACAGATTCTGATGCCTCACAAATAGTTGTTGAAACAGAAGTTGAACCATTTTCTGTTTATGACTATCTCTCAGAAAAACCTGAAATTTTAGTCTACACAGAATCCACCGACGATATCATCGTATCCACAACTACCGAACCATTCGACATTTACGATGAATTCGGTGATAGTGTCGAGGTGCTTTACTACACAGACGATACAGAGGTCACAAATGCTGACTTAATTTTAGAAGCAAACTACTCCCCTCTCGATGAATTAGAAGGCGATTTCGAAGTTGTGACGTGGACTGATGAAGCACCTGAGACTGCACAGAGAGTGCTTGAAATGCAAGCTATACCTAAACCTCAGTTCATTAAGCTGGTCAACCCGAAGCGGATTTATGGTGCTTTGGATGATGTTATAGTTAATGATATCTCTCAATCCTATCGGGATGAAGCTCGTTATTTTGTTTCTGGTACAGACACTACAAAGTGGTATGTATGGGATAAGGTGTTTAAAAAATTTGTCATTACGGATGCTTCTAGTGAAGAAGCTATTATTGCAAATGGCATGAAACATACAGACTTAAATAACATTTCTGACACAGAATGGCGGACTTGGGATGAGCAGCACTTAAATATCGGGATTTTCTTAAAAGACAATCCTCGTGATACGATCGTTTCTGTTGTTGAAAATATTTCATATGAAGATTACCTTCCTCGCCATACAACAGCAATTCAAGACACAAGTTTATATATTTTAAATACAACAGCAAAAATAGATATTGCTTTCAACGGAAATGTTCTTAAAGGTGTGTTAAGTGATGATGATTTAACACGTGTTCAATATCGGGTATTGCTGAACAACCGCCACTTCTACCCTTCTGATGGTAGCTTTACAAAGCTAGGTGAATCTCCTCAAAACATTGAATTAGTAATCCGAAGTAAGGACATTAAAATTGATGATTGGAATACTTTAAAAGTGGAGTTTAAAGACTACTTTGGTACTACAGATTATTGGTCAACAAACTTTATGGGTACCTACTCTGGACTTATGTTTAAAGATGTCCATGGAGAATACTTTTCTAATGAAATAGGAGACGTATTAAAGTATCTTGATTTTGGTGTCATTATCGCAGGACAAACGACAATCGAGCATGAGGTAATCCTAAAAAATCAATACGGCTATGATGTTAAAAACGTGCATTTGTTTGCAAATACAGCTAATTTCCCAACCGAAATGACAGTTGAATTCAGTCAAAGTCAGTCACCTTTTATACCTCATCCAGATTTAAAGCTGAGTGGTGTGCTTGCAAATAATGCTGAAATGCCCTTCTTTATTCGGTTAAAAACAAAATTAGGTTCAACGCCTGACGCAAATGGATCGTTTGACATTATCGTGAGAGCAGATAAAGCCTAATCACAATACAATGTGATAAGGAAGTGAAAATATGAATGAGGACAGTAATAATGAAATAGTTAAGGATCTTCCACTACATCCAAAAACCGATGAAATCGTTAACGGAAGCTTGCATGATCATTTGCTAGGAACTGAACCTGCTCCTAACCTTAGCAATAGTTTTAAGGCAAAGTATAGTTTAATTGCGGTTGACAACGCTGATATTCATACAGAAATTATTTCAAGACCTGAAAAAAATGCAGATGTTGATACGGAAATTATCCCTCGTGCCTATAATGAAACTTCGAAAGAAATACACATCAACATTATGTACCGGGGTAATGCTGAAGTGCTAACTGAGATTCAACCAATTGGATATAACAACCTTTTAGCTGAAATTGAAGTTCCACCACATAATAGAATGTCTGCCATCTATGAAGTTCAACAACCACCAATTATTACAGATAGTTTCACCCCGACTCAAGACGCTTTTACACGTGAAAAAACAGAATATCAAACCATTAACTATGGTGAGTATAAATCTATGTTGGCAGGTCAAAGTCGTGATGACATTTGGCGATCATTTATACAATTTGATGTGACTTCAATCAATCCATCGTATGTTTTAACAAGTGCATATGTAAGGCTGTACTACAGTGGTAGTATTCCAAAAGGAATTACGCTTGAACTTTTAAACGCTGGTAGTAAATGGTCTGAATATAGTATTACGCACTTAAATCGCCCTACGCCTATTCAGTTAATTACAAAAGAATTCACTATTAATGAACAAGCAGGCTACTTAGAATTCAATGTTTTCGATATTGTAAAAAGCTGGGTTGCGCTTCATCAAGTGAATAATGGTTTTATCATTCGTGTCTCGAATGAAATTACCGATGGATATGTGACCTTCCTTACAAGAGAATCACAGTTACCTCCTGAACTAGTAGTAGAGTATTTTGACTCTACAATATTTAGTTTTGGCAGAAGTCAGCACATTACTGAAATCTTTATTTATAAGTCCCTGCCCTCGGATAAAGACACAGAAATCACCGTTGGTTCAACATTTGATAATTCTGAGTACCCAACATATCTTTACGTTCATCGCGTTGAAGTGCCTCTCGATGAAGATATTTTCGTAGAAATCAAAGTTAATAAACCAAATATTCCTGCTGAGCTAGTGGTAGCAATTCCAGATGAAAGTAATATTTTGACTGAGATTAGCGTTATAGTATCAAAAGATCGTACCATTTGGTCGGATATAACTATTAATAAGCCAAGCATCCCTATCGAAATAATAGCCTCCCGAATAAAAGATGACGAGCATGAAACAGAATTAGTTATTAATAAACCTTTTATAGAAGCTGAAATCACTATTCCTACACATAGGGATAGCGATATTATAACTGAAATTGATATTAATACTATTTTTTCGAGTAATGTACATACAGAAATTCTTCTAAGTAAAGATACAATTCCTACAAAAATTTCTTCACGAGCTCTTGAAGATCATAATTTATATACAAAAATTGCTGTTTCAAAACCAAAGATTGAAGCGGAAATCGTGGTAAAACATCGAGACGATATTTGGGTTGAAATTGAACCCAATATTATTAGTGATCTTACAACTGAGATTGTTGTATCTAAGCCTGAAGTTGAAGGTTGTATTGCTATTAGAGTACAAAAAGATTTTGATTCAAATGCAGAAATTTTTGTCTCTTACGTAAATGATATTAATACTGAGATTATAGCTCGCAAAATCAGCCAATTACCTACAGATATTGATATTAAAGCTGTTAGTCAAACTGACACAAAAATATCTGTATCAAAGCCATATATCCCTACTCAAATTACAATTCCAACTTGGGATGAATCAGATATTTTAACGACAATTAAACCGAGAATATTAACTGTATACAATATTTATACTGTCATTAGGGTAAATGGCGGCGTTTCAGGCTATGCATTTATTATGTAAACAATGGAGAAAAAGGAGAAAGAACTATGATTATTAAAAATTACGAAATTAGTGAATTATATGCTTTTCTATTTAACCTCATTTTAAAAGGGAAAGAGTCACGAATGCGCACGCGCTTTCTCAAACTATTAGAAGATCAGCTAAATCTTGTAAATCAAGAAAGACAGCAATTAGTTGCTGATTATGCCGAAAAAGATGAAAATGAGGAAATTTTATATACCAAGGAATTTGTAGATGAAAAAGAAATTGAAGTCCCTATTTTTAGTCCAGAGGCTGAAAAAGAAGTGCAAAGCCAAATTTTAACGTTACTTCAGGAAGATTTTATTATTGACGAGACTGCAGATAAAATTGAAATGCTACAGGTTTTACAAGAAATACTGCTGAATTTAGATTTAGAGTTCACTGGTAAAAAAGCAACTTTATATAATAGGTTTTGTGAAATTTTCGAGGACATACAATTACTTGAAAATTAATTGAAGCATTCTTTTAGGATAGTTGTGGACATACAATCCACTCTATCCTTTTATAATTTTTTAAAGTTGGTGATGAATGTGCAAAGCGAAAAACATGGGGAACGATTGGCTTCTGTAGAAGTAGAAATGAAGAATCATGAAAAACGAATTTCAAAATTAGAAGGTAATCATGAATTATTACAGCGTTTAACAGTCGTTTCAGAACAACAACAAGAAATGAATAAATACCAACAAATTCAATTAAATCGAATGGATAAAACCTTCAATAACATCAACATTAATCTTACTAAACTAAATATGTCACAAGTAGAGCTGCAAGATGATGTAAAAGGTATTGGTAAACGAGTAGATAGCATTGAAGAAGACTTAAAATATGAATCTGCAAAGGATAACCTTTCAATTAGTGACACAATCAAACAATATCTACATTGGTGGATACTTATCCCACTTACAATTATAGGTGCAGAAATTATTAAGTGGCTAGGTTAATAAAGAAAGGAATGGTATATCATGAAAATCAATTGGAAAGTCCGTATTTGTAACCCTCAATTTTGGATTACATTCGGATTATCAATTATTACCCCTTTATTCGCCTATTATGGCATCACTGGAGCTGATTTGACTACTTGGGGAAGTGTATGGACATTAATGGTCAACGCGCTTTCTAATCCCTACGTACTTGCTTTAATGGGCGTTAGTATCTATAACGCCGTTTTAGATCCTACAACGGCCAATCTCAGTGACTCTCAAAGAGCATTGGCATATGTAAAGCCGAAAAGAGATGATTTTAATGACAATAAATATTAAACAACTTTTAGTAACACCCTCAAAATATAATCTTAAATGTCCATATACCATGGATGCTCAATATTTAACGATACATAATACAGCGAATGATGCATCAGCAGCAAATGAAATCAATTATATGATTAGTAATAACCATCAAGTATCCTACCATTTTGCGGTAGACGATCAGGAGGTAATTCAGGGATTGCCTTTAAACCGGAATGGGTGGCATTGTGGAGATGGTAAAGGTCATGGAAACATGCAATCAATTGGTATTGAAATTTGTTATTCTAAATCAGGTGGTGAACGTTATGCAAATGCTGAAAAAATAGCTATTCAATTCATAGCACAGCTTTTACAAGAACGTGGTTGGAAAATTGACAGAGTAAGAAAGCATCAAGATTGGAGTGGTAAATATTGTCCGCATCGCATTCTTGATGAAGGAAGATGGGCATCATTCTTAAATAGAGTTCAAAAAGAACTTGATAAATTGACTAGCGATAAAGGAGGCTTCACCATGTCACAATATGAAGAATTAAAAGCTGACTGTCAAATAATATTTCAACAATTAGTATTCATTAATACTATGTTAGGGCTAGTGGAACGACCTGTTGACAAATCGCATGAAGCAGGATGGACATGGTGTCAAGAACAAGGTTTATTAAATGGGCAAAACCCACAAAAGCCACTTACAAGAGAGCAATTTTCAACAGTTCTTTATAGATTAAATAATAAAAAATAGTTCTATTTTATTTCCTCTAACTGCTCGAAATAGAATAATTAGAGTTTTTTTCACTTCCATAGCTGAACCATGAATAAACCACTGTGCAAACTCAAACCATGTTACAATAGAAAAGAATAAAGGCATCGAAGGAGATATTGCATGAAGCTATCCACCGTTTTAAATGTTTGTATTTTCTTATTTTTCACTTTACTATTTGTCAATGATTTTTTCCCTGCCACGACGCTAGCAGAGCTATTGTCGAAGAAAATTATCCTTGTCATATTAATCGTTCTTGTATGTATACAAATGGTAACTTCAAAAGGTACATATAAAAAGATATCCAAAAAGGCGTATGCTGGATTAACGCTCTATACAATTGGCCTTTGGATTGTGCTCACATTATTAGGCGGCGAATCAGAAATCGGTTTATCTTATAATAGCCCTATTTTCTATCTTATTGTGATAGTACTTGGCTTTGATTTACTCCGTGTTTATCGTCAATGGAAACGTGAAGAAGCAGAAAAAAATAACGTAAAATAAAAGCATGTCAGCCGATTGGATTTAAAAACCAATTGGCGACATGCTTTTATCTTTCAATTAGGATTCTAATACATTTAATATTGCATCTAGCTCCTGAACAGCGTGATCTAAGCGTTCCTTCGCCTCGATATTTTGTTGCTTCAACTGACTATACTCTAATAAATTTTTTTCATGCTTTAATTTAATAGAAGATAAGCGTTCAATACGTGCCTCGACCTTGTCAATTGCTTGCTCACAAACAGCAGTCCATAATTTTTCCGATTGCTGCATTTCTGTCGTGGACGGATTATGTTGGCGCAAAATGCGTGCGTATACCATTTCGATTTGTTCAATTATCTCTGAATAAAAATGACGCTCTACACGCGTAGTTTGGAACGTTGAATTCTCTACATCTTTAGCATATGGCGTAATTTGACGTAGTATCTTCCCCGCATTTTCTCCAAAACTATGCGATAAATTCAATACATTCATTAATTGCAATAGTAGGCGAATTTCTTCAAGATTAATAAGCTGCGAATCGATATTTTCTTTTACCTTTAATGATTCCACATATCGTCGACCGAAATGCTCAATTTCACCATTATGTTGTTCCACTAAATGTAAACTCGCATTTTCTTTTAAACTTTTAATATAACGAATCGCATGACTTCGTAGCTCCTCCATCGAAAGCATGTTGTCATTCCCTTGTTGTGGCTTACCTCGTTGAACATATGCAAATGCATCCACTTTACGTGGCCATGTTGCTTCTTGGTTTTTTTCTGAGACATTGTAGCGTATATAAATTCCGTGCATTTCATATCCTCCAAGTCCATTAAACAAGTATCTCTAAAGACAATAAATCGAATACCACTTTTTTTCAAGTAATATACTTTTAAGATTCTAAAGTTTTTTTAACAAACGTTTATTTTGCTGACCTTATTTCTTGAATACTTTTTCCTTCAGTAAATGCATGGATAGATGTTATTTTACCTAATGAATGGAAATTCGCTTTTGTATAGACATTAGCGACTTGCTCACTAATAGGCAAAATCCATAAATAATTTAGCCTGTTTATAACAGATTCTTTTTGAATATGTTGTAACAAATAACCAATCAAACCTTTTCCACGATAGTTTTCTAAAGTAGCTACACTTTCTATTCTTCCTTGTTTACCAGAAACAAATATATTTGCCGTGCAGCAAGCTACCCCGTCCATCCTTAATAAATAATAGGTAAAATGCTGTGAACGATAAGTTTTATCGAACGCCTCTTTTATTATAGCAGGTTCACCAAATGTGGATATGCTCATTTCAACTGCTAGTGCTTCCTGTACATTATCATTTGTTACACGTTCAATTTGAATTGCTGGATTAACCGGTAATTGAACAGTTACTCCATTCCAGCATTGTACCTCATCTGTAAAAGATTCATATTGAAAGCCATGTGCTTGTAATGCCTCGATACAATGATGATTTTCCTCTAAATTGTATAAATACATTCTCGGTATAAGTCCTTTTGACGTATAAAAACGTTTTAAGTCTGTTAAAAACTTCTCCTCTTGCTCAATCTTTTTCCAAATATGCGCATGATTAGCGTCAAAGTACGTTGGCATTTCCTTATTGTAAAAGAATACACCTTGTGCACAACGTTCCATCTCACTAAAACTATTGATATAGTCAATGTCTAGTTTTATTATGTGCTCTAGCTTAAGCATAGTCCGAACCCCCTTCCAGCCATTTATCATATAGTGCTTCTAGTTGTTGCTCTAGTTTTTGACGTTGTTCCTTAACAAGTGTTGGTTCAGATAATTTAAACTCTAGCTTTTCAATTTGTTCATCAATTGGGAGCTCTTTATTACTTTGTACAATTGTCTTTGTAATTTTTTCTACTGCCAGTACTTGGTCTATCGGTAGGTGCTTTGTCCTCGCCCATTCATAGTCGCCTTCATATACATGAATTGTTTGATGGTCAATCCATGCAATCTTTGTAAAGATCTTTTGTAAAAAGTAACGGTCATGCGATACACCGATGATTGTACCTTCAAAAGATTCAAGCGTGTCCTCTAATACTTCTCTTGCCTCAATATCTAAATGATTAGTCGGCTCATCTAAAATGAGTAAATTAATCTCTTCATGCATCAGCTGTGCTAGACGCAGACGCATCTTTTCACCACCACTTAAGTCCTTCACTTTCTTGAATACGTCATATCCATAAAATAAAAATTGTGCAAGCATATGACGCGCCTCTGCCTCTGATACGGATACACTCTCTCGAAAAGCATCAATTAAACGAATGGTCGGATTTTCATGTTCAAATTGTTGAGACAAATAGCCAATCGTTACACTATTCCCTACTTTACATGTCCCTTGATTCGGTACAATTTCTCCTAACATCATTTTTAATAATGTAGATTTCCCACTACCGTTATTGCCCACAATCGCCAACCGTTCTCCGAAATAGATCGATAAATGACTATCCTGCAATAATGGCTTATCAAAAGCATGACTTACCGCTTTCATTTGTACGACTTCCTTGCCACTTCGTTCCGCCATCGTTAATGCTAAATTCATTTTCTTTTTCGTGATAGGCTTTTTGACACGCGCTATCCGGTTTAATGCCTTTTCCATACTTTTAGCACGGCGATACAATGCAGCATTCGGTGGATTCGCTTCATTTGCCCACTGTCTTAAACGCTTAATTGCTTCTTGCATTTTTTTTATTTTCTTTTGTTGTTCTTCATATTCAGCAAACTGCTGTTCAACTTTCGCTTCTTTTTGCGCAATAAAATCGTCATAATTCCCCTTGTACGTAAACGCCTCTCCATCCTCAATTTCGATGATTTTTTGTGCCATTTGATTCATAAATTGACGATCGTGCGATACGGCAATGACAATGCCAGAAAAATTACGAGTATAGTTTTCGAGCCATTCAATTGCTTGCATATCTAAATGATTTGTTGGTTCATCTAATAGTAAAATAGACGGGTTACTTAGCAAAATTTGACCAAGCATGACCTTTGTTTTTTCACCGCCACTTATACTGGCAAATGGCAATGGGAGTAATGACGTAATACCAAGTCCATTTGCAATGGTCGCTAGTTGAGCATCAATTTCATAGCCCCCTTGCAACATAAATTGTTCTTGGACATGACCATATTGTTGTAATACTTTGTCTGAAACGTTCGCTTGCATTTCCTGTTCCAGCGTAGTCATTTTTGCTTTTAGCGCATAGATTTCAGCAAATGCTTGCTCCAGCACTTCTTTTACTGTAAGCAAAGGGTAGCTAGGAATTTGATGTAGATAGCCAATTGTTGTTCCTTTACTTTTAATAATACGACCACTATCAGGTACATCTATACCTGCTAGTAATTGTAGTAAAGTCGTTTTACCACTGCCATTTACACCTACAATAGCTACATGTTCCCCTTTATTGACTTCCAGTTGAAGCCCTTCAAATAATATATTTCCACCTATTACCTTTTGAATTTGTTCAGCCTTAATTTGCATTGTTTTTCCTCCATAAAACGTGCGAAAAAACATCTTTAGACAACAAAAAAGACTGCTCGATTAACAAGCAGTCTTTTCCTTTTTTATTTGTGAAAAAGAATGGCTAATCCGCTACGTGTAGTATTTGATTTTGCTTAAAAATAGACAGACCTATCCCGTTGTTAGCAAAATCGAAAGTTAGAACACGTGCAAAATACATAGCGGTATCCACTTTTACACTTGTTCTCGTAGCGTTTTGATTCATCCTTTTTCACCTCCGTTCTTATAATTAGTGTTATCATACCATATTACATAGAAATTGGGAATGTATATTTTATATGGATTACTCGAAGTAGTAAGGCGATACTTCGAAAGGATTTCTTGCAATTCATTCAAATAGGAAAATAGAATGCAAAAAATGTCTTTCACATCAACCCTTTTAGTACAATATTCTCAAAAAACACAGCCTAAAATTCACTAATTATATTTAATTTAGAAATATACAAAAAGCTTAAGTAATTATATACTAGTAAAAATAGAAATGTTTTCCTTAAACGAATGCAAAAACAGCAAGTATTTTAGCAATAACTTGCTGTCTATTTATGTGGATTAAAATGTGGAGGGATCTATGAAAAACTTAAGTATGCAAACGAAAATGAGCTTGCTAATTGTGACGATTATTTTATTTGTTTTAATTGCTGTTGGACTTGTAAATATTAGTGAAATGAAAACGACCCTTGAATCAGAAAATAATACACGCCTTAGCCAAATCTATGATCTAAGTGTCTATAATTTGGAGCAAACATTGCCAGGTGAATGGCATTTGGAAAATGGTGAACTTTACAAAGGAGACGCAAAAATAGCGAACGAAACTGCATTAATTGATAAATTAGGAGAGTTATCCGAAGCAGCTATTACAATTTTTGCTAATGATACACGCGTTAATACAAATGTTATGGTAGATGGACAGCGTGCAATTGGCACAACTGCCGATCCGAAAGTAACAGAAGCCGTTATTACTCAAGGAAACATATATAGTGGAACAGCTAATGTAGTTGGTAAACCTTACTTCACTCAATATGGACCGATAAAAAATGCTAATGGAGAAACAATTGGTATGATTTTTGCCGGTGTTCCCTCCTCTGAAATTAGTTCGGTAGCACAAAAAATGATGCTCAAAATGGGGGTAGTAGCCTTCATAGCTGCAATTATTGCTGTAATTGCAGGTACATTACTTGTGCGTAATATTGTAAAACCTTTAAAACGTTTAAATACCCAGCTTGAAACAATTTCTGCTGGAGAAGGCGATTTAACACAACAACTCGTTGTCAACACAAAAGATGAAATTGGAGATCTTGCCAAATCGTTCAATGCCATGCTCGAAACACTTCGTAAAATGATGCATCAAGTAGATGAAACAGCCAATCAAGTATCTGCTTCATCCGCTGAGCTATCTGCAACGGCAGGCTCCACAACGAGAACAACTGAACAATTAACAGCGAATATGCAAGAATTAGCAAGTGGTGCAAGTACGCAAAAACAAAGTGCTAATGAAAACGCCGAAGCCATGTATGATATTGCTGGCGGTATTCAACATGTAACGGAAACAAATATGGAAGTATCATCACATGCTACAGAAGCTTTTGATACGGCGAAACATGGTGAGAAAACAGCACAGGCCATGCAAGCGCAGATGCAGGCTATGACAGAAGCAGTTTTAGAAAGTGCCAAGTCAATCGTTGCACTTGATGCTCATGCTAATACAATCGGAAATATTGTCGAGGTCATTCATGCAATAGCTGACCAAACAAACTTACTTGCTTTAAATGCATCCATTGAGGCAGCACGTGCAGGAGAACATGGTAAGGGCTTTGCAGTCGTTGCAGAGGAAGTTCGTAAATTAGCTGAACAATCTAAAACATCTGCTGCTCAAATTACCGAGACCATTCATACGATGCAGCAGCTTGCACAAGAAGCGAGTGCGCATATGGAACAAAGTGAAAAAGAAGCCGCTTCAAGTGTAGAAATTGTTCGTACAACAAATCTTGCATTTGAAAACATTACAACAAAAGTGGCTGTTGTCACAAATAAAATTCAAGAAGTTTCAGGGATTGCTGAAGAGTTATATGCTCGTATTGAACAGGCCAATGCATCTACTCAAATTATGGCTGAAATAGCCGTCGATGCACGAGAGCAGTCAAAAGTCGTTTCACAGATTGCTGAAACAAACCTCTATTCGATGGAGGATATTAACGATGCAGCAACTACCCTTACAAAAAACGCAGAAACCCTGCAAAATTTAATTCATCAGTTTAAATATTAATAACTCAAGATTGCTCATCGATAAACCTTATGAGCAATCTTTTTTACGTGTTCGCTTTTTTCACAAATACTTTCACTAACGGTACAAGGAATATGGACACAATCAACACACGGAATAGCTGAAATGCAGTCACAATGGTCACATTTGCATGAACAGATGCAGCGATAATCCCCATTTGGTCTAGCCCACCCGGTACGATACTCAAAAAACCTGTGCGAAAATCAAGCCCGTACAAGTTTTTCATAACAAATGATAAAGCATATGCAGAACCTATAAAAAGACCCGCTGAAATAAATGCGTAAAAAACATGCTTCTTTGATAAATGTAAATCCTCTTTTCTCAGTAGCAGGCCGATATAAATACCAATAACGAGCTGTGCAATATGAAGAAACGATAATGGCATTTTGGGCACTTCAAGACCAGCTATATTCAAGCCCATTAATAAAAATACTGGACCTAACATATAGCCTGTTGGAATTCTCACCTTTTGGGCAAGCCACCCTGCCATTCCACAAATAAGGAGTAAAATGAATAATCGCAATGAAAGACTTCCATCAACAGTGACGATATTTTCGCCTATGCCTGTCACCATTAATGGTACAAAGCCAACAATTAATAGTACTCGCAACACCTGATAAAACGTAATCACAGCCATATTCATATTCCCTTGCTCCTCAGCAAAGGCAACAATTTGTGTCATTCCTCCAGGGACGCAACATGTTAGCGCGGTCGGAAAATCTAACTCAGTACGTTTTGCTACTATAAAACTAATAACAAAAAATAACAGGATAAAAATCAAGTTCAGTACAATGATACTGCCTAAAAACTGTTGAATATCTTGTACCGCTTCTTTAGTAAAGGCAAAGCCAATGGAATATCCCGCTACGATTAAACCAATATTTCGAAAATATTTATGCCATTGTAATTGTACTTTTGTAAATAACTGTACACAAAGTACAGCGGCTATTGCCCCAAGCAACCACGGCATCGGAATATGTAAAAATTGAAATAACAGCGCTCCTAACAACCCAATACATAATGTTAAGAACATCTGTTTATAAAATGTATACATTGCTAGCAACCCCTCAAGAATGATAGTTCTATTATGACCGCAACCTAGTCAATTTGCTACTCCTCCAAACTTCTTAAAGAAAGTGCCTGCCACTAAAACAATTATGAATTTTCAGATATTTACAGTCCTGCGTCTACACGCAGTGGACATTAACAGCAGTTATTGAATAAAACCTACCTGTTAATCATTAATTTTTACCACTTATTAAACAATTTATCTTATCTAAAAATTTCTATGCTACATTAATATTAACCTGATTCAGTAAATAAATGCCTTTCCTTTTATAGGAGATGAGGTAATACGTATTACCAGAGGAGGCCTCCAATGAAAATTCATTTAATGATTAATAGCGCGCTAGAAGAAACCGAGATCCACATACATGCAAAGGAGTATAACGAGCACATCGAAAAATTGATGAAGCAATTGCAAGCAGCCCAAACGACCATGCTCGATGGTTATTTGCAGCAAGAAATTCATTTAATAAAAATTACAGATATTTATTCAATTTATGCTGAAGGCGCTAAAGTCTTTTTACAGACAGAGGAGCAAGAATTTGAATCAAAACGCAAATTATATGAGCTCGAAGCGCAATTAGCGAAAGATTTTGCACGAGTGAGTAAATCCACCCTCGTTAACATTAATAAAATTGCTTCTATTCAGATGGGCAAAATTGGCGCAACAGAATTATTGCTAGATAATGATGTGTCCATTCATGTCAGCCGGAAGTATTTAAAAGAATTAAAACGCCAATTAGGTATTGGGAGGGATTCATAATATGAGAGTATTACGCATGATGATTATTGGTCTACTCATCTCACTTAGCTCATCCTACACTTTAGTGACCTTAAGTCTCATTTCTAATCATGGATTGGCATCAGGACCGGAATTACTCGAACAAATAATCATTGCAGCCATACTCGGAGCAGCAATAGGTCCTCTGTCCATCATTTTTGACATAGAACGTTTACTATTTTCCACTCAGCTTATTCTGCATTTTATTGCAGTGACGTTGTTCGTAATGGTAGCAGGCTATTTTGGCCGTTGGTTCGAACATTCAGGAGTTTTGTATGTGCTCATTGCGGAAATCATTATTTATTTCATTGTATGGTGCATTTTATATGTACTTCAAAAGAACGATATTGAGGAAATCAATAATGAAATCAAAAAAAGAAAGGAATAGACAAATATGACGTTTGCGATTCAAGTCGAGCATTTACAAAAGCAATATGGCGAACAATTAGCAGTAAAAGGAATTTCCTTTAAAGTAGAACAAGGCTCTCTCTTCGCCTTTTTAGGTGCTAATGGTGCTGGGAAATCGACGACCATTGAAATATTATGCACATTATTACAAAAATCAAGTGGTACTGTAACGATTAACGGTTATACGCTCGATGAGAGGTCTCATAATGCAGAAATTCGAAAATCAATCGGCGTTGTATTCCAGCAAAGCCTACTCGATGAACGATTAACGGTTCGTGAAAATATTGTACACCGCGGTAAAACATATGGTTTATCGAGAACACAGCTTGCTGAAAACTATCAATTTGTCTCTACCTATTTACATTTAGATGATATTGAACAGCAAAAATATGGCACATTGTCTGGTGGTCAAAAAAGACGCGCAGATATAGCACGTGCACTCATTCATCGACCACAAATATTATTTTTAGATGAACCAACAACTGGACTCGATCCACAAACACGCCAATTCGTTTGGCAAACGATTAAACAACTCCAGGAAGAAACAAATATGACGGTATTTTTAACAACGCACTATATGGAAGAAGCTGCAGTTGCAGATCAGGTCATTGTGTTAAATCAAGGTCGCATTGTCGCTGAAGGAACACCTGATTTCTTAAAAACAAAATATGCATACGACCAAATGGCACTTGTATTTCATGATCGTTCTTCAGGGTTAGAATGGCTGCAAGACACCACATTACATTTCACCGAAAAGCAAGGCGTTTTCTCAGTTCGAGTGGACTCTACTATGCATGCACTTACACTTTTAAAAAGTGCAGAACCCTTTTTAGCCTCGTTTGAAGTTATTAAAGGAACAATGGACGATGTCTTTATTCATATTATGGCACAAGGAGATGCTACGTAATGGAAGCAATGTTTAGCTTAATTCAACGTAATAACAAGGTTTTCAGGAGAGATAAAACCCAAGTCTTTTTCTCCCTCCTTTCCGTTATAATTGTCATCGTTCTATACGCGGTATTTCTTCAAAAAATGCAAGTCGATGCAATCGAGCAAATGACAGAGGCTACACCAGAATTGATTGCAATGGTCAATGAATGGTTAGTGGCCGGCTTATTATCAATGATTGCTGTTACAACAACATTAGCAGCATTTGCTATTGTCGTTCGTGATATTGAATCAAAGGCGACAGCAGATTTCCTAACTGCCCCTATTTCCCGTGCAACAATTCAGATGAGCTATGTCATGAATGCCTTTATTATCGGCTGTATCTTTTCCCTCATTGCCCTAGTAGGCTGTGAAATTTTCTTAGTGGCCACTGGCGGTCATTTACTTAGCTTTGGTGCCCTAATTAAAGTAATTGGTATACTATTATTATCCGTATTACTCGCGAGCGTATTTAATGTTTTTCTCGTACTATTTGTTAGCACACAAAATGCTTTTTCAACACTGAGTACAATCGTTGGCACAGTACTAGGCTTTTTGTGTGGTGTCTACGTCCCTGTTGGCGTTCTACCAAACTTTGCCCAACAGCTTATTATGTATTTTCCAATCAGTCATACTACATTACTTTTGCGCAATGCTTTTATGGAAAGTTCAATAACGAAGGTTTTTGACGGTGTTCCTGTTGCACAAGTGGAAAGCTATAAGCTAAACTATGGTATTGTTTATGAGCTAAATGGGCATTCACTTAGCACCTCAACAAGCTATATTGTTATTCTTGTAACCTTCATTGTGCTTGCTATTTTATCAGTCTTTATTTTTAAAAAGAAAAATCACTAATAGTCAATATGGGCACATCGCTTTCAAACGCGATGTGTCTTTTCATTGATTTTTCACAAACATTTTGTTATTTTAAATATAAATAAATAAACAAAATAAATAATCGTTTGTTTTTAGGGGGTTTCACAATGGATGTAAATCAATTATTTTGGCAGGCTTCGATTGAGGACATTACGCATGGCTATACAAATGAAGCCACACACTACACTTGCCTTCTTTGTGGGGGGAAAATTGAAAAAGGTATTATTTATCCACATGAAGATGTACTATATGAGGCTGAAAAATTTATGCAACACCATATTACTGCTACACACCAATCAGTTTTTCATTACTTAAATGGTTTAAATAAAAAAATGACAGGTTTAACAGAACATCAAAGTCATATTTTGCGCCTTTTTTATGAAGGCAAAACCGATCAGGAAATTAAAGAAGAGCTAGAAATTGGGAGCGCAACAACTATTCGACATCATCGTTTTGCTTTAAAGGAAAAAGAACGTCAAGCTAAAACATTCCTTGCCATGATGGAACTATTAAAACAACAAGATCAGAAGGAAGATTCTTTTGTGCCAATTCACAAAACGGCTACGATGGTCGACGATCGCTATAATATCACCCTTACTGAAGAACAACAGTTGCTTGAGAAATATTTTCCTAATGGCATCGGTCAAGAGCTCGTCCGCTTCCCAAAACGAGAAAAGCATAAAATCGTTGTGCTACGTGCTATTACAAAGCTTTTTGATGAGTCAAAAGAGTATACAGAAAAAGAGCTCAATGCAATAATTCAGCCAATATATGAGGACTATGTACAAATTCGTCGCTATTTAATTCAATACGGTTTTATGGATCGTCAAGATGATGGCAGTGCTTATTGGGTAAAAAAATAAGAAAGTAGGGTTAACAATGGATCATAAAAAAGAATTAAAAGAAATGTATAAAGAAATGAAAATTGAAGCAGGCGTTTTTACAATGACGAACAAACATAATGGTAAAGTGTTTGTTGGAAGCTTCAATAACTTAAAACGATTAAACGGATTTCAGTTTATGTTAAAAACAAATACTTATACGAATAAAGCTTTACAAGCTGACTACAATACATTTGGCAAAGATGCTTTTCAGCTCGAGGTAGTGGAGTATTTGAAGGAAAAAGAAGAAGGCTATTTTGATGCAAAAAAGGAACTTGAAAAGCTTGAAGAACAGTGGCTTGAAAAGCTTCAGCCTTATGGTGAGCTGGGCTATAATTCTTAATTTAGTTGTTTGAGTGACTGGCACTTCGGAATTCAGAATTGTTTCGGTGACTGGCACTTCCGGCACGACGTAAGCCGCAACCCTCGCTATCGCGTGGTCTGTTGCGACTTACATTGCGTGCGTTCCCGCAACCAACTATAAAAATTCTGAATTGTTTGAGTGACTGGCACTTAATTGGGCTTTTTTTGTTAACTTTGCGAACACGAGGTCATAAGAGTGCTGGATTAAATTTTCAAGTAAGTCTTCTGAAATATTCGCATCCATATAAATCGAATTCCAATGAGTTTTGTTCATATAGTACCCTGGAATGATTCCTTCGTAGGTTTCTCTTAATTCTTCTGCTCGACTAGGTTCACATTTTAAAGTAATAATAGGCTTTCTTGTAGCATCTCCGCCCATCATCGCAAACATTTTCCCCCCTATATGATAGCGGTCTGCCTGCCATTCTTCTTTGTAATCATGAGTCGTTCCGCGTAGCTTTAAACAAAATGCATGGATCGTATCTTTTTGCATCGTTACCCCATCCTTCTATCCTAGAAAATAAAAACACACGTTCGATTATCATTATAATCAATAACGCGTGCTTTTAAAATACATTTTTTTCAAAAGTAACTATATTTAAGTTAATCATCAATGCATGTTTTTATTATTTAGAACCACGATCAAACACCCCGATTACTTCGGTCGTTTGCAAAATATTTACAAATGCTTTCGCATCTACTTCTTTTATTAAACTTTTCACTTCCGCCAGCTGGTAGCGTGTTATAACGGTAATTAGCACTTTTCGTCCTTCACCTGAATATCCGCCTTTAGCATCCATCATCGTAATGCCCCGATGCAGTCTAGTTAACAGTTGTTGTTTCACATCCTCACCATTGCTCGTAATAATCATAAGCGTTAGCTTAATATTACTCGTATGGATTGTATCGACAACCTTCCCTGTGGCATAAATTGAAACGAGCGTCAGCAATGCCGCATCCCAACTAAAAACAAAACCTGAAATCGCCACTACTATCCCATTCATTGCTGAAATAAGTGCACCAAGAGGAAAATCTCTTTTGCGACTTAAAAGCATAGCAATAATATCAAAGCCACCTGAGGAACCAGATGCACGGAAAATTAGACCGACACTCAGGCCAACAATAACCCCACCAAATAATGATGCCAATATCGGTTCCTCTGTTGCCTTATAAATCGGAATGATTAACAATGATAGGGACATTACCCCAACTGACAATATTGTATACGCAATAAAGCGTTTCCCTAGCTTCATCACACCTAAAATTAACAACGGTAAATTTAATAAAAGATTCAATACACCTGTATTTAGAGGTGTAACAATACCAAGCATAATGGCAATCCCGCTTAATCCGCCACTCAAAATCTCATGCGGTATTAATAAAAAATTATATGCAAAGGCCATTAATATTGAAGCAAGCGTAATAATAATAATGTTGCGCATGAAATCCCCTACCATTCTACAACGAACAATTTTGATAATCTTCTCTTTAGAATACCCAACTTATTCGCCCAAAAAACCTAGACCTTCGTGTATTGTTGTGACTTTCAAGCAAGTCTATTTGCTTTTTTTCTGCTCTTCCTTTAGCGGCTTTTCATTTTTAGGTTCTTCCGTTTCCGCCACTTTCATAATTCGATCAAGCATTGTCGGATGTGTATAGCGGAACCATTTAACAAGAAGTGGTGGGTTGACTTCACTTAACCCTGATATCGTAAGCTTTTGGAATGCCGTTACCGCTGCCGTGCGATCACCCATCAATGATATGGCATAATTATCCGCTCTCGTTTCCTGATATCGTGATACATAGTTAGATAACGGACTCGAAGCAAATAATAAAAAAGATGTAATGAGTAAAAATAGTGGCAAAGAATTGATGTCACCCATTTTCGTAATTTTCAATGCATGTCCGTACCGAGCAATCGCCCACCTCATACTTTTCGCTGTTATCCATAGCCCTATTAAGGTCAATATTAAATAACCCGCAATACCAAAATAAATATGCTTCTCAACATAATGTCCCATCTCGTGTGCCATGATAAATAAAATTTCATTATCTGTTAAGCGATTTAATGTCGTATCCCAAAGTACAATTCTTGAATTACTACCGATACCCGTAACATAGGCATTTAGGGCATTTGTCTTTTGTGCCATATTGACTTCATAGACATGCTCTGCCGGAATATTAGCTTGATCAGCTATTGCTAAAATTTTCGTTTCTAGTTCTTTGTTTTTTAACGGATAAAAATCATTGTACAACGGATCAATGACAACGGGCTGAAGAAACATGACAAAAATCGTAAAGGGAATCGTTAATAGCCATGCATATAGCCACCATCTCTTCACGCTCTTTTTAATCAGCCAATATATTACTGATACGACAATAAAGGTCATTCCAAAGTTGATCCAAAAATCAATAATCCCATCTCGCATCCATGAGGCAAAGGCCTGTGTACTTATTCCATAGCTTTTACTTAAATGATAGCGATAGTATTCAATTGGGAAAAGCACTACATAAAGCAAAAATGATAACAAAAATAAATAGGCAGCATTTTGTAGCAGTTTCCATTTTGTTTGGGAAGTCGCAACTTTTTCAAAATAACGAGACACACCCATTAACAAAATGACCATATAAACGAGCCATTCAAACGGTGTTACTACAAAGAATAGGAAATTTCGTATTTTTGAATATTCACCACTTAAGTTTAATTCTTTTTCAGACATAAACATGACTGGGTCCGCAGCGGTTCCTTGAAACGCCCGCGGTATTGTGCCACCGCCACTATGAAATATATACCAGTACATGCAAAGAACATAAGCACCAAATAATAGTAGCGCAACAATTCCCATTTTTTTCGCTATGTTATTTCCCCCTTACTCCACACAAAGTTCGTCCTATAGTAAGTGTAAGCTAATTTGAAAAAGTTAGAACAAACTTTATGTGTTTTTATTTCATCTCAAAAGAGATTGTCCATTTTTCACCAATAGAACAAACAGATGTATGTCTACTATCTTTTACCGTAACACCATATTAATTACCTACTATGCTGTACAAATATTTTACTGACTAAAGGCTAGAAAATGATAAATAAAAAAATTTCGTATGCTTCTACCGGTTGCTTTGTCGCTATCCGTAGAAGTATCACGAAATTTTTTATGAAATCTTATTGAATCTTAATTGAAATATTACTTTTCCATTACAAACGCCGTTTTCCCACGCTGATCCGCACTTAGAAAACCTGCTGCTTCTAGATGTTCACGCCATACTTTTTCAATCGATGCAGCTTTTGCAGCATTGCTTTCTTTTGTCGATAGCTCTATCATAATTTCACCTTGATAATGCCAAACTTCAATATCTGCCTCATATCCTGCATAGCTTCCTTTATATGTTGTTGCCTTGGCAGGTCCATACACGACCGCCTGTGATAACGTGTTATTAAACCAAGTAGCAGAGTCCCAATTTAAAATTTTCTTTGGCACATTGTCTAAAATTATTTTTTTTGCAGCACTTGAATCCACAGCATCGTAGTTAACTTTAGCAGTTTCCTTCAAGGACTCTTTTCGACTAATTGTAAACGTACGATTACCGCCCTTAATATCCATTTCAAATTTATAGTTGGACTCGTCACCTGTAAAGCCGTGACTTTCAGTTATCGCAAGTGCTTCTTCAAGTGGTGTATTGAGAAATCTCTTTTTATACGTAATGTCAATTTTATTGCTATCTTTATAAACACGCAAACGATTGTTATAGTCCGCACTTAGAAAATCTTTACTTTGTGTATCGAAGTAATAAATTTTCACTTCATCTTTTTTAGTAGCTGTAAAAAATTTCAAAATGTCCGACTCATTGAACAGCTCTGATTTTAAATTATATTTAATCTCATGCTCGGGCTCAATGGCCGCTTTTGCCTGTATAGTATTCAACATGCCAATAGTACATAATACCAATCCCATTACGCCTAGTTTCATTGCAAGCTTTTTCAAATAATTTCTCATATATTTTCATCCTCATTTCCGATTATTTTTAAAAGTGTCGTTTCTATATTTGTTAACTGACTGTGAAAATAGATGGTTTTATGAGCATTTATGTGCTTTGACAGCACGATAGTATCCTGATAATCAGGATGTGTTTTGTAGAAAAAATGTTTTATTTGATTTGGTGCTAATTGTTGCATGTAATTGCCTTTATTAAAGTACCCTGTAAAGATTACAATTGCTGATGGTAAATTAGTTAGTAGCTTCGTAATTGTTCCTTCATCTCGCTCAGGAACAAAATAAATAGCGTTATCTTCCATTATCATCTTTTGTAAACAGTGACTTCTGAATGACGGCAATAGCTTAGTAGATACAACATTTTCGGGCGCATCGTAATACTCTTCAAAAAAAGGAAAAAAATCATTATCGATAGACACCTTTCTTGTAGTATGCTCAAAAAGGTAAAACGCAATATCAGCAGTTTTGCCAGAATAGGAAGAAGGAAAAATAATTGGTCTACTATCGTTGGCATCGATAAAATCCGCTAATTGATGCAATATTTCTTTGTTGTTAATGTGCTTTTCAAAATGGCCGCTATCTATGAACGCAACGTTATAATCATTCTTTCCCATCATCGGAAGATTCGCCTTTAATAGATAGGAATCCATCACGTAATCTCCTGAAAAAAATATCACCTCCTCTAAAAATCGAATGCTGTACCAAACGCTCCCTATTAAATGTCCGCTATAGCCCCATTGAAAAGAAAGATTATCGTTAATATTTATCCAACTGCCAATCGACTTTGGTTCAAACGTTTGAATATTTTTAAAAGATTGCTTTAATTGTTTCGCTGTTATTTCACTCATAATGAGTTGACCATCGTAGCCCAACTGTACAAGTAAAGGAAGCGCACCTACATGATCAATATGGGAATGAGAAATAAACACTGCATCTAGTTTTGCCACATGAGCTGGTGATAAATTTGGCTTTGTTTTTTCACTATTGTTCATAACACCACAATCTAGTAAAATAGCACGCCCATCTTTTTCGAGATAAAAGCAGTTACGACCATACTCCCCAACTCCTCCTAAAATTTCTATATTAAGCACCTACGTGTCCTCCCCGTTTTTGAAGCCAATCTAATAGGAACATAAAAACAACGGTCATAGCGACTGTAATAACCGCAACAGCCATTCCTAGCCCAACATTGCCTTGTTCAAATTGGCTGTAGATAAACGTTGCTCCTGTCTCAACTGACGGTGGCAAAATAAGGAGACCTGCGACTAGCTCACGCATTGAAATAATAAATGTCATCATCATGCCAGCAAGTATTCCCTGCATTAACAGTGGGATGAAAATATATCGATACATGTCCCAACTATTTCGTCCAAAAATAGCAGCTGATTGGAAAATAGATTGATCTAACTGTGAAAATGTAGATTTTGTATATTGCACAGAGTATGGTAGGAAAAGCACACAATACGTCACAACTACCATTGTCTTTGTATTGTAAATCGTCGCTGGTAGCCAAGGTGCATTCCAAAACATAATTAAACCGACGACAAAAACAATTCCAGGAATAATATTTGGCATTAAGCTAAAGAAATCTAACATTTGTTGCTTTTTCGTTTCACCCTTTTTAATGTATAGTGCAATAAAAAAACCAATGATCGCTGTAATAACGGCAGTTAAAATTGAAAAAACAACGCTATTTAAAAATGCTGCTAACCCAGCGCTTCCGCTAGTAAACACAGCCTCATAAGACGCAAAACTGAAATTGCCGGCACTTAAACCATCTCCACGAACCTTTTGTAACGAAGTCACGATAATCGAAAAGTATGGAATGCCGATTGCAAACAATAACACAAAACCTACATAAAACCATGCACCAAGCTTAATAAACCATTTATCTTTTATGTCACGAACAGCGGGTGTTTTTCCTGAAAGCACGCTATATGTAAACTTTCGTCCGATAAGATTTTGAACATACCAAACAACGAGACACACTGAAAGTAAAAATAATGAGAGCGATGTTGCCATACGAATATCTACTGGCCATCTTGAAAGATAAGAGTGAATTTCTGTCGTAAAAACTTGAAATCCGATGCGACTTCCAAACGTTGCAGGCGTCCCAAATTCCGCCAGCGTTTTAATGAAAATCAGCAATACTCCTAGAACATAGCTTGAAACGAGTAAAGGCAATATAACCCGCAGCCAATTTCTTAAAGAGCTGCGGCCAAAAATAAGTGCAGCATCTAAAAATGAACCATTAATTCGAAGCAACGTATTTTTCAGCATTAAATATAAAAAAGGAAACAGGTGCAGACTCATAACCATGACCATACCAAATAAAGAAAAAAAGGCATTTGATAACCAAGCGGTCCCCGGTACTAGCTGCTGTAAAAAACCATTATTTTGCATAAACAATATCCATCCCATAGAACCGATATAAGGCGGTGTCATAAAAGGAATCGTTAAAATAATATCTAGCCAATCATATTTATGTAAGCTTGTTTTTGTACGAATTAATGCCATAGGCAATGCTAGTATCGTCGTCCCTAAAATAACGAATATACCTAGCAATAAAGAATTGCCTAATGTCCGCCATAAACGATCATTGTCAAACATTCTACTAATTTGTGAAACGTCAAAATGACCATCATGGACAAATGTATAATAAACAATGGCTATTAATGGCGCGATAGCAAACGTTGCGACAATCGTCAATAAGAGGCCAAAAGTGCGTTTGCCTTCCATGATCATCGTTGCATCATTCCTTTCTTAGAAAACATAGTATAGATAGTCCAAATAGAACATAATTGTTATTTTGAAAAAAATCCGCAATAGTCAGTGCTGTTTCTTAAAGACTGATTACTGACTAAAAGCGAATTTTTGCTCAACAAGTTAATCGCATCATCTAAAAGGAAAGATGCTTTTTGATTCCTTCGCTGGCCTCTTAACGGAAAATATCATTAAACTTCGTTAATATATCAAGCTGCTTTGACTCTGAACCTTTCCAGTTCACATGTAACTGTGGAATTTCATCTAATGCAGCACGATCTTTTACAGCTATTTCGTTATTACCTGGCAGTAAATAAGCATCTGTAACTAGCTTTTGTCCTTCATCTGAAAGTAGGAAATTGACGTATGCTTTTGCACCTTCAACATTTTTAGCATCTTTCATAATACCTACCGCTCGAGGACTTACAACAGTTCCACTCTTCGGATAAACAATTTCTACTGGCTCCCCACTCGCTTTTGCTTTATAAGCCATATAGTCTACGCCTGAGATTGTTGCATTTTTATCACCTGTAATGACTGCATCTAATGCTTCCTTATTTGCACCATTCACTTGTAATCCATTGTTTTTCCATAATTGGATTGTATCCCAAGCAGTTTTTTCAGCTTCAGTATAGCCGTAAATAAAATCGACAGCAGAACCTGACAAACTTGGATCAGGAATATTCATTTTTCCTTGCCACTCTGGTTTAGCTAAATCTGTCCATTCAGTTGGAATGTCTTTTGTATTTTTCGTATTGTAGGCAATACCTAATGCTGAGGCGCTATAGCCATAGTAATAGCCCTCTACATCTGACCAATCACTATTCATTTTCGTAGCATTTTCTGCCTCTTTATAGCTATGTAGCTGATTTGATTCCTTTAGTCCGTCCATTGATGCCACAGAAGCTAATACAACGATATCTGCCACAGGATTATTTTTCTCCGCTTCTAAACGAGATAAAATTTTGCCTGTTGTGCCTTGAAACATTTCTACTTTTATGCCCGTTTTTTCTTCAAAAGCTTGTTGTATATTGGCAGCCAACCCATCTGGACCAGCTGAATAGACCGTTAATGTTTGCACTTCTTTCGGCTTTGCGCTTGCTGCCTCATTATTGACACTGTCAGCTGATTTATTATTGCCGCACCCCGCTAATGTTAATGCTACAAGAACCCCAGCAGTTGCTAGTAATTTGAAACGTTTTTTCACGTTAAACCCTCCAATTGATATATTTGTTTTGTATCTACAAAAACTTCAAGTTGCTTGCCTTGTTCCAGTGGCACGGTTTCATAAAAGCTCCATTGCTTTCCTTCTACTTGTGCCTGTACTAAATATCGATCCCCAACAAAAGTACTTTTCACAATCATCGCTTGTTTCGCAATAGTTCCAGGATATTGTTTTCTCGATACACCCTCTGGACGTACAATACAATTACCTTTATCAAACCAATTAACCTTGCCTATAAAATCCGCTACATAAGGTGTTGCTGGTGCGTGATAAATCTCCTCTGGTGACCCAACCTGTGCAATTCTACCTGACTCCATTACAATAATTTGATCTGACATAGTCATTGCTTCCGTTTGATCATGTGTTACAAAAATCGCTTGGCAATCTAGTTCATGGATAATATGCATAATTTCATCCTGCATTTTTTCTCTAAGCACTGCGTCTAGTGCTGATAATGGTTCATCAAATAAAATTAACTTTGGATTCGTTGCCAGTGCCCTCGCAAGTGCTACCCGCTGTTGTTGACCACCCGACAATTGTCCGGGCTTGCGATTTTCATATCCCTCCATGTTCACCAAACGCATAACATCCGCTACCCGTTCTGGTATTTCCGCCTTTGTTACAATTCCTTTTAAACCAAATGCGATATTCTGGAAAATGGTCATATGCGGCCATAGCGCGAAATCTTGAAAGACCATGGCGATATTGCGTTTATTTGGTTTGACATTTTTACGAAGCTTAGAAGAATAAATGATTTTGTCATCGAATGCAATTTCACCATTTGTTGGTTTCTCAAGGCCAGCCAATATTTTTAATAATGTCGTTTTACCACAGCCCGATTGTCCTAATATTGTAATGAACTTACTGTTTAATTCCACATTAATGGGCCATAGCGCTTGCGCATGTCCATATTTTTTCTCTACATTTGTAATTGAGATTTTCATTGTATCCTCCTCATCTATCTCTACTATAGTTTCCAGATATTTAGAAAATATTAACCTACTATTAATATGTCGTTAAAAAAAATCTAATAAACTAAAGTTAATGCAATAGTTTATCGAATTTACTTTAGGAGGCTAAAATGAATCATCTTAAATTACAGGCATTTTGCTTACTCGTCGATTTTAAAAAATTAGCTCCCGTCGCTAAAGAGCTAGGTATTACCCCACCCACTGTCTCCTTTCATATTCGCTCGATTGAAGAAGAATACGGTGTACGCTTGTTTCGGACAAATGCAGGTGGCTATCGTTTAACTGAAGCGGGAGAAGGGCTTTTTCACTATGCACGCCAAATAGTACAATTACAAAACGATATGGATCGCTTCATTGAAAATCTATTAGCAGGTAACGTTGGTTCCATTCGTTTAGGTGCAAGTGCACTACCTGCCCATATTTTTATGCCTGAAATTATTAACCAAATCTCTACGGCTTATCCAGACATTCGAATTTCCTTAGAAGTAAAAACAGCACCTGAAATCGAAAAAATGGTAGCCTTGCAGGAGCTTGACTTTGGTTTAATAATGGAAACAAAGCAACAAAACCCAACACTTTCCTATGAAAAGATTGGTGAAGATTCGCTCGTTTTGGCTTTAAGCCCTAGTCACGAACTTGCAGCAAAAAAAGACATCTCACAATCAGATGTCCTTAAAAACAAAGTATTATTACACACTTCATCTAGTTCAACCAACCATTTTATTGAAAAATGGCTAAACCCATTTCAACCATCTTTTAATACAATTGAACTCGATTCTGTAAGTACGATTAAAAAAATGCTGACATTTGGTAAAACAATTGCATTTCTGTCTGTTTCCCTTATTGAAGAAGAATTACAATCAGGCTTATTAGTGAAGAAAGACTTACATGATATAGCACTTAAACGGAAAATTCAGCTTATATACCCTCAGTCCAGACTAGACAATAAGATTGATGGATTTGTCAAAAAAGCCATTTACGATTTAGCACGAAAAATCCAGTCATAATACCCTTCATTTTAATTAATCAACTTGACTCACAGATACAAAACATCTGTGAGCTCTCCCTCCCCTATATGCACAAAATAGCTTCAGAAGCGGCTTATTCCACACTCTCTCCCTTTTCAACAAATTCGTTAAAAATATTCGGCAATCTGACATAATTTCATAGTATGCATTAATAACATGGATAGAAGACATGTTGATTGCTAATGAAAGGAGGGATAACAACTTGCTTACCGAGTTACTCAATATAGATACAATTCAAATTGTTAACAAAGTAGCTAACTGGCAAGAGGCTATATACGTCGCAGCATCACCACTAATACAGCAAAACAAAATAGAAAAGCGCTATATCCAAGCCATGATACAATCCATCGAACAACACGGCCCATATGTCGTACTTACACCTAAAGTTGCAATACCACATGCTCGTCCATCTGATGGAGTAAATGAATTATCGATGAGCTTATTAAATCTACAAAACCCTGTACTATTTGGAGCAGATAAACCTGTATCACTAATTATCGTTTTAGCGGCTACTGATCATACAACGCATTTACAAGCTCTAGTTGATTTAACACAAGTGTTACAAGAACCTAGTCAAATCGACAATATTATTGGATGTCAGCGTCCAGAATGCATTATGGAGAAAATAAAAAAATATGCTACAGAGGAGCAATGATGATGAAAATTTTGGTCGTTTGCGGAAACGGCTTAGGCAGTAGCTTCATTATGGAACTGAATGTAAAAAAAGCACTACTTGAACTCGGAAAAGAAGCAGAGGTAACGCATACAGATTTAACATCTGCAACGGCAGAGAAGGCAGATATTTATATCGGTGCAGGAGATATTGTAGATCAATTAGATAATGGTGTGAGAAAAATCGTTCGTATCGTCAATATGATGAGTATTCCAGAAATAACATTCAAGCTTGGGCCGCTGCTTTAGGAAAAATTCATTTTACGTTAATAGTCCGTGAGATTATATATTTTCAAGTTTAGTTTTTAAAATTGGATAGGATGAGGTGTTGGTATGTTAGATGTTATGATGAATGACATTTTAGGTACACCAGCAATACTAGTCGGCCTATTTGCGCTTGTCGGCTTACTAATCCAAAAAAAGTCCGCTTCAACTGTTCTTTCAGGTACTTTAAAAACCATTATGGGCTTTGTCATTTTAGGTGCAGGTGCAGCCGTTTTAATTGGCTCTTTAACTCACTTTAGTAAAATGTTCGATCATGCCTTTCAGGTTCAAGGGGTTATCCCCAACAATGAAGCCATTGTAGCCGCGGCGCAAACGACTTTTGGGACATCCACTGCCATGATTATGGTGTTCGGTATGATCATGAACTTATTGCTAGCGCGATTTACGCCTTTAAAATATATTTTTTTAACTGGGCATCATACATTATTTATGGCGTGTTTAATCGCGGCTTCGCTCTCGGTTGGTGGTATGAGTGGCATACCGCTTATTATTACCGGATCAATATTATTAGGTATTTGTATGGTTATTTTCCCTGCCATTTTACAGCCTACAGTGCGCCAAATTACAGGTAGTGATGATTTCGCAGTTGGACATTTTGGAAGTATAGGTTACTATGTATCTGCTAAAATTGGGCAGCTATTTGGCAACAAAGCTAAAACAACTGAAGCGATTCAAGTACCCAAGTCACTAGGATTTTTAAGAGATACATCAGTAGCCATTTCCTTAACAATGAGCATATTTTTTATTGTAGTGGCATTATTTGCAGGTCGCTCTTATATTGAAGCACAATTATCAGGTGGATCAAATTTCATTGTTTTTGCAATTATTCAAGCGATTACCTTTGCTGCTGGTGTTTATATTATCCTTGCAGGCGTGCGCATGCTAATTGCTGAAATTATCCCGGCATTTAAAGGCATTGCCGACAAGCTCGTGCCAAATGCTAAGCCTGCATTAGATTGCCCGACGATTTTCCCATTCGCACCAAATGCAGTTATCATCGGCTTCCTCTTTAGTTTTTTAGCTGGTTTATTGTCCATGTTCGCACTCCCACTTATTGGGCTAAAAGTCATTATACCAGGTCTCGTGCCTCACTTTTTCACTGGTGCAGCCGCAGGCGTTTTTGGAAATGCAACAGGTGGTCGAATCGGCTCGATGGCAGGTGCCTTTGCCAACGGTTTAATCATCAGCTTCATCCCTGCTATTCTACTTATTTTCATGGGTGACATCGGCTATGAAGGAACAACATTTGGTGATTCTGACTTTGGTATTGTAGGTATTGTCATTATCAATATTTTAAAATTATTTGGTGCAGTGTAATAGTACCTCTCTATACTAAAAGTCTCGTTCTAAATATAAGAACGAGGCTTTTTTAACTGTTTAATTGTCAGAATTATTTGCGTGCCTGGCACTTCAAAACAGAAAACATTCGAATCATCACTATGAAAAACACGATTACTGATAATTCAAGCGGGCTGTCCCACCCTGCCCATATACAGAGTGCACATACTATTGTTAGTACAGCATGAATTTCTTCTCTTAATGCAAGTGGGGTTCTCCCAGCTAACAAATCACGAATCATGCCACCACCAACACCCGTAAACATAGAAGCAATAATAATGATGCCGATGTCGTGCTGTAAGCTTTTTGCTAACAATCCGCCCTGTATAGCAAAAGAAGCTAGGCCAATTGAATCAAAGAAATAGCCCCAGCGGTTCCAGTGATGAATCCAATTCTTTTTGACAAATAAAATAGTCGTTAGCGTAGCTAAAACAACTAATAAAGAATGACGATCCCATATATCTGACACAGGTATATCCAGTACAACATTACGGATAATGGAACCACCATAAGACGTAGTAAGACCGAGCACAAATATACCAATAAAAGAATATTTGGCCTGTATCGCAACAAATGCACCACTTATGGCGTATGCAATCATGCCAATGATGTGTAATACTGTCCAGGTCACATAATCCAGCCCCCTTTTTTATATACAAAAAAGCCCGCCCATAAAATAGTTGCGCATTAACAACGCAAGCTATTTTATGGCGGGCTAATATCATAGCAGTAATACCTACTAATTTATCCATCTCACCATATATCGTGAAAATTTTATAGAGGCTGTGCAATATCCAAATGACACAACGACCATTAAATTTACTAGTTAAAATTGTAATTGATTTTTATCATAAACTCAATATGAAATTTTATGATAGCGTTTCATACATAACTTGCCCCATTTGAGAGACGTCATAATCTCCTAATGCAGCCACTTCAGATTGGAAATCAGGTGCATTTAAAATCTCCTTCACCGCATCAATTAGTTGTCGGTTTTCAGGCGTTTTTAATAACACAATATCATAACGCTCTTTAACAACTGGAATAAAATCGACATCAATGAGCTTGGCGATTTTTTCAATTCCTATCCCAACATCAGCGTGTCCATTGGCGACAGCAGAAGCAACATCAAGATGGCTCATTTCTTCACGGGAATAGCCTTCAATAGTGGTCGGTACAATATTATGAACACGCAATTGCTCATCTAACAAAGTGCGAGCACCTGAGCCTTTCTCACGGTTAATGAAGTTAAATGACTTTGTTTGAAAATCTTCAAATGTGCGGATTTGCAATGGATTCCCTTTTTGAACATAGAAACCTGCTTTACGTGATACTACATTCATGAGGACAAACGGATGGCTCACAAAGATTTTCTTTACATAAGGCGTATTATAATCTCCTGTATCTCCATCAAACATATGTAAACTCGCAATATCACAGTCTCCATTATACAACGCCATCACACCATTAAAACTACCTTCATGTGAACGCAACACTTTCGTAGACTGCCTTTTCTCAATATATTTGGCTAAAATATCTAATACTAAATCTTGTCCACTTATAATTATTTTTGAATAATTTTTAGTCTGAGTTGCTACGGATGTCAATGACGCACTACCTGTTTTTCGTTTTTGTATATAGGCTTGTAAGTCAGCACGATCTACCCGCATTTGCCTTCCTACACGGAAGACTGGCAATTCTTCCTTTTTCACTAAATCATAAATCGTCAATTTCGAAACTTTTAATAATTGTGCAACCTCTTCAATCGTATAGGATTGTTCTTGTGACATAAAATTTCTCCTCCTATATACCTCTATTTACATGGTAACGTATTTATAGCTTTATGAACATCTTGAAATTTTCTACCAAATCTATCTTTCTTTTTTACTTATAACTGTTTATAATTTGTTATGTCTTGTTATAACGAGTTATAAAAGGAGTATTATCATAGTGAAAAAATTTTATAGTTTATTTGCGACACTAGCATTACTAGTTGGGCTACTTGCAGCCTGTGGTAACCAAGAAAAAGAGGTGACAGCAAACGAACCCGTTGAATTAACGATTTCTGCGGCAGCTAGTTTACAGGATGCCTTAGAAGAACTTAAAACAACTTATGAAAAACAACACGATACGATCAAAATCCTCTATAACTTTGGTGGTTCTGGTGCATTACAGCAACAAATTTTACAGGGTGCTCCTGCAGATCTTTTCTTTTCAGCCGCGGAAGATAAATTCGATGCGCTTGTAGAAAAAGAAATGATTGATCAAAAGCAAGGAACGGATCTTTTAGCCAATGAATTAGTATTAATCGTTCCTAAAAATAATGAAAAACAAATCAAATCCTTTGAAGATTTACAACTAGCAGGAAAAATCGCGCTTGGTACACCCGAAACGGTTCCTGCTGGGCAGTATGGCGTCGACACATTAAAAAATATGCAACTTTGGGATTCACTTGAATTGAAAGTGGTGTATACAAAAGATGTGCGTCAAGTACTTACTTACACAGAAACAGAAAACGTAGATGCTGGAATGGTTTATAAGACAGATGCCCTTGTCTCCGATAAAGTTGATATCGTTGCGACTGCTGATAAAGCTATGCATGCACCGATTATTTATCCTGTAGGTGTCTTAAAAGCGAGTAAGCATGCTCAAGAAGCGGAAGATTTTTATCAATTTTTACAAAGTGACGAAGCAATGAATATTTTTAAAAAGTATGGGTTTAAAGGAGCTCACTAAAAATGAGTACCGATTTTTGGTCTCCACTTAAACTTTCAATTGAAATTGCCTTTGTTGCGGGAATTCTCGCTATTATAGCAGGAATTTTACTGGGGAAATGGATGGCAACCCATCATTTTAAAGGGAAGCTATTGCTAGAAACCGTGTTGCTCTTACCTTTAGTATTACCTCCTACTGTAGTAGGTTTCCTGCTCATCGTTATTTTTGGGAAAAACAGTTTTTTTGGAAATCTAATTGTATGGCTTTTCGATCAGCCAGTCATATTCACATGGTGGGCTGCTGTTATCGCTTCTACGATTGTTGCCTTTCCTTTAATGTATCAATCAGCTAAAACGGGCTTTGCCTCTGTTGATCGCGATATTGAAAATGCAGCACGTGTAGATGGGGCTAACGAATGGCAAGTCTTTCTTTATGTGTCCATACCCCTTGCTTTAAAAGCGCTTGTATCTGGCGGGATTTTAAGCTTCACACGAGCTTTAGGTGAGTTTGGAGCGACATTAATGTTTGCGGGGAATATTCCAGGGAAAACACAAACAACACCGCTAGCTATTTATATGGCGATTGATTCGGGAAACATGACCCTTGCCTGGACATGGGTTTTGTGTATGATCGCTATTTCCTTCCTTTTACTTCTTAGTATCCATTTGCTAAAAGTATAAGAGAAAAAGTGTTAGATTGACCGCAATCAATCTAACACTTTTTTTGCTGTGCCGTTGTTGTTCGTTACGGCGGATGCTTTCCTCACTTAGCACACCGTAAGACGTGTGTTATGCGTTACTGCATAGCTTCTTTCATGTTACATAGCGAAATTTACTAACACGATTAAAATTTTACGTTTTATCCCGCTCTTTTGTCTTCATCCCCCACTGATGGGTGGGATAAAGGCGATAGTGTCTCCCGATTTGACGATTGTAGTATCCGTTGCAAATTCCTCATTTACTGCCGTCATTATTTGTTGTAATGATAGCTGTGGATAGTGCTCTTCCATCCACTCTTTCAAGTGAGCAACCGTCACATCTGACAGCTCTACAGTTAGCTTTGATTCACCAACCAATTCCTGTAGATGTGCAAATAATAAGATGTTAATCACACTTTTCCTCCTCCTCCTGAATAACTGGTTCCCCTTGCGGATAAGGGATATTTTCTAATTGATCACCAATCCATTCTGTCCCGTCTTCCCAATGTTCTTTTTTCCATATAGGAACAATTTGCTTAATACGGTCAATCGCATATTCATTTGCCAAATATGCGATTTTACGATGTGGTGATGACACCGCAATTACGACCGCAATATCAGAAATAGCTAAGTGCCCTACACGATGGGAAATGGCTATTTTTACTTCTGGCCATTGCTCTTGTATTTCCTTCGCAATCTGTTCAAACATTTTTATCGCCATCGCAGGATAGGCTTGATATTCCAAATGCAATGTTTTTTTACCATTTGTCATTTCACGCACTGTGCCAATGAATAGTGTAATAGCTCCAGCATTTCGACTAAGTACTTTTTGTCTTACTTGCTCTACATCAATCGGTTTATCAATAATTTCAAACAACGGTGCCGTCATCATTTCCCCCTCATTTCTTTCAACAAAAATTCCATATATTGTGTTTCATCATGTATCGAATACGCTGGGATCGTTAGGGACGAATCGAGTGGATAGCTTGGCCAATAGATTACACAAATAATATTGGTTACTTGCTGTAGTAGCACATGATCCTGTGCTGTTCGTAGAAGCACAGCCTTTGGATAATGTTCGTATTTATACCCTTCAATCAAAATGATATCCATTGGAAAAGAAGCATAAATCGCTAGTATCTCAGCCAGTTGCCAGTTATTTTGGTGAATACTCATCCGTAAAGTACCCTCACCCTCCACTGCTGTGATCATCGCACCCGCCTGCTCATGCCGGCTACTATCTTTCGAATTTTCAACCATTGGCACACCACCATGTCCGTGATGCTTAATCGTTCCTACTCGTAGCCCTTCCTTTGTAGCTTGCTTAATCAATTGCTCCATCAGCGTCGTTTTTCCACTATCTTGATAACCAACTATCTGTAAGATTTTTCGATGTTGTCCCAAGGCCATTCACTTCCTTGCAAATCTTCTAACAATAAAACTGCTACTGACATGTCCTTTTCATAGCCTCGTGAACCACCAGGTAAGACGATGAAAGCATTGGCTGACGCCAACGAAGAAACTGCACTCGATTTGTCAAAGCCAGATGGTACTGTTACTAGCTTACCTTCTTCATAATAGGCTTGTGCGCGTACAAAACGTGTAAAGGGATTTGGCTTTGTAAAATCCGCCCCTAAAATCGCTTGCGCTCTACGTAAATGGGGTTGAGCATTACTATATGCAGTGCGAATAATCGGGCGTACAAAAAGTTCAAAGCCAACGTAGCAAGCTGAAGGATTCCCCGAAAGCCCAAACAATAATTTGTCGTCGCGAACAGCCACCGTTGTCACACTACCTGGACGCATCGCCACTTTATTAAACAGTACGTTTGCATGAATCGCTTCGTAAATGGCTGGTAAATAATCATAATCACCTACAGAAACGCCTCCCGTTGTAATTAGAATATCTACTTCCTGTAAGGCGTTTTCAACGTTTTTAATACATAACTCAAGGTCATCGCTAAACTTGCCGTAATATTTTACTTGTGCTCCAGCCCGCTCAATTTGCGCCATCATCATATAGGCATTACTATTTCGAATTTTACCGGGCTGTAAAGATTCGCCTGGCTCTAGTAATTCGCTACCAGTTGCAATGACACCAATGACCGTTTTACGATAAACAGGTACTTGCTCATAGCCAAAAGTAGCGAGTAATGCCATTACACCTGGGTTAATATATTGACCTTTTTCAATGAGAATAGTGCCTTGCTGTACATCTTCCCCTTTATAGGAAATGTTTGTCCCTGCTTCAAAAGATCGTTTAATCGACATATACTTTTGATGATCTTCTTCAAAAGTATGGGTTAATTCTAGCATGACCACTGCATCACACCCTTGTGGTATAGGGGCCCCTGTCATAATGCGGACAGCTTGTCGTTCGCCTACTACTTCGTCATAGACATAGCCTGCGCCAATTTCCCCAACAACCTGAAATTGAACTGGATGCTGCGAAGAAGCTTCTTTGCTATCGACGGAACGAATGGCATAGCCATCATATGGTGAACGGTCAAAAGCTGGTACATCATGATCGGCCCTAATAGCTTCTGCAATAAAGCGACCATGGGCTTGCGTTAATGACACAAGCTCTTTTTTTGCTTGAAAAGCATAGTCCATTACACGATGAACAGCTTCTGCTACTGGAATTGGTTGTCTTTTTTCTAGCATTTTACACACTCCTTTAACCTAATAAACGATAGTAAATGGTTTTAGCTTTTTGTATATCTTGTACACCATGAATTACAACTCGCCCATCTTGGAAAATGACGATTCGGTAATCGTCAGCTTGGCAAGAAAGCAAATAAGGATTCATCTGAATTTCACCATAGGCGCGAAGTTGGTTTGCCAGCTGCTCGAATTGATAGTGAATCGGCTTTGGTGGTCGAATTTGGATTGCATCCCGTCCACAAAGTATTTGTAATTTAGTTTGATTTTCATAGGATAAATAAGGATATATTGGGTGATTACCACAAGATGGACAATCGGACTGCCTTATTTTATCTACATTGATTTCATAGTGTTGATTTTGCCAAACATCAAACGTTAAGTAGCTTTTTCTTAATGCTTTCTCATCACCAACAAGCAATTTTAAAACTTCTGCCACTTGATAGGCAGCAACAATTTGGACCGTTGGGCTAATAATTCCTACCGTATCGCAAGTCATCCCAGTATGGGGCATTACTTTTAATAAGCAATGCAAACAAGGTGTTTTGCCAGGTACAATCGTATAAGTCGCACCATAACTTCCAACACAAGAGCCGTAAACCCAAGGAATACTATATTTTTGAGCAAGGTCATTCATAAAAAAACGAACATCAAAATTATCAGTCGCATCGACCAACACATCTACATCTTTTAACAATGGTAGCAGCGACTCTGTACAAGCATCCATAATGACGGCATTGATTTCTACTTCTGCATTAATTTGTTGAAGACGATTTTTAGCTGCAATGACTTTCGGCATTTTCTCTTGTGCATCTAGCTCTGTATACAATTGTTGTCTTTGTAAATTACTCCACTCTACATAATCACGGTCAATGAGTGTCAGTTTGCCAATACCCGCACGCACAAGCGCTTCAGCACTAGCACTCCCTAATGCACCCGCACCTATTATTAGGACATGTTTTTGTTGGATAGAAGCTTGCCCTGTTTGGCCGATAGGATTAAATAATTGTTGTCTAGAATATCTATTTTGCATAAGTATATGGCCTTTCTTTCTATGAATTTTCGTTTGACCTTTTCATTTATAGCATTATAATAAAGGCAATGTTTTTAAGTAAAACACGTTCGAAGGAGGTCTTTACTGTGCATCCCACACATCATCAGCAACCAATACAAGTTGCTATTTTAACGGTCAGTGACACACGCACAAAGGCAGATGATCATGCTGGACAGCGTATTCAATCATTACTTCAAGAAGCTACATTTGTCGTTGTGGACTATCAACTAACAAAGGATGAGCCACTGGATATCGCTAGTCATGTAAAAAAATGGTGCAGTGATTCAACAATTAATACCATTATCGTCACGGGTGGAACAGGTTTTACACCAAGAGACCAAACTTACGACACCATTTTGCCTCTTTTTGAAAAAGAAATGATGGGGTTTGGTGAATTATTTCGAACACTCAGCTATGAAGAAATTGGCCCAAGAGCGATGTTTAGTCGTGCTACTGCTGGGAGTCTTCAACAAACAGCCATTTACGTTTTACCAGGCTCCACAAATGCGGTGACACTGGCTATGACGAAGCTCATATTACCTACTGTCAAACATTTTGTTGGTGAGTTGAATCGCTTATGAAAATGAAAATTGCTGGTATTGTATTAGCTGGCGGTCAATCCTCTCGGTATGGTAAACCTAAAATGTTTGAGATGTTTGCTGGGCAACCTTTATATAAGCATAGTCTCATAGCGTTGCAAAAAAATCAGCTATCCCCTCTCATCATTGCTACAAATGCGCACTTACAATATCAGTTTGAAGAGGAAAACGTCCACTGGATCATCGAAAAGCAACTACATCAAGGACCTCTTTTTGCCTTGCATCATATTATGACAACCTATCCTGATGTGGAATGGTTTTTTGTCGTAGCAAGCGATATGCCTTATATGAATGCTGATTTTATCCAAAAAATGGTCACCTTCATTAATGACGATTATGATGCGATTATTCCTTTACAAGCGCTACGCGATCAACCATTAGCTGCATTATATCGCCGTACAGCTTTATCCAAGGCACAACAATTAACGGAACAAAACAAACGAAGTATGAAAGTGCTGTTAGCGCAACTACGGGTTTGTTATGTCCCTTTTGATGATGATAACTCAACATTTATCAATATTAATGCACAGCAAGATTGGTCAAAAACAAATAAAAAGGAGTCTAACAATGAATAATTTTACACACTGGAACGACGAAGGTCGTCCAAAAATGGTTGATATTTCAGAAAAGGAAATCACGACACGTACTGCAATTGCTCGTAGTATCATAACTTTATCTGATGTTGTCTATGAAGCCATCCAACAAGGTGACATTAAAAAAGGTGATCCAACGCAAGTTGCTCAAATTGCAGGGATTATGGGTGCAAAAAAAACCGCAGATATCATTCCCATGTGCCATCCCATCATGCTACAAGGCACAGATTTTCAATTTAATTACGAAAAGGCAGAGAACGGCTATGAGCTCCATATCCAAGCTACGGTCAAATGTAGTGGGAAAACTGGTGTTGAAATGGAAGCCCTCACTGCTGTTTCTATTGCTGCATTAACTTTTTATGATATGTGTAAAGCAGTTGATAAAACAATGGTCATTAAAGAAACCTATCTTGTTGAAAAAACTGGTGGGAAAAGTGGCACTTTTGTGCATAAATAAACAGAAAAATTCGGCATTATTTTGCCGATTTTTTCTGTTTTTTTATACGCTACCCTCCAATATGAGACATTTCAATTTTTGAATTTTTCCTTTTTGCCATTGTTTGCTCATTACGTTCATCTGAATAACGATCATCTCTTGTTTCCCATACTTTTGTAATACATTTGATAATGGCAGCATCATCTTGCCCTGATCGTAACAGCTCTCTTAAATCCGTGCCTTCTGTTGCAAATAAACAAGTGTATAATGTTCCTTCTGCCGAGAGACGAGCACGTGAGCAACTGGAACAGAAAGAATCCGTAACAGACGAAATTACGCCAATCTCACCTTGTGCGTCTTGATATTGATAACGTGTTGCCACTTCCCCTTTGTAATTTGGCGCTGCTGGCTGTAACGGTGAAAATTGATGAATTTGCTCAATAATGTCCTTTTTGGACACAACATCATCTAAGCGCCAACCATTTGAATTTCCTACATCCATATATTCAATAAAGCGTAAAATATGCTGTTTTTCTTTAAAAAATTGTGCCATTGTAACGATATCTTGATCATTCTTTCCTTTTTGCACAACCATATTAATTTTCACTTGTAAACCCGCTTCTGCAGCCTTTTCAATTCCTTCTAACACCGATAATACTTTGCCACGACGACCATTCATCTCAGAAAAACGCTCATCATCCAGTGAATCGAGACTAATTGAAACGCGAGATAAGCCAGCTTGTGCTAATGGTTGTGCAAATTTTTTTAATAAAGAACCATTTGTAGTTAATGCAATATCTTCTATACCTTCTATGCGGTGAATGCGCGCAATTAATTCAGGTAAGTTACGACGAAGTAAGGGCTCTCCGCCTGTAATCCGCACCTTTTTCACATTTAAAGAAACAAAGATTTTTACTAATCGTTCAATCTCATCAAAAGTTAATATTTTATTAGACGGTAAAAATGCGTAATCTGGACCAAATACTTCAGCTGGCATACAATAGCGGCAACGAAAATTACAACGATCTGTTACGGATATTCTTAAATCTCTTAAAGGTCTATTTAATTGGTCTTGTAGATCATGCATTTAATCTCCTTCTTTCAGTGAATTGTGAGCAGGTAATAGGATACGTTTTGGATGTGTATAAATATTCAGTGTATGTTGTCGGATAAATCCTACCGTCGTAATGCCAAGTTGCTCTGCTAATTGCAATGCTAATTCAGTTGGTGCTGATTTAGATAGCACAATTTCACAGCCTATTTTGGAGACTTTTAGTAAAATTTCAGACGATATCCGTCCGCTAAAGACGATGATTTTATCTTGCATACTAATATTGTTACGGAGGCAATAGCCGTAAATTTTATCTAACGCATTATGACGTCCTATATCCATGCGACTTAAGACAATGCCATTGACATTACATAGTGCGGCATTATGCACACCACCCGTTTTCTTAAAAATGTTTGCACCGTCCTGCATCTCATGCATTAAACGAAAACAATCCTCGGTCGTCATTTGCACATGAACATCTTCCATTTTTTTCGCTACTAATGCATCATTGGTAAAAACAAATCCTTGCCGACTCATGCCACAACAAGAGGTAATATAACGTTTATTTTGCGTCTGTTGGTAATAGGGATTGACATGTTTTGTTTTAATATGCACAAAGCCCTCTTTCTCTTGGTGCCAAATTTCCTCAATATCCTCAAAGCTACGTATCACTCGTTCAGAAGCTAAGTAGCCGATAACCATATCTTCCACATACTCTGGTGTACAAACCATCGTAACAAACTCTTGCTGATTAATTTTTACAGTCACAGCGTATTCTGAGACGATTAAATCATCTATTTCTTTTACTTGCTGGCCTTCTACACGCGTAATTTTCCTTGTTATTGCTCGATCCATAAGGCATCCCCTTTACACACTGATATTTTTTTCAAAAACAAAGACGGAAATCGCAAAATCCTCTTCAATTTTAATATCTGAAAATAAGTGCAGTAATTTGCTGCCTATCAATTCTTCCATTCCCTCGGGTGGTGATTGTGTATATAAATCCTGAATCATACTCGTCCTTGCAGCATGTACCATCTTTAGCCCCTCGGGTGTACTGGCAATAAATTTTTCCGTCGGTGTGATATTTCCGTATAAAGTCGATACAGCCATATTCTCAACAAAAACAGTATGAATACGCTCTGGTCCTTTTCCAAATACTTCTTTTCTTAACTTTCGAATCATATCATTAAATTCATGTATTTTTTTAGACATAGCAACGATTCTCCCATCGTAAATAAACTTTTTTTATGCAAATTGATATGAGGTCACCCTTACAGTTTGTTAATGATATAGCAACTTGAAAAAAATTAAAAGAGATAATATTTTTTGATAATCATTCTCATTTAATAAATTTTATGATTAATATTGTTCATTTTGAAGGATACGTCTATAATAATACATATCACAAATGGAATTGATTTATTTTAATCCCTATCTCACGATGTTGCATAGTGTTTTTAATATTTGAATTCTATTGTTATTTAAAATAAAAGTAGATTGAGTTTTTAGCAAGACCTGCTAAGAATTTTATCCGCCATGAATGATTAGCATGTTTTGGACATGTAATTTCATGGTGGATTTTTTTATTTTTCTAAAAAACGAGACATGAATAATTTGTTATAATCTAGAAATTAAACCTATTTCGAGGTAGATTAAAGAACAATAGGGAATTACAATAATAACAAGACAATCGCTTCAAAAATAACCAACTCGATTTGTTATTCCCTTTTGTCTTTAGCCGTAACAAGTTGTCCTATAAGTCTCAAAGTGAATAGGAGGAAGTTACCTTGACTCAAATTAAAATTAATGGCGCTCCATATGATGTAAAAGAAGGAGCTACAATCCTTGATACCATTAATCAACATGCCATTCCTCATCCTCAGATTTGTCATGTGCCAGCTGTAGACCCAATTGAAACATGTGATACTTGTATTGTGGAGGTGAATGGCCAATTAGTTCGTTCCTGCTCCACAAAGGCAGTAGACGGCATGAATATTTTATTAACTTCTGACAAAGCAAAAGCTGCACAAACAGAAGCAATGGACCGTCTACTCGAAAACCATTTATTGTACTGTACAGTATGTGATAATAACAATGGAAATTGTACATTACACAACACAGCCGAATTAATGGAAATCGAGCATCAAAAATATCCGTACACGCCCAAAGTTGAACCACATGAAGTGGACATGTCGCATCCATTTTACCGATATGATCCCAACCAATGCATTGCATGTGGGCAATGTGTAGAAGTTTGCCAAAATTTACAGGTGAACGAAACATTATCACTCGATTGGGAAGCAGAACGACCACGTGTAATTTGGGATAAAGGTGCTGCCATTAATGATTCTTCCTGTGTAAGTTGTGGTCAATGTGTAACCGTTTGCCCATGTAACGCCTTAATGGAAAAATCCATGCTTGGAGAGGCTGGATTTATGACTGGTTTGAAACAGGATATGTTAGATCCAATGATCAGTTTGATTAAGGAAGTTGAACCGGGATATAGCGGTATTTTTGCCGTTTCTGAAGTGGAAGCAGCCATGCGTAGTAAACGCACTAAAAAAACGAAAACAGTTTGTACGTTCTGTGGTGTAGGTTGTTCATTCGAAGTATGGACAAAAGACCGAAAAATTTTAAAAGTACAGCCTTCCGATGGTCCAGTAAATGCAATTTCGACTTGTGTCAAAGGGAAATTCGGCTGGGATTTCGTCAATTCAGAAGAACGAATTACAAAACCACTTATACGTAAAAATGATGAGTTTGTTGAATCATCATGGGATGAAGCACTGGATCTAATTGCAACAAAACTTGGTGGTATTCAACAACAATATGGTCCTGGTTCTGTCGGCTTTATCTCTTCATCTAAAATTACAAATGAAGAAAATTATTTAATTCAAAAAATGGCTCGTCAGTTATTTGGAACAAATGACGTCGATAACTGTTCTCGTTATTGTCAATCTCCTGCTACTGATGGTTTATTACGTACAGTAGGCTTAGGCGGTGACGCTGGTACAATAAAAGATATTGCCAAAGCTGGTCTTGTCATTATTGTTGGTGCTAACCCAGCTGAAGGTCATCCCGTTTTAGCAACACGTGTGAAACGTGCGCATAAATTACATGGTCAGAAATTAATCGTTGCCGATATACGTAAACATGAAATGGCTGAGCGTTCCGATATCTTTATGCGTCCAAAACAAGGTACTGACCAAGTTTGGTTAATGGCAGTTACCAAATATATCATAGATCAAGGATGGCATGATGAAGCCTTTATTCGAGAAAATGTCCTTCATTTTGATGATTTCAAACAAGTACTTGAAACATATACACTTGATTATGCGCAAGAAATGACTGGTATTACGAAAGAAACATTGATTGAAGTTGCTGAGATGATTCGTGATGCAGACGGTACATGCGTTCTTTGGGGCATGGGTGTAACACAAAATACTGGAGGTTCATACACATCAGCAGCTATTTCAAATTTACTATTATCAACTGGTAACTATCGCCGTCCCGGTGCTGGGGCCTACCCTCTTCGCGGTCATAACAATGTTCAAGGTGCTTGTGATATGGGAACATTACCAAATCTATTACCAGGCTATCAAAAAGTGACTGATGATGCGGCACGTGCAAAATTCGAAAAAGCTTATGGTGTTCCTATTCAGTCCAAACCAGGTCGTACTAATATGCAAATGTTAGATGCCATTATGGAAGGTAAAATGAAAGCGATGTATTTAGTGGGCGAAGATATGGCGCTTGTTGACTGTAATGCCAACCATGTAGATGAGGTCCTTTCACAAATAGAATTTTTTGTAGTACAGGATTGTTTCCTATCACGTACAGCACAATATGCAGATGTTATTTTACCAGCTGCCCCTTCCCTTGAAAAAGAAGGTACATTTACAAATACTGAACGTCGAGTTCAGCGCCTGTATCAAGTTTTACCAACACTTGGTGAATCAAAAGCAGATTGGGAAATCCTTCAAGCCGTAGCACGTCGATTAGGAGCAGATTGGCATTATGATCATCCAAGTGATATTTTTGATGAAATGGCGAGCCTGTCTCCTCTATTTTCACAAGCTAACTATGATGTCTTAGAAGGCTGGGATAGTTTCTGTTGGGGTAGCCACGATGGTAAAGATACACCGTTATTGTATGAAGACGGCTTTAACTTCCCTGATAAAAAAGCGCGTTTTGCTTTAAATGATTGGGTACAACCAGTTGAATTTGAGGCACAATACGATTGTCATATTAACAATGGTCGTATGCTTGAACACTTCCACGAAGGAAATTTAACAAATAAATCGAAAGGTATTCAATCAAAGGTACCTGAGATTTTCGTTGAAGTCTCACCAGAATTGGCAAAAGAACGAGGCATTGAAGATGGGGCCCTACTCCGTTTAGTATCTCCATATGGCGCGTTAAAGTTAAATGCCCTTGTTACAGATCGCGTACAAGGAAATGAATTATTTTTACCAATGAACTCTGTTAGCAAAGATTCAGCTATCAACTTCTTAACTGGTCCTGCAGCAGATGTTAATACATCAACACCAGCTTATAAACAAACAAAAGTACGAGTAGAAGTGCTAAAAGCAAAAGGCAAAACACCACTTCCTCGCACTAACCCTCGCTATAAAAAGCGTCATCCTCAAAATGGTGTTGAGGTACAACGAAAATGGAATCGTCCTGGCTACGTTCACTTAACAACCATAAACGAAAGAGAGTGAGAGCATGGCTGCACCCATTACAAATATAAAAAAACAACAAGTAACAGAAGAACAGCTAAAGGAACAAAAATTAGAAAATCTCAAACAACTGCTTTCTGATCAAGAAGAAGCGGTCAATCAAGTGTTGCTTATTATGGCTGAATTAAATGATATCGGTGCATTAGAAGCAGCAATGAAGCTACTAGAAGCTAAAGAAGAAGTCGCCCATGTTGCACTTGGACAATTAACACGTAAACCTGTAACTAATATCATTAATAATTTAATGGGTGTTGCGGGAGCATTGACGGAGCTAAGTCCTGAAACAACGACTAAGCTAATTGATGGCTTAAATTCAGGTGTAGAGGAAGCCAACAAAGCACTTGAATCCGATGAAAAAGTAAGTGCATTTAAGCTTGTAAAAATGTTAAATGATCCAGATGTCAATCGTGCGCTAAATTTTGGGGTCCATTTCTTAAAGGGACTTGGCAAAGGTTTAAAAGAATAAGGTGGTTCTGTTATGTTAGTACAAGAAGATGTAATCAACGCATTACAACAAGTTCAAGATCCTGAGCTTCATCAGAGTATCGTCACATTGAATATGGTGCGCAATATTCATATACATGACACCCATCTATCACTGGATATTATTTTAACGATTCCAGGATGTCCGTTAAAAGCGAAAATTAAGCAAGATGTGGAGGAAGCATTACAAGCGATTGGTGCAACCAGTGTTGCCATTACCTTTGGCGCTATGACAGATCAGGAACGTCGTGCATTAACCGCCTCTTTACAAGAGAAAAATGTTGATGCACAAGGCATGCCGCACATGTTGCAGCTTAATTCTGGTGTGCAATTCATTGCTATCACAAGTGGCAAAGGCGGTGTTGGGAAATCGACTGTTACGATTAATTTAGCGGTCGCTCTTGCCCGTCTTGGTAAACGTGTAGGCATACTTGATGCTGATATTTATGGTTTTAGTATTCCTGCTATGATGAACATTGACCAAAAGCCTACTATGCTTGATCAAACAGCGATTCCTATTGAAAGTCATGGGGTTAAATTGATGTCGATGGGCTTTTTCACAAATGGGAACCAGCCTGTTATGTGGCGTGGTCCTATGCTTAACAAATGGATTCGTAATTTCCTTGTCAATACGTTATGGGGCGATTTGGACTATCTTTTGATTGATTTACCTCCAGGAACTGGGGATGTGGCCATTGATATGGCAGCGATGATTCCACAAGCACAAGAAATCATCGTGACAACACCGCATCTTGCCGCGTCTCACGTCGCATCCCGTGCAGGCTTGATGGCACAACATACGAAGCATACTATACTTGGTGTAGTAGAAAACATGGCTTATTTTGCAGGGGCAGATGGTCAAAAAAACTATCTATTTGGACAAGGTGGAGCCGAACAATTGGCTGATTTACTGCAAACCCAAGTAATAGCTCATATTCCTTTCGCCCAGCCTGAGGAAAATACAGGCTCCTCTGTATATGATGAAGAAACAATTATCGGCGAATTATTTACTCAGCTAGCAGAAGATTTACTATATTATTAAACATAAATCCCTTGATTTGCTTTTACACAAATCAAGGGATTTTTTCTGTCACAAATAGCCCGCCTTTTTTAATACTTGCATGAAATAAAAACGATACGTATTTTGCACAAATGTCTCTAAAGAAAGCCCTACATTCACCTGATATTTCGTAAAAATAAAATAAAACCGTTTATCCCATTTTAAACGTAATAACGCTCCTGCATCTTCACCATACTTCGCTGTAAATTCCACAATTAAAGGCTCAATCATCTCATAACAATAGTCTTTTAAATTCGCTAGTGCTTCGATATCTTTATCCCTTTGAAAGCGAACAATCCAATCCACTAATTGCTCATTCATGTCCGAACGTCATCCTTTTATATAGAGTTTCTTCCTATTTAATAATACTCTTTTTTTATGGAGCCGAAAAGTGAACAAAACTTAGCTTATTGAATTATCAGAATTGTTTGGGTGACTGGCACTATATTGGGGTTGCGAAAATTTGTTTTTCTTCTGGGTCCCATAAAACAATTCCAACATCTTGTTTTTGATCGACAATACGAATCGTAACAGGAACATAGTCAAATAAAATAGAATTTAATTTTGTACTAATAAACTGCAAAAGACCAATTAATTCTGTATCATTTATTAAAGGTGCATGTACCTCTATTTTTATATCCGCTAATTTTCCATCTTCATATCGAAGCTTTCCAAATGCTTTAGGATTTAAATGTTTGAAATTCTTTTGTATTTCTTCTTTAAAACTTAATAATTTATTATATGTATCTTGATCCAAACTATATAAGGCATCGGAAGGGAATGTGTAATCTTTCTTATCTATGTCAGTCCATTTATCTATTTTATCCTTGCTCTCTGCAATAAAGGTTTCAGCTAAAAAAATGCCTGGAAGTATATCATTTTTATTGGATTCTTGATACAACGTTAAATAGATTGGAACATTAGGCATTGCTTCATTTTTTCTGATATCTTTTACTATTGTTTCAGCTATTTTTTTACCATAATTACCTACATCATTTACATCATCGTTATTATTATCAACTTTCACTTGGTCTGTATAAATCAAGCCTTTATCATCAGATACTCGTATGTCATAATATTCATTTAACGATATGGCTAATGCTATCCCTTCTATTTTCCCACTTTTTTTGTTAATGTAATTTTGTTCTAACACATGTGATAAAATTAGCGGATTCGCTTTTTCATCCTCTAAAACATTACCAGTACTATTTTCTATTGGTGGATTTAAACCTAAGCCTTCTTCAGTTTTCCTAGCTAACCATTGCCTAATCATATTTTTATCTAAATATTGGCCTTCCTGCATATAAAAACTACTTGGCGAAAAATAATTTACTGATAAATTCATTAACCCCTTCTCAATTTCATTAATATTTAAAGTATTATTCATATTACTAACAATTAATCCTCTGGCAACATTCAATTTAGCAGGCTGTTGAATTTCGTATGTTTCCTTTTTCTGAATTGAAGAAATATACATTTTCTCTTGATTATTATCGTCTTCATCTTCACTACAAGCAGCTAAAAAAAATAAAGGTGATATTAATAATAGTGCACTTTTTCTAATATTCATGTCTATAATGCTCCTTTCTTATTGTGATATTATGAAAATCTTTCACTACTATCGTCATACCTTATATTACCATAAGTTCTATTAATATTTATATTAAAGACTTTATATATTGCAACCGCTTTTTGTTATTTAAAGAAGGTGCAAAACGTCCAGTTGCTAGCAAATAAAACAATCGTTTTACTGTTATTTAAAGTGCATTTTGCATCCAAAATGGAGTTTAATCTACATACAAAAAACCCTATAAAAATACAGGGTCTTTGTAAATGATTTATATCAATAATTAACTCTCACTCATAAAGGCTTTTGAATAATTTACTGTTCCTTGAACATTAGTCAAAGAATCTTTCGTCAGTTCAATTGCCATAAATACTTCATCTGGCACTTCAAAAGGTGCTTTTATATTCCATAAACTTGCCTTTTTAAATCCGAATTTCGGATAATAATCTTTGTGTCCTAAAACGATTACTGACTGAAAACCAAGCTCTTTTGCACGTTTTAAAGCTGCATTAATGAGTTGACTACCTACACCTTTCTTGTGGTATTCAGGTGCGACTGCAACAGGAGCAAGTGCTAAAGAATCTACAGTTAAATTAGAAGAGACAATTGTTATTTTAGATAAAAGAATATGACCAACAATTTCATCCGTTTCCTGATTTATCGCTACTAATGATAAGTCAGAAACAAAAGCAACGGATTCCCTAATTTTATTCACAAGAAAATGCTCTTGTTTGTCACTTTGTTCTACATTTAAAAATGCCATTTTGACAACATCTTCAATTTTTTTGCAATCTGAAGGGTGCTCTTGCCTAATTTTAATATTCATATACTCTCCTATTTTTAAAAAATTTTCGTTTTAAAAAATTTAGAAATTACCCAACATACCTTCTTAATAATAATTATTAAGAAAGTTTACACCCCAGTAAGAAACATAAGTTTATCAAACAAAAACCTCCAATATAATATGAGCCTATTTTATTTCAAATTTATATGGCAAGTCAAACATGCTATTTTTTCGAATGAAATAAGTAACTGTGAAATTGTGTGTAAATTGTGTGGGTGACTGGCACTCCCAAAAAAAAATTAAGTTCGGTACTGTACCGAACTTAATCCTTACGAACTTATTTTGTTCCGCTTGCTCCAAATCCAGAAGCTCCACGAACAGTTTGAGATAATTCATTTACTTCTAGCAGTTGAATAGAAGGGACAATTTGGATTACCATTTGGGCAATGCGCATTGATTTCTCAACGATAAATGTTTCTTTACCATGATTAATTAAAATAACGCCAATTTCGCCTCTGTATCCTTCATCAATTGTACCTGGACTATTGAGAACAGTTACACTATGTTTTAATGCTAGTCCACTTCTTGGACGAACTTGCGCTTCTGTCCCTTTTGGTAATTCAATTTGTAAGCCTGTTTTTATTAATCTTGCTTCTCCCGAAGGAATTTCGACTGCTTCAATTGAATAAAGATCCATTCCCGCATCACCTGGATTTGCTTGCAAAGGTAGCAATGCATCAGCATGAATTCTTTTGATTTTTACGTCTAAGTTCATTATTTTCATCCTTAACGATTAAATTTAAATGTGTCATCTGTAATTGGCGCTACTTTTGCTTTTGCGTAAGTAGAACCCTTTTGTGAAAAGAAGTCATATGTTGAACCTTCATTGCGAATACCATTCATAACGATAGGATTAACTTCTTCTTCCGGGAACATTGGGTCAAATCCAACATTCATTAACGCTTTATTAGCATTATAGCGAACGTAAGCTTTTACTTCAGGCGATAAACCTGTTTCAGCATAAATATCCTCTGTATAATTCATTTCATTTTGATATAAATCCAGCAATAATTCATAACCCCATAATGTTAGCTCTTCTTGCTTTTCCTTAGAAAATTGCTTATATAAATTTTGAGCAAAGAAGCCTACTGCCACACCGTGGATGGATTCATCGCGTAAAATAAGGGAAATAATTTCTGCACTATTGCGAAGAAAGCCTTGCCCGCCTAAGTACAATGGGTAGAAGAAGCCAGAGTAGAAAAGGAATGATTCTAGCATAACGGACGAGAACATCGCTTTCCACAAACTTTCTGAATCCCCTTCTTCAATACTATTATAAATATCTGCAATTTTATTAGCCTTATATTGTAGATATTCATTTTTCTTTACCCATTCAAATAGCGCGTCAATTTCTTCATTTGTACAAAGCGTTGTGAATATATATGAGTAAGATTTTGCATGGATCGCTTCAAATGCATCAAATACAGTAAGAACAGCCTTTTCTTGAAGATCTGTTGTAAATGCAGCAACACGGTTCATCCCAATATTTGTTTGAACTGTATCAAGTAATGTTAAGCCTGCAAATACTTTCTTATACGTATCTTGGTGCTCGAAATTTTTCCACTGTTGGATATCCTTACTTACTGCAATTTCTTCTGGAAACCAAATTTGTTTCCATTGTTGGTCCCAAAATACTTGTGCTAGTTCACTCGTTGACTTATTCCAATTGACCGCTTCGTAAATTATATTTGACATGCGACACACTCCTCTAAGCTTTGCAAACGTTGACGGACATAATAAACAGATTTAATTCCCTTTACCCAAGCATAAATATAAATTTTAGCCAACTGTTCCGTTGTCCAGTTATCAGTTACATACAGCGTCATCGAAATACCTTGGTCTACATGTTTTTGAGATGCTGCATACAAATCGATTAAATCATATGGATTCACATCATATGCTTCAACATATAAATGACTGTTATCATTTGTTAAATGTGGCATTGGGTAAATTGTTCGACTATCCGCATAATCACGTACCTCTACGCGCTCAGTACTTGGTGCAATCGAAGCTGTACAGCTACGAATGTATGAAATACTACCAGTTGGTGCAATAGCTAAACGATAAGAATGGAATAAACCATATTGCATAACATCCTGTTTTAATGTTTCCCACATTTTTGATGTCACAATTGGAATATTTCCTAGTGCTTTTAATACAACGGGTGAGAGCTCTACTTCGATTTTATTTACATATTGATCAAAATAAACGCCTGAAGCATAATCACTATCTTCAAAACGGTAGAACGTTTCGCTTCTTTCCTTAGCAATCTCCATAGATGATTTAAGTGAATAATAGTTCATCGCTTCCATAAAGCTATCCATAAAATCAATCGAATCCTTTGAACCATACATGATTCCTTCTGTAACAAGATGGCCATGTAAATTCATACAACCAAGCCCTACCGAATGCATTAGTTTATTTGCTTTAGCTACAGGCGGTACATTCGTGATGTTCGTCATTTGCGACACATTCGTTAATAAATGCATTGCTGTATCAACTAATGTTCCAAAATCATTTACTTTACTTGCGGCATGAATATCAATTGAACCTAGGTTACACGATACATCCAGCCCGTATTCATTTGGTTCATTTTGGTCAGAAATTATACTTGTTTCTTGTACTTGTAGAATTTCTGTACATAGGTTTGACATTTTTACACGGCCTATATTTTTAAGTGGATGTACATCGTTGACATTATCATCAAAAATTTCGAAAGGATAGCCTGATTCAAATTGTGCTTTTTTCACTTCTGTATAAAGTCTACGAGCATTCAAGCGTTTAATTTTACGGATATTCGGGTTATCTAGTAACTCGTAATACATCTCAGTAATAGAGATTTCAGACATCCGTTTACCATATTCTTTATAAATATCATATGGGCTAAACAACACAATATCTTTATCACGTTTCATCAGTTCAAAGAAAATACTTGGAATAATAATACCTGTTGATAGCGTTGCAAGACGAATTTTATCATCCGCATTTGGCTTTTTCGATGAAATAAAATTTTCTATATCTGCGTGGAAAATATTTAGATAGACAACGCCAGAGCCGTTTCGTTGTCCAAGCTGATTCGAATAGCTAAACGAATTTTCTAAAAGTTTAGCAACTGGGATAACACCACTTGCACGATTTAAAATTTCTTTAATTGGATCACCTAATGGACGTAAATCAGTTAAGTTTACCCCCACTCCACCTCCAAGGCGAGATAGCTCCAAACAATAACCAATATTTTCAGCAATACTATTCATTGAATCGTCCATTGATAGTTTAAAGCAGCTTACTAATTCGCCACGTGCTTTTTTCCCACTGTTTAATGCAGTTGGCGTTGCTGGTTGGTACGCTTCCATCATTGCCTCAACAGAACGTTCTGCTAACACAGTGTTCCCTTGTGCTAAATATAAAGCGATGATAACAATACGATCTTCATATTTTTCTAAAATTTCTTCTCCGTCACGACTTTTCATTGCGTAGCTATCATAAAATTTACTCGCACTCATAAATGAAGGGAAACGGAAATTGTAATCGTATGCTTTTTTGTATAGATGTTTAATAAAATCTATATCATACATGTCAATAAATTGTTTCTCATAGTAACCCTCATCGACTAAATAGCGAATTTTTTCTTCAATATCAATAAAATAACGTAGACGCACATTTACATATTCTAAAAAATAACGGCGTGTTGCTTCACGGTCCTTTTCAAGCTCTAATTGACCTGTCGTGCTATAGCGATTAAGCACCTCATTATTAAGCTTTAAATATGTTTTCATCCCTTCACCCTCGTTTCATAAAACATTTGTATTACTTCATAATCAGCCTGATATCCCCGTAAATCTAATTTACATACTAACGGGACCTTATAGGCTTCTGCAATTTTCTCACCAGCTCCGCCAAACACATGGTGTCCAAAATTACTATTACCACTAACAGCTACTCCCTTGCAAAATTCCTTGTTTTGCTCTAAAAAGCGGGCTACTTTTGCAGGAATATCACCTAAGCCGTCTGTGTATGTTATTAAAAGATAGGGCTCAGTCAACAATAATCCTTCATATATTTCAATTGACTCACCATCTAATTTAGTAACAATACTTCGCACATTACCTGTACGACTGGCATAAACGATCATATTGCAATCATCTCAATTTGAGAAACGATTTCTTTGACATCTCCTATAAATGTGTCATTTACTTCAAGAACAGGCACACTTAAAAAGCCTGCGTCCATAATTTTTTGTTTTGCTTGTTCGTCATGATCAATATTCACAATTTCTGCCTCAAGTCCTGCACGTTGTAATTCCGATTTGACCCAAAGACATTTTGGGCATATAGTTTTAGTATAAAGTTTCATTTTAAATTCCCTCTTTTCATAATATAAAAAGGCTATCTCTCGGGAGAGACAGCCTAAGTTAGAAACGTAAAAAAGCCAAAGAATAGTCACGTCCCCATTTCTTATTCCCCGAAGAAAGGTTGATTTGTTTTATGATAGGCAGGTCTCCTGGCTTTGCTTCATTCTCTGATATCCTTCCCATACCAACGCACAGTGGATTAAATCATCGTCAGCTTAACAGTTGCGGGGACAGCGTCGGATATACCGAACTTCCCTATTAAACTACATATAGTAGTACCTACATAAAACGAACACAATATATTGTTATTGAACACAATTAAGTGTACCATCCTTCAAGTAAAAAGTAAATCCAGAAAAGTGAATTCTTTATAGTGTAACTTTTCATTATATTCTTTAGGAAGAACAAACTGTTAATAAATGAAAACGACTAGCTAGTTAAGCATAATAAACAACATAGTTAGTAGTTCCAAAGAAGTATAGCTTGATTTATAGAGACTATTCATAGAATCTCCAGGAATTATTATGCTACCTACTGCAGCCTATATTAAACTGAAGATTATATTTAATATACTTCTTAATATAAGTTTATATCTGTTAAACCATTTTAGCCACTATCGTAAGCCCTATTACTTTTTAGAAAAAAGATTTTAAAATGAACCTGCCGTATGTTCGATTTCATTTTTAATCATTTTGTAGCGATCAAACCTGTCTTTGTTGTTTTGCACTCGTTTGCTTTTCTAATTAAAAACAAATAGCCATCTGACATCAATGAAATCTCGACATCAGATGGCAATATAAGTTTTAAGCATGACTACACGTAAAGGTACCGACTAGCTCAGTTATGAGCTGGAATAAATGATTCAACAATTGCAGCTAAAGCTTGAATGGTATCATAGCTATCACCTGGAAACTCCGATTGGGCAAAGTCGACTTGAAGTTCCTCACACAATCTATGACACTCATATCCTACTTCAAAATAGGACTCAATATCCGCTGAAAGGGAAAGGAGCTCACAAGTGACGATACCTTGAGCACCCTCGCCTTGCAATGTATTAATTTTATCTTTTACATTTGGACCTAGCCAGTCACCTTTCCCATGACCGCTTCGATATGTAATATGCCAGTTATCAATTTGAACTGCTTTTGAAATGGCTTCGGCTAATTCGGAAAATTGGCGTACATAGTTCTCGTTTTTTTCCGGATCAATTGGCTGACTATGGACGGTATATAAAACATGCGTCTGTGCTCGTTTTTCAACAGGAATCCATTCATATGCACGTTGAACACGATCTTTATATACAGCAAGTAATTCATCGTTTAAATGCCAATTTTTCGCATGAATGACCTTAACGTCATGAGAAGCTAATAACGTACTAACTTCATCATGAAACGCTGCAGCACCTGTAGACATAATCGGATTTACAGGTAGCGTAATAAAAGTTGTGATACCCTCTTTAAGCATTGTGTCAACAACATCTGGAATATAAGGTTCTGTATGTTTGTATGCATTATATACTTTTACAGGCTGTGTTAAGCGATTCTGTAAAGAATGTTCCAGCCCTTTAGCAATACGCCCCGTATTTACTGCTAATGGATCAACACCACCTAATTTTTTAAATTGTGCCGTAACGTTTTCAATCACATGAGGTGGTGGTGTTTTACCTTTCATTATATGTGTAAAATAAGGTGTTACATCGTCTAAAGATTTCGGTGCGCCATAAGCGTAATAAATTATACCAATCATATTTTAAATCTCCTTTTCTTCATTATAATAAGTTAATTTTTATGGATGTTGTAGTTGCTGCATATTTCTACCCGAAACATGAGCTTCCATCATTTGCAAGAATTTGAGCACAATTTTACCGGGGTAAAGATTGGATTTCCATCTTGCATATAAATTTCAGCATCAATTTCAAAAATTGTTTGAAACATTTCTTTACATAATACACAATGTGGTGAATCGTCGTAATGTATTTTTCCTTTCTTTAGTACAATCAGCCGTTCACTATTTTGTGCAGCTTGGTTAATATCATGTAACACCATAATAACGGTCATATTGTATTTATGATTTAACTCTTTTACAAGCTCCATCACTTCTAATTGATGTGCAATATCTAGATATGTTGTTGGTTCATCTAGCAGTAACACTTTAGGATGCTGCGCTACAGTCATTGCAATCCAAGCACGTTGCCGTTCACCTCCAGACATCGAAGGCAGTACACGATTTTGCAAGTCTTTCAATCCAGTTACATCAATCGCCCAATCGACAATTTCTTTATCCTCTTTTGACAGGACCGTCTTCCCTCCGCTATGCGGATGACGCCCAAACTCTACTAACTCGCGCACTGTTAAATCTAATTGATGACTATTCATTTGCGGGAGCATCGTTAGTGTTTTAGCCACTTCTTTCGACTTCATTTCATGAATGTTTCGTTCATCTAAAAATACTGTACCACTATTTGGTTTTAAAAGACGTGAAATCACACGTAATAATGTTGATTTCCCCGAGCCATTTGGACCTATTAAACTAACAACTTCTCCTTCATTGATCTTCAAGGTAATATCATCTAACTTGAACTTGGTGAACTCATGTTGATATTGAATGTGCTCAGTTCGTAGCAATGGAATTCCCCTTTCTATGAATTAAATAAAGGAAATACGGCCCACCAATAAATGCTAGTAAAATGCCAACAGGAAACTCAATAGGATCAAATACTGTTCTCGCAATTGTATCAGCGAAAACAACAAGTAAGCCACCAGCTAAAGCTGAAGTAGGTAGTAAATATTTATGATCTCCACCGATAATTAGTCGTAAAATATGCGGTACAACCAAACCGACAAACCCAATTAATCCGGCAACACTTACTGCTATTCCTGCTAATAGCGTACTTAATGCAATTAAAAAGAATCGACTTCGTTCAACATTGTGCCCTAAAAGGCTTGCCATTTCATCTCCAAGACACATAATACGAATATGTTTAATTGCATAAAAGGATAATACAATTGCTACAAGAACATAGTAAATAATCATTTTAAACTGCACCCAACCAACACCAGTCAAACCACCAGACAACCATGGCAAGACAGATTGTACACGATCGCTATACAAAATCATAAGTGCATTTGTTCCTGCACCACAAAGTGCATTAATGGCTACCCCTACTAAAATAATTCGCATTGGGGATGTACCACCCTTTTTCACCGATAAAGAATACACTATCATTGCGGCGACAAAGGCACCTAAAAAAGCTGCAATAGGTAAATATATGATATAGCCAGGAAAAACAACCATTACTGCCACCGCCATAATTCCAGCGCCGGAAGTAATTCCAATTACCCCTGGGTCAGCTAATGGATTTTGCATGACACCTTGTAAAATCGAGCCTGCAATAGCCAAACAAACGCCTATAATTATACCCGTTAGTATACGGGGCATACGGATTTCCCACACGATTCGTCGTGCCATCGTATCTTCTGAACTAAAAATTCCATTAAACACTTCACTTACCGAAAACGAAACTTGCCCGATCATAAGGCTACCAACACTCACTATAATCAACAGGATCGGTAACATAATGAGAGCCAATCTTCGTTTTTTAGCAAGAGGGTGTGCATATTTTTCCTCTTCTACTATCATTCGTCATTTCCCCGCTATAAACAATTATTTCACTGCTTCTTCTGCTGTCTTTAAAACTCCTCGCATATAGTCAATGGCTTCTACAACCTGTGTGCCAGGATTGTCAAACAATTCTGCTGGTAAAATGATAATCTGATTATTTTTTACTGCATCTAAATTTTTCCACGCCGCATTTTCTTTCAATTGTTTTTCAAATCCTTCTTTTACTGTCGCTGGATTCGCGTGCGTAATCAGCATAATTACTTTTGGGTTGCGCTCAACAATTTTCTCAACACTTAAATTTGCATAAGTTGGAAACTTATCTGTCGCTGGTAAATCAGCTGCGATATTTTTTCCACCTGCCTTATTTAAAATATCTCCGTATAACGAATTATCAAGCGCAGCTAAATATGTACCTGGTGCTCCGTAAACGATTAAAGCATCTAAAGTTGATTCTGAACTGTCTTTCGCAATTTTCTCATCTATTTGTGCTACTAACTCATCTGCTTTTGCCGTGTTATTAAATAACACGCCATACTTTGAAATCGTTTTTTTTATATCATCTACAGAATTCATGTTCAAGTAGACAATTTTCGTACCTGTAGCTTCCACCGTTGTAGCGAATTGCTGGAAGCTTGGTGGGACAATAAGTATTTCCGCATTCAATGCAGCAATCTGCTCAAATGATGGTTCATGCGGGTTACCTATCTCTTGAATAGCTTTTACATCCTCCTTCATATCGGATGTAATCGTAGGTCGACCAGTAACATTTGCACCTAACGCAAGCAAAATATCCATCATTCCTGGATTTAATGTTGCAACTGAACTCGGCGTTGCTTCAAACTCAAGCTTATTTCCAAGGTCATCTACTAATGTTACCGACCCTCCTGTTTCAACTTGTTGTTCCATTTCTACTTTATCTGTTGAAGCATTCCCATCCGCTTGTTTACTTTCTTCTCCACATGCTGCTAATGATAATGCTAACGCACCTACTAATAGAAATTTAAACTTCTTCATGTTAACTACCAACCTTTTCTTTTTATTTGAAATGAAATTGATAATCATTCTCATACGGTTGTTTATGATTCTATTTTAAATAATAATAATTGTCAATAAACGTTTTTAATGTTGTTTTTTTAATTTTTTTATTGCATAGCCAATTAATGTATGTTTTAATTGATAATGAAAATCAATATCAATTAAAAAATGTTATAAAGGGGTCATAAACATGATTACAGTTACTAACCGCTTTTTAGTAAAAAAAGGTTTTGCGAATAAAATGGCACCATTATTTATATCTGATAAAACTTTATTGAACTGGGAAGGCTTTAATAAAGTTGAAGTGAACGTTTGCTCTGAACCAGAAGATCACGATGAAATGAACGTTATGATGTTCTGGGATACAGTCGAGCAATTCAAAGCTTGGCGCGAATCTGATGACTTTAAAAATTTACACCGACGTGAAGAGATTGGTAACAAAGAAAGCAGCGAAGCATCCCCAATAATAGGTAATCGAGTTGTTATTTCTGAAATCGCCGCTACTTTAGTAAAGTAATTTCAGTACAAGGTTTTCTTAAAAGGCTGAAGATGCACCAATTACAACTTTAATCTTTAAGATTACCATTGCCCATATCAGTATAAATACAAGAATAATAACTATACGTTCTCAGACGTTTTTCATCGAGTTTACAGGCTAGCATTCTAACTCAATTCGTTTAAGAACGCTTTTAAAATTCTCTTATAAAACCACCCACAATAGATAATTGTGGGTCCTTCTTCATAAACAACAGTTTTAACGGCCCATTAAATTTGGCGTTTTTCTACTTTTGCAAGCTATCTTATTAGCCAAATTTTAAATTTAGAACGCTTCCCCTTCTCAGTTGAAATCAAAAAATTATTTAATTCCTTATTTTTCTATAACCTATTCTGAAAAGTACTCAATTAAATTTAAATGTACTTTCTTGGTTGCATTCAAACTCACAAAAATCTAGGCTTTTAATCGTTTAAAAAATGCAATTCAAGTTAAAATTGAATTGCATTTTTTTATTGGATGAGGAATCCACGGCAATAGTGCGGGATGAATATATCATCGGAGCAAAAAGCGTAGTCGCCTCATCCAACTTTTGAAAAAAAGTTTATGGGATAGTAATAGCTTACTTTAATTTTTAATCAATTAAATTAACTAATTCTAATGAACGTTTTAAAATCTTCGCCATTTGAGCACGTGTTAAATTACTCTGTGGGTTTAAATAACCATTAGACCCCGTCATAATATCTAGTGCTTGCAATTCTGATACTGCTTGCTTTGAGTAGTCAAATACTTTATCAGCATCTTTGTACGATAAAGCATTTTCATCAACTGTTACTTTATAGCCTTTATATTCAAGCATACGTAATATCATTGCAGCTGCTTGCTGACGTGTAATATTTGCTGTTGGATTAAATGTTGTGGCATTTACACCTGTTACAATACCGGCCTCTACAAGTGCTTGTACTTCATTTTCATACCACTGACCTTTAACATCCTTAAACGCAGTTGCTTTTGCTGATTGAATATTTAAAGCTCGAGCTATCATCACTGCAAATTGTGCACGTGTAATATTTTTATTTGGACTAAATGTTGTTGCTGTTGTACCTGTTGTAATCCCAGCAGCATATAAAGCCAAAATTTCATCCTTACTGAATACATTATCGATATCTGTAAAAGGATTTTTGATCGTATTATTAGGGTTGTTAGAGTTATTAGGGTTATTAGAGTTATTTGTTTCTTCCTCTAAAGCTGGCACATTAAACGTAAAGAATAATGTGTACGCACCATAACCTAAACTACCTGAATCGATAAATATTTTCGTAACGCCATTGCTATCTTGAACTAATGGTAAACGGACAACACGTACTTGATCCATTTTCTCACCAGTAGAACTAACTACTTCAATATTTTGTTGCTTACCATTTCCATCAATATAAGCAAGTGTTTCAAAACCATAAGCTTTACCGATTAGTGTCATTTCAATGTAACGTTTACCGTCAATCGTTACTAATTCAGCTTTTGTGAAGTATGGTGCTAAGTAGTTTGTAATAAAGTCAGCCATATTGCCGTTTGGATCAGCCTCCATTTTATACGTAATTGACTGACGTGTATTCTTTTCAATTGTATTTGTCGTCGTTGCTGTTACATTTGAAGAAATTGTCTTATCCGTCGTTACAGCTTCAAAAACAAGATTATCCAGTGTATCTGCTTCAAATGAAAGTGTTGTTGTTTTTGCAATTGCAACCGGTACTAATGAAGCTACTTTATTTGACCATTTCGCAATTTCTTTACCATTCTGTTTAACAATAAAATTTTGTAAGTTATTTTCAATATTTATTGAAAGCGTAACTTTATATTTGTTATTTTCAAATACTGTTTTTGCTTTTTGTAGGAATACAGCTATCTCTTTTGCATTGTTAGCAAATTCAAATTTAACTATTCCCTCTTGACTAAAGTTCACTGTAGTACCTGTGTTTGTGTTAGTTCCGTTATTAGTAGTACTTCCATTTGTGGAATTACCATTTGACGAACCACTATTCGTTGAACCGCCTGTATTTGGGAATGTCGTACTATCATTGATCTTAGAAAGTGACGATTCATCAAATTTCAAAAGAACATTATAGTCATGATGATAGTTAAGATCTGCAATATCTACTTTTACCCACGCATTTTGAATCGCAGTTAGACTTGATACTGTAAACTGCACTACTCGTACATCATTTGAATCGCTAATCGTACTAGGTGTTGCACCATTCACTGTAAATCCAGTAATCCATGAACTATTTTTTAATGTTAATTGAACTTGATAAGAAGAACCATTTTTCACTACATATGCTTGATTATCTACATATGTGTTCATAATAGAACTACCAGTACCTGATTCATTTAAAAACGTAAAGTTTACTGTATACAGCCCATTAGTTGATTGTTCATTGTTTTCAGTGTTAGAATTGTTATTGCCACCGGTATTTGAATTATTATTGTTCTCCCCAGAACCTGATTCACTGCCGTTGGTATTTCCTTCTGAACTATTATCCTCTTGTTTAGCAATTTCACCTGTTAATAGTACTTTTTCAACTGTCGTACTCATAGCCGAAGCGGTACCATTTCGCTCAGTTGTTAACGTGAACGTTAAATTTTCTAATGAAGCCACTGTAAATTTAATTACACTTTTCGTGCTACCTGCTGTCCATTCTGCAACTGTATTATTTCCTTGTTTTACAGAAAAGCCCTTCGTCGTATCATTTACAGCTAAATTCATTGTTACAGCTATTTTATTGTCTGCTGTTCTTGTTGCATATGCTTGTCCTAAAAGGGATGCGATTATTGTATGAGCTGGTGCACCAGAGCTGACAGGCGTCAGTCCAAACTCAATCACTTGATTGTTCGAGTTGAAATGCTCAGGTAAATAAACACTTGTTTCTTTTGCCGGTTTAAAATCAAATGTAAACGGCGTTGCTGGATATCTGTCACCAGACATAATGACTGTAGCTTTTAAATCAGCATCTAATTTTACTTTTATGACACGTACTAATGAATTTCCTTCTCCTTCAGAGCTTACGATTTGTACGTCTTCTCCGTTTTCACTGCCTACTTTGAGCGTCGTAAATGCATATGTGTGACCTGTTAGTTTAATATATGCGTATTTTTCTAAACCATCAGTAGCTAAATCAGCATAGTTAATATAGCTTTTAAAATACGTATCATATGTTTTATTATTTGTTAAAAATGTGAAAGGAACGTTCTTTGTGATAACTTCTCCTGGGTTATCTCCTGGTTGTTCTGGTTGTTCTGGTTGTCCTGGTTGTTCCGGTGCTTCTTCACACACACGGTTAGTCTCCGAAACATCGGCAACTTTTAAATACACAATATAGTCATGGTCATAATTTATCATCGGAATGTAAACATCAACCCATGCTTTTATTGCTTGCTCATATTGATCAAATACGAATGTGTAAATATCGTTACCATTAGTGTCTGTAGTTTTTTCAATAGCTGCTTTTAATTCCCCACCTGATTCAACTTTAAAATCCTGATACCATGTTGTATATGCTTGTGGCACAGTAATGTCTATTGTATATAGACCATTATTGTGTTTAACAGTAGCTTCCTTTTGAACATAGCTATTCATCATTGAATCTGCTGTTTGTTGTTCGTTGAGAATTTTGATATTTGCTGAATAGTTAACTGCGCAACTAGGTACGGTATTCTCTTCCGCCTTTACTTCCATTCCAAAGCCCGGTAATATTGCACCTAACATCAGCGCTACCATAGCTACATATTGCAAAAATTTCTTCAATACACTGACCTCCTGAATTTTTAAAAATATTTTGACCTATCCTGTGCGTTTCTACCTCCTTTATATTAAAAGATTTTCTAGTACTATCCCTTAACTTGAATAATTCTCATTGTCAATTAAAGTTCATGAAAACATCTATTGATTCCACTGATGTTTTAAAGTAAACAATCACTTTTAATTGATTATGATTCTCATTCTCACTCATTATAACTCACATACTATTATTGTCAAGAAAGCGAAGATATGTTACGAGATATTATTTTTGTTAATATACCTAAAAAATAAGGCTATAGGTAAATAAAAGAATTAATCACAATTTAACTTAATAAATCTACGAAATTAATAATATGATATGTCTAAAAAATCCACCTAAATCTTTACTGGCATCATATACGTACCAACAATTTCATGCGTTTGAATAATCACTTCAACACCATACACTTCCTTCATACGTTCCGCTGTTACTGTTTCTTTAGGTGATCCCTCACATAAAATTTTACCTTCCTTCATCAAAATTATATGATCACTATATTTTATTGCTTGATTAATATCATGCAACACCATCACAATTGTTAAAGAATTTTCTTTGTTTAATTTCTTCACTAACTCCATTAATTCGATTTGATAAAAAATATCTAAATATGTTGTTGGCTCATCTAAACAAAGAATGGATGATTTTTGAGCAAGTGCCATGGCAATCCAAACACGCTGTCGTTCACCACCTGATAATGCATCCAAGTTACATGTACGTTTCTGTGTTAAATTCGTTGCTGCCAGTGCCCAGTTTACTGCCTCCTCATCTTCTTCAACATTTTTTTTCATCAATTGTTGATGAGGTACCCGTCCATAAGCAACTAGTTTTTCAATCGTAATATCTTGTGGCACTATGTTTTGTTGATAAACAATTGCAAGTTTTTTCGCAAATTCCTTTGCCTTGTATGCCATTATATCTTTCTGTTCTAACGTTACTGAGCCTTGTTGTGGCATATTATTACGGGAAATGACACTTAGTAATGTGGATTTCCCACAACCATTTGGGCCAATAATCGTCGTGATTTTCCCTTTTTCAATAGTTGTCGTAATTCCATCTAAATGATTTTTCCTCTGATCATAAGATAGTTTAATTTGTGAAACTTTCAATGCACTCACCTCTCTTTACTTATCTTTTCGAATTAAGAAGATTAGGAATGGCCCACCGATTATCGCCATTATTGTTGAAGCTGGAATTTCTAACGGTGCAACTAATATTCTGCCTAGCGTATCAGCAGTCAAAATCAGTAAGGCACCTGCTAATGCTGAGAATGGAATTAGCCATTTATGGTCTGAGCCTACTAACCTTCTTGAAATATGCGGAATTAATAACCCAACAAATGCAATAACTCCTGCTGTAGCAGTTGAAATAGCCGCTAGTAATACCGCTATTGCTGCAATAATTAGTCGTGCACGTGTTACATTAAAGCCTAAACTCTTGGCTGTTTTGTCTTGTAACGCCAATAAATTGCACCACGAAGCTAGTAATAGAGAAGCTAGTAATCCAATCACACCATAAAATGTAATTAAACGTACATCACTCCAAGTTCGCATTGACAAATTAGAGCTACCCGCTCCACCAACCATGATATTCATATAGCTACATAGCGTAATAAACGCTTCTGTTAGACCAGTAAACATCGCATTAATCGCAATACCTACTAAAATAATTTTCAAAGGATTTAAGCCTGATTTCCAGGACAACATGAATACTAAAAAACAAGCGAATGCTCCACCAAAAAAGGCCAATAATGGTGTGAAAAAAAACGCCATTGGAAATAATGTAATGGCTAATAATTTTACAAATGATGCTCCTGCTGAAATTCCTATTACACCTGCATCAGCTAATGGATTGCGCATAACTGCCTGCAATAATACGCCGGCAACAGACAATGCTGCCCCTGCAAATATAGCGACTATAATCCGCGGGAAACGTAAATCTTTAATAACGGAGTAATTTGCATTTTCTTCACCAAAAAAGGCTCTAATAAATTCCATCGTATCCATTTTAATAGAGCCAGTAATTGCAGAATATATAATAACAACTAAAAGCAAAATACTTACAACTATAAAACTACTTATTTTTTTATTCATCTTAGTCCTCTACATTTCTCATTATGGATACATAATGTTAATCAATTCTTCTAGTGCTTGAGGTACTGCAAGGGTTGCTGTTGTTCCAAATAACGGCTCCTCTAAATCATACACACGTCCGTTTTTCACAGCTTCAAAATGCTTCCAAATATCATTCGTAACAAATTCTTCATTAAACATTTCCACAACTTGATCAGGCAATCCATGTGCCAGACGAATAATAATATCTGGATTGCTTTGTTGTAAAAATTCCGTATTAGATGGTAAATACTCTGGTTCTTGTCCGCTCATCACATTTTGACCTCCAGCCATTCTCACTAAATCTCCAATATATGAATTTTCTGTTGCCACCAAATAGCTACCTGGAATACCAAGTAGAATTAATACTTTAGGGGATTCTTTTGATTCTACTTTCATTCGAAGGGCCGCAATCTTTCCTTCAAGCTCTGACACTAACTTTGTTGCTTCATCAGTCCGATCATAATTTTTCCCAATTTCTAAAATAGCAGCTTTCATATTATCAATACTCTGTAAATTTACATATGAAGCATTGATACCAACTTCATCGAATGTCTTTTTTAAATCTGCCTCTAAAGTTGTAACTGAGAAAACCTCTGTTGGATTCAAGGATTTTACAATTTCCATATCGGGTGACATCGGACTACCAACTTCGGGTAAACCTTCATAGCGTTTAGGTAAATCATAAGCAGTCGTAGGAACAGCAATGACATCTAAATTTAGTGCATCTAAAATATGAGCAACTGCAACTGTCGTTGGAATAATTCGATTTTCAGCTTCAACAGTTGTATTATTTTCATCCTTTTTTTCTTCTACCGTATTTTCATTTTCCTTAATTGAACTAGTGCATGCTGAAAGAACGACAAAAATAATACTTAGCGCCACTATATGTAACTTTCTACTATTTACTTTTGTTTTTATCATGTTCATTCACTCCTTTTAAAAAGCACCCTACTCCTACCTTAGCGAAGTAGATGAGGGTGCTTCCGAAATATTTCAATTGATTTCTTCTTCCTTCATGCGTTTTTTAAAATTAAATAAGATAAATCCACTAACACAGAACAATAAAAGTATACCTATTGGAAAAGCATCACTTGTTTGAGGATTTGTTTCTTTTTCTTTAACTGATGAAGTATTTGTATCACCAGTATTAGTTTTAATAGTCGTGTTAGTGTTAGTGTTAGTGTTTTTTGGGTCCGTTGTAGCTACTACTGCACTACCATCTTCATTTTTCAATGACGCCGGATCCCATACAAAATCTACAGTGTATTCATGATGATAATTTAAGTCATCAATATCCACCTTCATCGTAACTGCAGTCGGTGATGAATAAGAAGGAAGTGCAAATTGGACGATACGTGTATCCTCTGCCTTATCTTCGCTAATAACTTTATTACCGCCTGTACTCGATTCAAATTTCGTTATCCACGCACTTTTTTTCATTTTTAGCTGTATTACTGAAGAGCCATTCTTAACAATAATTGTCCCAGGCTTCAAAAAGTAATCATTTGCTATTGAAGCAGATGAAGAATTTGGTTTATTCACTTGATAATTGATTTTGTATGTCCCATCTGCAAGTGCAGCAGATGCGTTTAAAATTGGCGTAACGAAAAATGTTAATAATGAGACTAACATTAAAACAGAAAATAACCTTTTGATAATAAAACCTCCTTTCAATTGATAATCATTATCAACACTATGTAAATAAAAAGGGATATTTAAAAATACCCCTTTTTATTCTGCGTGTTCGACATATTAATGATAATGATAATCATTATCATTAATATAATAATATTATGGATAAATTAATTTGTCAATACTAATACAAAATAGATTATTTTTCCTATATATATTTATAAGTAAAGTAGGATTTCACAATGCAATAAAATAGAGAATGTAAAATTACATTCACCTCCCTATTTCCCCGCTACCCATTCTATTTATCTTTTCAAAGTACTAAACCTTACCATTTAATCTTGGCTTTAACCAGATCATCTCCTTCTTTAAGCTGCTTATCAAAATTTCCATAAAATGTTGACACCTTACTAACCAATGGTTATTATATAACCATTGGTTAGTAAGTAGAGAAAGTAGGTAATATAGTGAAAAGTAAACAGACGGAACGGTCTGAAGAAACAAAAAAGCAAATAATCGAATCAGCAGGTAGGTTATTTTCCGAAAAAGGATACGATTCAGTGACAATACGAGCCATTGCAAAGGACGCGGGATGTTCCCATACAACCATTTATCTTTACTTTAAAGACAAGGAAGAATTATTACACCAGCTCTCTATGCCACCTTTGGAGGAGCTACACGAACAATTTCTATATCTTTCGAGCTTAAGTACTTTATCTTCAGAAGACAAATTGAAACAAATCAGTCTTGAATATATCCACTTCTGCCTACAGAATCGGAATTTGTATGATATTTTCTTCAACGCAAAGTCTACAAGGGTAGATGAAGGGGATCCACAACTTGAGATAAATAGACTGCGGATTGAAATCTTTGAAATTATGAAGGAAATAATTCGAGAATGTCTATCTATTTCAGATGAAGAACAATTATTAGCTTTTTCCCGAATTTATTACTTCAACCTTAATGGCATTCTTAGCACTTACTCGTATCAACATGAACCTTTTAACAGTTTAATGGAAAGATTAACACCAACATTTGATCTTGCAATAGAAATTCTTCTTATAGGCTTTAAAGAAAAATTAAAAAGGGGAAATGAAAATGAAAGCTGAACAAATCTCTGAGCATATCTGGAGCCTAAAGACGTGGATGATTGTTCCGATTCATGTATGGATAGTTATTGAGGATGATGGGGTCACTTTAGTAGATGCGGGGATGCCGATGATGGCAAAAGGGATTATGAAATTCATAAAGCAACTGAATGCTGGTCCTTTGCGTAGGATTCTCTTAACGCATGGTCATTCGGATCATGTTGGCGCAGTAAAGAGAATATTGACTCAAAATAAAGTACCCGTCTACGCACACGATATTGAAATACCTTATATGGAAGGTGAAGTTCTTTATCCAAAAAGAAAGAAACTTGAAAACAACTTGCCGAAACAATTAGCTAAGCCCCTCATTGAGAGTGCGCATGGAAAGTTGCAAACAATTGCTGGACTGACACCCTATTTAACACCTGGTCATTCTCCGGGACACGTTGTTTATTATCATGAAAAAGATAAAGTACTGCTAGCTGGTGACCTTTTCAACTCTAAAAAAGGAAAGCTTCATCCACCAATGTTTACACCCTATATGGAAGAAGCATTACAAAGCAGTTTAATTGTAAAAGAATTAAAACCTGAGCGATTAGAAGTTTGTCATGGAAGTACGGTATATCGTCCAGCAGATCAACTAGAAGAATATATTCAAGAAGCGACAAAAAAATTAGAGAGTTAGTAATAGAGAGAGAAGGATAATGCCTTGAATTAGAGGATAGGTGTTTCCTTCTCTTTTGTTACGTCTATGTCATTTTCAATGTATCTTTATATCTTATTGTTTGTTAATATCCAACTCACTTAACATTTAGTTCAGTTTTTCTATAGAATCATATTTCACACTTAAATATAGTCAAGCCACGAATGACCAGTTGGAAATTGCTTTTTCAATGTAATTTTTAGCCAATCCTTTTGTTCAGGCAGTAAATAAGGAAGCATAATTTGTAGATCTTTAAAATCTTTTACTCTAACGTTTGCGCTACCACCTTTATAAAGGAGTTGAATCTCGGGCCTCAGGTAAGGTATCTCTTCGTTTGTTCTTAAAAATATATCCTCTATTTCTCTTCTAATAGATTTGTCTCGCCTGTATATCCAAGATTGTTGCTCTGTCTCTACTAACATCATTTGAAAAGCCCAGGGGGAACTACTGCTTTTACTAACCCAAATATCATTTGTAGTTTTTAAAAATTCACCTTCTTGCCAAAGAACTAGTTTCCCATTCTTTGCTTTGTATAACATCCAATCTTCTGACAAATGATTATAGATAGTTAATTGTTCCTCTCGAAGTATTATTACATCTATATCATCATGTACCCTGGATTGTTTTCCTAAATGTAAATCTAAAGCCCATCCCCCTGCAATACCCCAATTAATTGGAATAGTTGAAAAGAGCTTATAAATTTCTGTTACCGTGATTGATTCCCAATTATCTATATCTGTCCTCAAATAATGTCCTCCACAGAGCTTTGAAATAAAATTTGATTAAAAATAAGCTACAGCTACAAACAATTTAAAACACCACCGTTTTGAAAAAATATTGATCTAAACGGTGGGATTTAATTGACGCAATAGCATTTTTCAACAAGGTTTCTTATATATTCTCTAAATGATTTGTATCATTTATAAAGTGAATTATCTTTTCCTTATCAGTAAGTTCAATTAAACTAATTCCTGTATCTCCGATTTTAAAATAATAATCCATGTTGATTGGCATTTGGTAAAAAGCACGTAATATATTATTAATTACGCCGCCATGAGCAACAATCGCAATTCGTTTATATTTATTTCCGGTTACAATTTTAGAAAATATTGTTTCAATTCTCATTCGAAATTCTATGAATGATTCTCCATTTTCGAAACGCTCATGAAAAAATTTTGGCTCTGGATACTTTTTTGCTTCTTCAAAGGATAGTCCAGCTTGAACACCATTATTAAACTCCATTAATTCTTCTTCTAATTGCACTGGGCAACCAATAATTTCTCCTAATGTTTCAGCGGTTTCACGTGCTCTTTTTAACGTACTTGCCCAGATAAACTCTGGTGGGAAATCATTTTTTACTTTTTGTGATAAACTTCCCACTTGCTTTCTACCTCTTTCTGTTAATTCAAAATCAGCTCTTCCTTCATGTACGTTTAAAATATCTGCTTCTGATTCTCCGTGTCGAATTAATAGTATTTGCATGTCTTTTCCTCCTAAATCTTTTAAATCCAAATCGTATGAATCTAAGTATTGAATAATACAATGGGTTAGTTATAAAAGTATGTTTTATCTAATGTGTAGGATTTTCAAACTTTCACAGAATTCCCTACTTATTATATGTATGTATCGAACTAACCTCAACAATAGTGAGAAGCGACTGTTCTATTGAACAATAACCCCAGTCAGTTGCACAACATGATGTTTAAGTCTTCTTAATAGTAACTTTGCCCTCTTTATTTTCTGCATGATTCCATTCAACTTGTATTTCAAATGTCCCTTCTTCAAAAAATAAAGGGAATCTTCTTCGAATAGATTCCTGCATTGGAAGGTTATATGCTTCCCCTATATTTACCCAAACTGCCTTTCCTTCTGGGCCATTTTCAAGTAATTCTCCATTGAAATCTTTTGTGATGTAGTTAAAAATCATGTATCTATCCATTGCAACTGGATTTACATATTCATAGAGGCCTTTAAAAACAAGGTTACTTACTTCTAAACCAGTTTCTTCTTTTACCTCTCTAATTGCACTTTCTACTATACTTTCAGGAAATTCAACTTTGCCACCAGGTGGAATAAACCCTTTGAAATTATCGTGTTGTCTATCGAGCAGTAAAACCTTGTCTTCATTTTGAATCATGCAAACAGTCCACATTTTATAATTTACAGAATTACTCATTATTTACCCCATATTTTTTTCTTTCAATTTTACCATATTCCTTTTTTTACTTTTTACACAAAATTGCCCCATTCGTATTATAAGGTCAGCTAGAGAAATCTAGTTCATTGGGACATAGTAATTCCGACCGAGAGTTTAAACAATAAGCTTCACAACTCTGTGCATTCGAATTAATCCGGTCCCTTCCCAGTATTGGTGAAAAAATCACAGCACTTTACTTAAAAAATAGAAAGATTGACAGGTTTAATCTTACAGTACCAAAAAAACGGTAGCCTAGAAATTTTTCCACTGGCAACCGTTTAAATTTTAATACTATTTTCTATTTAAAAATACAATAACTATTAAAACAATCTGTGCTAAAAAGTTTGTAATTGGTACACATTCATTTTGTTTCTTCTAAATATCCAATTGCCAAGCATTGTAGGGCCTATAGGTTTTGTCCCCATCTCTAACCATTTTTACAACATTCATCACTAAAATGCGCACAGCAAGTAAAATCATTTTCACTTGGTATTCTCTTAATATTTTGCAGCTTCAGACGATGGATTTAAAATGTCTTTTACTTGTTCTTCTGTCACATCATAGTTGTAAAATTTAGCATAGTAATGTTGAATTTCTTCGGTCATATTATAGTCGAATATTTCTGGATGATTGTGCTGTGCCATCCATTTTAACATAAGTGGTGCATCTCCATTTGGTGGATACCAGCGATAAATACCTAGCGGCACTTTATACACTTGTTTATTTTTTACTGCTTTTAGCTGACTCCAATCTTGGCCATCAATCGTATTATTGAATAAGTCTTCTGGCTGTGTTTCAGTAAAGTTAGTTATATAGATAATATCTGGATCCCAGTTATATATTTGTTCCATATTGACTGCTTTAATACCTTGTACATCCGCTTCTGCAACATCTATACCACCCGTAGCTTTTATCCATCGATTGCCATGCATATTCGAGCCCGCTACCGATATTTCTTTTTCGTTATGATATTGAAGAATCATAACTTTAGGCATATCTTCTTTTTGTACATTGGCTAGTTTATCTTTAATTTCTTGTTGATTCTTTTTACCTTCTTGAATGATTTGTTCAGGGCGATCTGTTGTCCCTGTGATTTCACCCGTTAATGTTAACCAACGATTTAAAATTTCTAATGGATCATCAGAATCTGCTGTTGCTTGGAGTGCAACTGTTGGAACCCCTGCTTCTTCTAATTTATTAATTGATTTTTCATCCGATGCAATCTCAAAATAGACTTCAGGATTCACTTTCATCAATTCTTCAATATTCACTTCCCCATTTTGAATAAAGGATGTATCTGCTTTCAATATATCAGGTGAAATATCTTTTAAGATTGAATGAGACGCTGCATTATAAGAGTTGGGATGCATACCAACGATTTCTTTTGTCGAATTCGTTGCTATATACCATGTTGAGAAATATGGTAGGATGCCTCCTACTACAACACGGTCAGGATTCATTGGGATTGTTACTTTTCGATTTAGTTCGTCCTTAATAATTGCCTCTTCTTTCGTTTCCATTGTTTCATTTGATGCAGATTTATTTGCATTGTCTGACTGATTACAGCCGACTAATAACGCAGAAAGGGCTATAGCTGATAATGGGTATTTCCAATTCATTTGTTTACACTCCTATAATATTATATTCAACATAATTGATAATGATTATCAATATCATTAAAATACTCTACAGGATGCATGTTCCAGAAGTCAACATTTTTCGACATATAACTTAGAAATTTACACGGTCTGATTTGAATATTTGTACAAAAATGACGACATTTTCGACTTTTTTCTTGTACTACACTTGATTTTAATTACATTGTGTAGATTTCACTCAGTAACAGTTGCAAGATTAGGAAGCGTCACAACTTTGTTGCAACAATGAAAATATAGATGTAATCACATTTCTAAAAACGTGGATGCACTTGTAAAGCATAGAAAAAAACGGTTGCCAAGATAGTTCTCCTCTTGCCAACCGTTTCTATTTTAAAACACTATTTTCTATTATTTAAAGTTACAACAACCATAAAAACAATCAGCATTAAATAGACTGTCACCGGAACCCATTCATCTTGTTTCTTCCAAATCACTAAATATCCCAAATATAAACTGATTATATTTATAGGAATGCAAAAAAATATAAATATAAATAGGCGCTGTTTTTTCATTACTACACCCTCCTCAATTCCTTATCATTGAGGCGTAATATTATAAATGGTTGCCCAAGTCATATCTACAATAACACCACTACCTTTATTATTAGCATTTAAACGCTCCGAAAGTAGCCAGAAGTAACCAGATGTCAAACCAGGAATAGCACTAACAGCAACTAAAGGAGGAAACCAAACCCCAAGAACATTAAGACTCACTGCAGTAATAGCACCACCTGCTGCTAATGTACCTGCTTGCGAACTCACTTTAGCAGTATCACAACTATTTAATTTTGTTTTATAACCCCACCAGAAATATTCTGGTGATGTAGTTATACCTTTACACCTTGCAAATCGCATATGTGTATTGCTTTGATATTCATGATTATTATTTGCTAGATTTTGAATAGTTAAATCTGACGATACACTAATCGCATTGATTTTGACCTGCTGATTTAAAAAAATAAAATACTCTTGTTGACCTTTAATTAATATAGAATCAATTCCAGCTTCACTTGCATCGTTTTCATTAAGAACTAAAAAACCATCTTCAACTTGTATGTAAGGCTCTAATGATAAAATATCTTCAAAAGTATATTTTTCAAATTCCTTAATATTCCCATTTTCTATTATTGAAGGCTCATAACTTTGAGCCAATGTTGTCGTAACAGTAGGAAGTAAAAAAATTGATATTAATACAAAAATGAATATTTTACGCAATTTCAATTCCTCCATTCTTGTAAAAAAATTCAGAAAATATATTTTCTATAAATAGTATAAAATTGTTTACAGCATAAGAAAAGTTCATTTTTTCGAAAATTACGTTAAAGGAACACATTCTATATTTTAAAATATTTTACATTAAAATATTGTGTATTTTGTTAAAAGTAATTAATTAAAAGCAACGGTAACTTGTAACTTATTAAGTATTCATCCTGTCGTAATAAAAATGGTTTGTTACTCTTTCATCCCACTATTAGGTTCCTTAAAGGATTATTAGCATTACATGTAATTTAATATTAAAAGCACCTTTTTATAATTCAATACATAAAAAACCAGGTATTCATTTTTATGAGCACCTGGTTTAAATGTGTATTTAGCACATTATGTTGTTATTTAATTTGGATTAATCTCCTTATAAATCATCTCGATTTCTTGTGAAAAAGATTTTACTTGGAAGGCTTCTGAATAAAGTTTATCCTCAGAAGATGCCACTACTTGTTGCAGTTTTTCTTCATAGGTTTGTACAAAATGATCAAGTGTTGGAGTTTTTAAATTTAGTGCATTCGCAATCCCTTGGATGATTTTCACACGATAATAATCCTCTTTTGGCATTCTAGGAATATCCCATTCTCCGTCGTGATTTATAAAAATTCCTCTAAGAGGAACTGCTGAAAAATCAAAGTATCTTCCTTCTTCATTTGGTATAGAAAATGGATCAATTAATAAGGAAGCATAACGAATATAGAGCAGATATTCTTGATGGATGGGCTCAAGATGATTAAAATTTTCTATATCTTGTCTGTCTATGCTTTTTGGGTGTAATGGATAATTATCATCTACCATAAACTGTAATAGATTAAGCGGTTGAATATTGAAGTGTTTCACAATTTCCATCATTTCTTTCCAATAATTTAATAAATACCGAATCGTTGTATAAGTAATGGGACCTTCAGGATAAAGTTTATAAACATACTTCGTTACGGTATTCGCATCAAATATTGCTTTTAATGAAAAATTATTCATAAATAAAGGAGGATGGACGTACAAAGAAATATTTCTTGTCTCTGCTTCAAGAGGAGATGCTAATTTTTTTAATTGAATCCCTAAATGACGAAACAGGTTAGTTAAATCAGCTACTCTATTCGATATTGAGTAAGTTGATCCAATATAAACTGTTTTTTTTACGCCTGTTGTCAATACTTCATTTGATGGCATACTACCTAACCATCTAGTATCCCCGTAATATGTTGAAAAGCTAATTACCTCAGCCTGAGGTGATAGATTATTTAATAAATTTGAAATTAAATGACTAGAGCCAAATGTAGGCGAAATTAATATAAAACAGCTAGCATTCTTCAACACGGTAGAATCGATTTGCGCTAATACTGATAAATACGAATCTGTTGTAATGCTAAGCACAATAGTATCCCAATTACCAGATACTGAATGATAACCTTTAAATAAAGCATCAATTGTACATTCTCCTGCAACAGACTGATGTTGTTTATTTTGTACATATACATTAAGTGCAAGTTGATGTTGTATGACGTTTTCAAAGAAAGCCTTGGAGCGTAAAGATTCTCGACCAGCAATAGCTACTTTACTATTAAAATAATTTTTGAAATTTACAGCTAGTTGAATTGCTGTTGGCCCAGTTCCTAGCAATAAAACGTTACTAAAATCAGTCATTGCCATCTCCTCGTCCATATATGTCATTGTACTTTTTGATACAAAATAACATCAAATACACTTTGAGGATGTATAATTTCCTCAACTATATGCCATTTCGTTTCGTCTACTTTTTGCATGGGATAATTAAAAAGAGACTTTAACCCATTACCATAACGCATCGCAATTAGCACATCTTTATTAGTTAAATCATATAATTGATCTAATATGGCATATTTATTGCTAACAGTTGAACTAAATATAATATGACTAATCTGTTTTATAACTGTTAGTTCCCCTACTGTCTTCTTATCAATTTGAATTGATAAATGTCTTCCTAATATATTTACTACATGTCTTCCCAACCGAACCGCTTCATCATCAATATCAATTCCAAAAACTTCTGCGCCAGTTCGTTCCGCAACCATTAATAATGTTAAAGGGAAAGCCCCAGAACCTACCATGAGTATTTTCGACTGACTGTTAATGTGAAAATCCCCAAACTCCTTTTCAATGCAGTCCTCTATATTACGAAAATAATCAGTTATCTCCTCGTTTTCTAATCCCAATACTAAAGCTCGATATTTTTCTACGATTTGGATACAAACAGAAGAATTATTTCTGAGATTTTCAATTAATGCTATGATTTCAATCGATAGCTTTAGATGATTCCAATATTTTTCGTTGTCACGATTTGTAATAAAAGAAGAATAATTATCGATTAGCTCACACAACTCTAAATACTCAACTTTGAGATGGTTATTGTGTTGATTGATTATTAACTTAAATTTTTTATCAAAGTAATGTAATTTCTTTAAAAACAAATCTACATCCTTCACTTGCCCCACTCCTATGTTTGAGGATTAAAGTTCAATATATGCCGTTTCTTTTAATACTATTTCATCGCTTCCTTGGATATGTTTCCTTTCACAATAAAAACGAGCCATAAATATTGCCGCTTCGGTAGTAAAACTAGCGGTTTATATAAATTAGTAAAATTAAATTAAGTTTTACTTAAATGAAAGATGTAGTATTTTTTCAATATTAATTCACTTACATACCTAGTGGAGGTTGCTAATACACAGTCTATTTTGAAAGCATCCATGAAATTAGGAGCTATATCAAAAATGGCAAAAGCATTTGCATTTACTTTTTCACGCGGAATATAGAGGGTAGTTGAAGAGGCTAGAGATATGCTACAAAAAGAAGATAACTAGAAAGTTTGAAAAAGATAAAAAATGCAATTCAAGTTCAACTTGAATTGCATTTTCTCACGATTGGATGAGGCAATGTACTAAGACTACAAAATGCCCATAGCTTCACAAGCAAGCCTAATTACCTCACCCAACTTTATGAAAGAGTTTTTGGGATAGTAATAGTACCTAACTTTAATTTATTAAGCGTTTAAATTAAATTTACTAACTCTAGTGAACGTTTTAATATTTTCGCCATTTGTGCACGTGTTAAATTACTTTGTGGGTTTAAATAGCCATTAGACCCTGTCATAATGTCTAATGCTTGTAATTCGGATACTGCTTGCTTCGCGTAGTCAAATACTTTATTAGCATCTTTGTACGTTAAAGCATTTTTATCAACTGTTACTTTATAGCCTTTGTATTCAAGCATACGCAATATAATTGCTGCTGCTTGCTGACGTGTAATATTTGCATTTGGGTTAAATGTTGTGGCATTGACACCTTTTACAATACCAATCTCTGCAAGTGCCTGTACCTCTTTTTCATACCATTTGCCTTTCACATCCGTAAACGCAGTTGCTTTATTGGATGAAATATTTAAAGCACGAGCTATCATCACTGCAAATTGCGCACGCGTGATGTTTCTATTTGGACTATATGTTGTGGCTGATGTACCTGTTGTAATGCCAGCTGCATATAAAGCTAAAATTTCATCCTTACTGAATACATTGTCGATATCTGTAAATGGATTTTCAACAATAGCATCATTTACAATATTTGTATCTTCTTCTACGATCGTTGCTTCTCCCTCTAAAGCTGGGACATTAAACGTAAAGAATAATGTGTACGCCCCATAGCCTAAGCTTCCTGAATCGACAAATATTTTCGTTACGCCATTTTGATCTTGCACTAATGGTAAACGAACTACGCGTACTTGATCCAATTTTTCACCTGTAGAACTAATTATCTCGATATCTTGTTGCTTACCTTCTGCATCAATATAAGCAAGTGTTTCGAAACCATACGCCTTACCGATTAGTGTCATTTCGATATAACGTTTATCATCAATTGTCACTAATTCAGCTTTCGTGAAGTATGGTGCTAGGTAGTTCGTAATAAAATCAGGTATTTTACCATTTGGATCAGCTTCCATTTTATATGTGATTGGCTGGCGAGTAATCTTTTCATTTGTTATTGTCTTCGTTGCAGTTACATTTGAGGTAATTGTCTTATTAGCAGTTACCGCTTCAAATACAAGGTTATCAAGTGTCTCCATTTCAAATGAAAGTGTAGCCGTTTTTTCATTTGCTATAGGGACTAATGATGCTGCTTTATTTGACCATTTTGCAATTTCTTTACCATTCTGTTTCACAATAAATTGTTGCAAATTGTTACCTGTATTCAATGTAAGCGTCACTTTATATTTGTTATCTTCAAATACAGTGTTTGCTTTTTGTAAGAATGCTATTAGTTCTTTTGCATTCTGTTGAATCTCAAATTTCACTGCGCCCTCTTGAATAAAGTTACCTACCGTTTGGTCTAGCTTTGTTTCATCTTTAGGTAAATCTTTTTTCATCTGAGGAATTGGAATAATTGGGCCACTTGTAATTGGGAAGGTTGTACTATCACTTATTTTCGAAAGTGAAGATTCATGAAATTCTAAATAGATATGATAGTCATGATGATAGTTCAAATCCTCAATATCTACTTTTACCCATGCATTATAACGCCCAGATATGCTTGGTAATGCAAATTGAACTATTCGGATATCATTTGTATCAGTAATTGTAGTAGGTGTTACGCCATTCACTGTAAAGTCAGTAATCCACGAACTATTTTTTAATGTTAATTGAACTTGGTATGAAGAACCATTTCTCACGACATACGCTGGTTTAATAACATACTGGTCCATCATTGAAGTACCCGAACCTGATCCCTTTATGAATGTATAGTCCACTGTATACAGCCCATTAGTTGATTGCATTGCACCACCACTAGGGAATGCTCCGGCATTCGGAACATTTGCATTATCATTAACTTTTGGAAGTGATGCTTCATCAATCTTAGTAGCTATTACGTTTGCTGTGATCGTTTTATTATTCGTTACTGCTTCAAAAACAAGGTTCTCTAATGTGTCTATTTCAAATGAAAGTGTAGAAGATTTTGTATTTGCAAAAAATACTAATGAAGCTACTTTTGGATTGGACCATTTTGCAATTTCTTTACCATTTTGTTTCACAACAAATTCTCGCAAGTTTTTTCCAGTATTTAAAGCAAGTGTCACTTTATATTTGTTATCTTGAAATACGGTACTTGCTTTTTCTATAAATGTTGTGATCTCTTTTGCATTTTGTGGAATTTCAAATCGAACTTGTCCTTCTTGAGTAAAGTTCTCTGTATCCCCTTCTATCGTAGTTGTCCCATTACTTGTTGTTTGTTCAGAGTTTCCAGTGCTAGAGTTGGAATTGCCATCGGTATTTGAATTATTATTGTTCTCCCCAGAACCTGATTCACTGCCTTTGGTATTTCCTTCTGAACAACCCTTCGTTTGTTCTGCTTGTTGAGACTGTTCTTTTACCTCAGTTTGATCTGTTTGCTGAGATTGTTCTTTTTCCTCAGTTTGTCCTGTTTGCTGAGATTGTTCTTTTTGCTCAGGTTGTTTTGTTTGCTGAGACTGTTCTTTTTGCTCAGTTTGGCCATTTTGCTGAGACTGTTCTTTTTGCTCAGTTTGTTTTGTTTGTTGAGACTGTTCTTTTTGCTCAGTTTGTTTTGTTTGTTGAGATTGTTCTTTTTGCTCAGTTTGTTTTGTTTGCTGAGACTGTTCTTTTTGCTCAGTTTGTTTTGTTTGCTGAGACTGTTCTTTTTGCTCAGTTTGTTTTGTTTGCTGAGATTGTTCTTTTTGCTCAGTTTGTTTTGTTTGCTGAGACTGTTCTTTTTGCTCAGTTTGGTCTGTTTGCTGAGATTGTTCTTTTTGCTCAGTTTGTCCTGTTTGCTGAGATTGTTCTTTTTGCTCAGGTTGTTTTGTTTGCTGAGACTGTTCTTTTTGCTCAGTTTGGCCATTTTGCTGAGACTGTTCTTTTTGCTCAGTTTGTTTTGTTTGTTGAGACTGTTCTTTTTGCTCAGTTTGTTTTGTTTGTTGAGATTGTTCTTTTTGCTCAGTTTGTTTTGTTTGCTGAGACTGTTCTTTTTGCTCAGTTTGTTTTGTTTGCTGAGACTGTTCTTTTTGCTCAGTTTGTTTTGTTTGCTGAGATTGTTCTTTTTGCTCAGTTTGTTTTGTTTGCTGAGACTGTTCTTTTTGCTCAGTTTGTTTTGTTTGTTGAGACTGTTCTTTTTGCTCAGGTTGTTTTGTTTCCTGAGATTGGTCTTTTTGCTCAGTTTGTTTTGTTTGCTGAGATTGTTCTTTTTGCTCAGTTTGGCCTGTTTGCTGAGATTGTTCTTTTTGTTCAGTTTGGCCTGTTTGTTGAGTTTGTTCTTTTACTTCAGTTTGTTCTTTTACTTCAGTTTGTTCTGTTTGCTCAGATTGTTCTTTTTGTTTAGGTTGTTTTGTTTGCTGAGTTTGTTCTTTTTGCCCAGTTTGGCCTGTTTGCTGAGACTGTTCTTTTACCTCAGTTTGTTTTGTTTGCTGTGATTGTTCTTTTACCTCAGTTTGTGGTGTTTCTTCACGAACCCGTTTGCTCTCCGTAACATTTGAAAGGGCTAGGTAAACAGTATACTTATTGTCGTAAAGGAAAGGTATAGGTTTTTCCCATTTAACGTATATATCAACCCATGCTCGGATGGGGTTATTATATTGGTCGATTGCGAATGTATATACTTCATTGCTATCTTTGTCTTTTTGTCTTTTAATAGCTTCCTTTAATTCCCCACCTGATTCAACTTTAAAACCCCTATACCAAGTTGAAAACCTTCCCGGTACCGTAATATCAACTGTATACTGACCATTTTGTTTTTTAATAGCAGCTTCTGTTTTTACATAGCCACTCTTAACCATAACTGAAGTTTCTCCCGTTACGCAACCAGTTTTTGGATCAGCTTTTAAAACATTTAAACTGGCTGAGTAGTCAATTGTGCGACTAGCGTCGGTATTCTCTTCCGCCTTTACTTCCATGCCAAGGTAAGGTAATACTGCACCAAAAATGAGCAATACCATTGCTACATATTGTATAAATTTCTTCATACCTACTCTGCCCTCCTGAATATTAAAATTATTTTCAATCACTAGGAATCCAGAATTTTTGATTAGTTAGACCTATCTTGAGCGTTTCTACCTCCTTTTAAAGCTTTTACTAGTACTACCCCTAAATGATTACCATTCTCAATTAAGAATAAAAGAAAACATCTATGGTTAATTTCATAAATGTTTAAAAGTATACAACTTCCTCTAATTGATAATGATTCTCATTATAATTTTATTATATATTTCTCATTATTGTTGTCAAGAAAGTTAAAATATTTGGTTAGATATATTTTTGTGTCATAAATCGTCACTCAAATGTAATTAAAAAATCCATAAATCATGTAACTAGTTTAAATTTATTTCTATTATGCCTTCAATCATTACCTTAAATCTTTAGTAGAATTATGTAGGTACTAATACTTTCATGCATTCGAATAATCACTGTTACTCCATATATTTATTCCATTTTTTCTGTAGGTGAGCCTTCGTAAACTATTTTACATTTTCCATTAATCTTTAAGATTGTAGTGCTGTATTAAAGAATAAAAGCGCAATAACGTACTATATGTATTTTAGTATATATGATTATATGAGGATATCTTGAAAGGAGTGGTCCTCTTGAACATTACATCTTTTGTCTTTTACTGTTTCATTGTTACATTTACACCAGGGCCAACTAATATTGTTATATTATCTACTGTGCATAATTCTGGGACAAAAAAAGCAATGGAATATACTTATGGAGCAACGATTGCATTCGGTTTCTTACTTGCTATTTCTGCAATGTTAAATACGATATTGGCAACGATTATTCCAAAAATTTTAATTGTTATGCAGATCATTGGAAGCTTTTATATGTTGTATCTTGCTTATCAAGTTTATAAAATGGATTCATCAAAAACTAATGTAAACAAAACGGGTACCTTTATGTCAGGGTTCCTTACGCAGTTTTTAAATCCTAAAGTAGTGCTATTTACAATGACTGTCATTCCTACCTATATTATGCCCTATTATGTTTCAATACCTGCTGTTACAGTAGGTGTTCTCACTGTAACTGTTATTGGATTTTTAGCATTTATTACATGGGTACTTTTCGGTACAATCTTTAAGGAGTTTTTACAGAAGCATAAGAAAATAGTGAATTTATTGATGGCATTATTTTTACTTTATGCTGCAATCATGATATGGATATAGCTAAGCTATTTGAGAGGTGAATTACATGGATAAATTTATCTATAAAAAATCGGCAGGTATTACCGCTTTATCAGCAAGTATGACTGACTTTTCATATAAAAAGCACTCTCACAAAGAGTATGCAATCGGTGTTACATTACGTGGTATTCAACACTATAACTTAGAGGGCAGTTTACAATTGTCCTATCAAAACGGCATTATGATTTTTAATCCTGAACAGGTTCATGATGGAATGGCACATGACAAAACAGGTCTTGATTATATAATGCTATATATTGAGCCGGAATTGCTTTTAGAGGTTATTGAGAAAAAAGATTTCGTTCGTTTTTCAAACCCTATTGTTTATGATTATAGACTTCAATATAGAATAGTAAGTCTTGCTAATGCAATATTAAACGATAAAGATGAAGCATTATGTAGTGAATTACTATTATCTCTCACAGATAACCTTGTTGAGACTGATTTTTCTACAGAATGGAAGAAAGATGACACTCTAATAAATAAAGCAAAGGATATGCTTCATACCGACTCAGAAAAAATACCTAAACTTGATGAAATTTGTAGAGAACTTGAATTATCGAAATTTAAGTTTATTCGATCTTTCAAGGCTCACACTGGCATTTCACCATACCAATATTTTCTTAACTGTAAGATAGAACGTGCAAAGCAGCTAATAGAAAAAAATAGAGATATTTATTCAGTTGTCGCTGAATGTGGTTTTGTTGATTTAACCCATCTAAATAAACATTTTAAAGGTGTTTATGGAACGACAGCGTTTGAGTATTTTTCATATGTAAATTGAACGTATTATCTTTCCTATTAAGTATTTCGGATATCTCCGGTTTTAATTACTCGATGCATTAGGTGGGAGATAATTTTCATCATAAAAAAGAAAGGTGTTGAGTTCATGGAATTTAATACAAAAATTAAAATTGTTTTAAAAGATGACCTTGAAATGTGGCAAAAATTGAACGTAACAACATTCCTAATGAGTGGAATTGCGGGAACTCAAAACATTATTGGACAACCCTATTTAGATAAGGATAATGCTCAATATTTACCTATGTCACAGCAACCAGTTATGATCCATTCATCTAGTGGTGAACGTTTGAATGAGCTTTTACAAAAGGCTCTAACAAAAGATGTCGTTATTACAATTTACACTGAAGAATTGTTTAATACATATAATGACGAGGATAATCGTGCAATGGTCGCACAATTCAAGACGAATGAACTAAATCTTGTTGGAGTCGGAATACGAGGCAAGAAAAATCATGTAGATAAATTACTAAAAGGCTATGATTTGCATAAATAAAAGAAACTAGGTCTCAGTGACTCGGAAGATAAAGTTTTTAATTTCGATATGATTAGAGGCGCATGATGAAATAAAACGGTAGCCAATGCATTTTTCCACTGGCAACCGTTTATATTTTAATTAGCTATTTTCTATTTAAATATATAGCAACTATTAAAACAATCGTTGATAAGAAGTTTAAAAGCGGAATCTACTCATTCTGTTTCTTCCAAATACTTAAAAATTCAAAATATAAGGTCAATGCAATTATAGGAAAGAAAAAATATAAAAAGATTATGTTTTTTGATTTATTATAACACCTAGAACAATAGAACCTAGAGTCATTTAAGGTATTTACGGTATAGTTACCCATACTTTGTATCTACTTTCCCAGATTTCTGTATGAACTCTAAACTCTTTTATTTCTGCCAATCTAAATGCTAAAGAATATGCTATTTTATAATCTGGTGTATCATATCCATTATAAATTCTCCCATAAATCTCATTTGCTATTGAATCAGCCCACGTATCAGCCTCGTACATCGTATCAAAAATAACTTCTTCAACATTCCACTTAATTGTCATTTTCCCCACCCTTATCTTAAAGATTTAGTCCAGTGTACACGAAATCACAAGTTTATCGGAAGCTTTTGTGTTCATTGAGACAATTCCAAATTCTAATAGAATCCTATCACCTTTTTTAAGAATTCCACCACCTGGTTGACCTATAAACTGATAGTTTTTTAAATGGCCATGAAAATTATAGTCTGGAGCTTGAATATGTGTTTTATATGGAGGATTTATAGCGTAGAAATTAACCCTTGATCTATTTAAGGTTACTCTTACCTTTGGACCATATTTTATTCTAGCTTCTTCATTTATGACTAATCCCCATGCTATAGAGCGCTCATTAGTATTGGGATATTTAGTTGTTTGAACTGTTGCATATGTATCTCCTTTGTTTCCGTAATAATACTTTGTGCAACTTTCGTCTGCTGAAATTAGTGAAGCGAAGCAGAAAAACAAAAGAAAAGATAACAATAATGTATAGTTAATTACTCTCTTACTAATCATTATATATACCTCCTTTTTTCCACAAAAATTTATGATTTTTTTCTTGCCTTCTGAAGAAAAATACTGTGAATTTTCAAATGCTTCAGTTATTAAAATGCAGGCTGTACAATAAAAGACTGAATAAATTTCTCACTCATTTACCTCATAGTTGATTTCATATATTAATTCACATGAGCACACATCCTTTCAAATAAAAATAAATTATTTTATAAAAGGTAGTATAAAATGATATAACCAAAGAGAAAAGCATGAATTTTTTTAATACTTTGTGAACAAGTGGTGTTCCACCTATTTATTGATTTCTTACTAATGATTTGATTTTCTTTCTAATAGGGCACTTTCCATTGTTGCGGCATTAAAGAAAACAATAATCTTTCTTAACTTTGAAAGAAAATAGCTTTAAAGCGTCCAACTAGTAGCTGTATTGACTACGTAAAAAATATATTAAATTAAAAACGGTCGATAAAAAGGTATTAGCACAACCTTTTTATCGACTTTTCTTATGCTTCATCTAATTCAGATACAACTTTTTCATCGTCCGTGTTGTGCTCTCCCTGTATGGGGTGTTTGAATAGCTGTACATAAAATTGCCTCTCTGCCCTATGTCTAATTCAACGTTTCTACTTTTTTAATTCATTCCTCAGTTAGTCTATTTTAAAGACAATTTTTCTCTTAGTATTAATTTAACGGAATTGCTAATACATCTTGATTTGCGTTAGGAATTGGTTGAGGATAGAATTCAACGCTTTCTCCAGTAAATTGATTTATATACTTTTCTGCTTCTTTGTATTGTTGTCTTAATCGTTTTTCAAATTCTTGTAGTGTCATATCTTGGACGCTATTTAAAAATTTATCTTTGTTTTTTTCTGGAATATACATTCTTACCCCATATTCATTACTTAAGTTTTCTAATATTTTTTTGTAAGGTATGAGTAATAGGTCAGGATCGTTGTCATATGTTGACTCAGCACGATAATGAGAAGTTGAACAAAAAACAGAAACCATTAGACAAATCAGTGTTATATTTATTACCTTTTTCATTTCTGTCCTCTCCTTTATGTTCCTCTCTTTAGTTTTTATGTCAAACTTGAAGCTTATCGCCTTTTATATTTTCACTCGCAGAAACATAGGTGATTAAAATTAAGGAAATGATTAAACATAAAAAAGATATAAATCGTAACATTACAATTTTTTCCTTAACATTCCCCCTATATTCAGATTTACCTATATTAAAACATTAATAATGTAGTTTTCAACTTTAATATTTTACTTAAATTCTTGAAATATTTACGATTTAAAAATGGTAATTAATTCTTTTTTTATCGATTCTGATGCTATTCTACTTCAATCAAAATTTTTCAAATTCATCACCAACTTTTTTTCCCTTCATATTCTATAGCATCAGGACGAATTTTGAGGGGGAACTATATGGGGATTGAACTTACTGCTCTCCATTGGATTTATGTTGTTTTTATTGTCTTAATCATTGGCTTTATGGTTAAACGACGGGATACTACCCTCATTTGCATTTTGGGCATATTCCTACTTGCGATTGTCGCTACTGGTGATCTCACTTCTTCAATAAGTGGTGTTTTTAACAGCTTTATTTACGCTATTACCGAGCTGTTATCTACCATTCTAATTATTTCCATTATTGTTGCGATGAGTCGTGTATTAATGACATCAGGTATTAATGAGGTCATGGTTGCACCATTTACAAAAATTATTAAAACACCGACACTTGCCTATTGGACGATTGGTATTTTAATGATGATTATTTCTTGGTTTTTCTGGCCCTCTCCTGCTGTTGCACTATTAGGTGCTGTGCTTTTACCTGTAGCCATTCGTGCAGGATTACCAGCGTTAGGTGTAGCAATGGCAATGAATTTATTTGGTCACGGAATTGCACTTTCTAGTGATTTTGTTATTCAAGGGGCTCCGAAGCTAACTGCTGATGCTGCGGGTATTCCAGTTGGAGACGTTATATCAGCCAGCATTCCACTCGTAATTACGATGGGGCTTGTTACAACAATTGTGGCTTTTTACTTATTAAAACGTGATATGAAACGTGGGACACTTCATTTTAAGACAGCACACGAAACAACAGATGGTATAGAGCAAGTGAAAGATGAACATTTATTAACATCCGGACAAAAACGATTTTTTGCCATTCTAATTCCAATCACTTTTTTACTCGATGTTATCGCCATGTCTGTATTGAAATTACAAGGCGGTGATGCCACTGCCCTTATTGGTGGAACAGCTGTCTTTATTTTATTAGTGCTCTGTCTTGTGGCACACAAAAAACAAGGATTTGAGAAATCGACAAGTTATTTAATTCAAGGATTCCAATTTGGATTTAGAGTATTTGGACCCGTTATCCCAATAGCAGCCTTCTTTTATCTTGGTGACTCAGGATTTACCAAAATTATCGGTGACTTTCTCCCTGCCGCTTCACATGGTATTGTGAATGATCTAGGCGTCGGCTTAGCCGCTGTTGTACCCTTAACGAAGGAAATTGCGGTCATTACCCTTGCAATCGTAGGTGCCATTACAGGTTTAGATGGCTCTGGCTTCTCTGGCATTTCGTTAGCCGGTTCTGTAGGTAGTTTATTCGGCAATGCTATAGGCGGAGGTACAGCAACCCTAACCGCACTTGGACAAATTACTGGTATTTGGGTGGGTGGCGGTACACCGTCACAAATGGAAGACATATGATAAATGAGGCTTCTTATACAAGGCGTCAATTTAAGGCAAAACGCAAAGAGTTCGAATAAAATAAAAAAACGGCTTGAAATTATCAAGCCGAAAATAAAAAGAGAGAGGTTAAATTATTAGTTAATTTATTATGTTACTTTGTATATTTATTATACTAATTTATCTTTTAAAGCATCCGTTAAAGTTTGGGAAAAGTTTATACCTTGTTTCATACCTAAATCATTTAAATAGCTAGGAATAGTTAAAGTTTTTTTAACTGGTGTTAAATCTAAAGCTTTCTTATGTGCCTCTATATCAACATCTACAAGTGTTACAATATCTTCTTCTTTTGGAGTAAAAGAAACAGTATACGGTTTATTTATTGGTTCATCTGCGAAAGCTATGGCATTACCTATATAATCCCTTGCATATTCAATTGCTTCAGCGATAGTTTCCCCTTGTGTAATCCCTTCAATATCAGGAATTGTCACTAAGTGAAAGCCGTCTGCTGATAGGGGGGAAATAACCACAGGATATACTACAACATTTTTCATTTTCTACCTTCTTTCGTATCTATATTTAATGGGCTTGAAAGCCACCCCTTTTACAGTTTGTGCTTTCTGATTAGCCCTTTTGCTAAATCTTCATTAACTTCTCTATGCCTTGGGATTTGTTCTTTCTTGCCTGTTGGTGATACCCAAATATCATGTTTACCGCCATGGGTTAAGAATTTCCACCCTTTAGCCGTGAAGCGTTTCTCTAACTCTCTCTTTTTCATTTTTTAACCCCTTTCCTCTATACGTATATTATACGTATCGAAAAGAAAAGAATCAATGAATTTATACGTATTGTTTACGTATAACTAAAATATTATGCAGCACATGATTTATATATGAAATTGACAATTTCCCTTTATGTAACCTTTATTATCACAACCCAACGGATTCAACAATAAAGCCCAGGCTCAAATTCCGAGTCCCTGGGCTTTAAACTATATAAGCATCTATTTTCTACTATTTTAGCACGTTAATAAATCGGTTTTAATATACCGATAGGAAGCCAAGTACATTGGTCGTCATTAGCTTCCAGGTCTTCTTTTACACATAGAAATGCATTAATGGAATCACTTACTGAATAAACTATGCTACCTTTTGGCATCGCTTTTTCCGTTTTGGAACCTTCTAATGGATAGGTTTTCGCTTCAGATTCTTCCGTTACTTCATAACGAACACCGGCTTTTTTAAATTTTGTATCAAGAACTTTCATATCTGAACCAGGATAATGCTTTTCGCACTTCAAGCCATTTCCTGTGTCCCTACAATATCTCAACATTTGATCACCATTCATATCTGTGATGGATGTATCACGCCATTCCGTAAAGAGCTTGCCGTATTCTCCGCTATTACGATTGATATTGATATACGTTACATTTGCATAGAAAGATGCGCGAATTTTCATCGGTATCTCTTTAAAAACTACTAGATTTGTTGCTTGTACACGATATGGCCCCATTTGATAAAATGTTTTGCCATCATATTTTTCAATTTCATACGTTTTAAAATAATTATTACGCTTCACCACTAACGAATCAAATGTACCATCTTCATTTTTCTTATATATCTTAATATCTTTTGTAAAAGTCATTTTCCCCGTTTGGTCTTTATGCACCTCGGCTCCATCAAACCTAATAGCCTCTGATTTTGTTGGATTCACGATTACAAATACAAATGCTGCTAATAACACAATAAATAATTTTTTCATTATGCTCCTCCTACTCATTTTTGTAGCTCATTTCTTTGCCTACTAATATCGTATTATTTTATCAATAGAATACAATAACGTCAAAAATATAACAAAATTAACTCGTTTTTCCACAACTTTTCGTTGCCCATTCTTTAGCAAATATTTTAAAACCAATATCAATAATAGGCTTTAATAATATAAAATCGTTTATTTTTATATATACTTTTACCAATTTTACCAATAAAATAGTTAATAAGGAGCGTGGATATATTCATGGATAATTTATTTTTAATTGTAGCAATGTTAAGTTTTTTAGCTATTATAGTTTTTGCAATTATAGCTATTGTTCAATTTATTAAAAAGGATGTTTCAAAAGCTAAAAAGCAAATTAAGTTTACCGGAATATCAGTAGCGGTAATGATTGTATCCTTTATTGGTTTTGGCATCACAGCAGATCCAGTAGAAATAACAGAAAAAGAAGATACACAAAAACAAGTAGAAACTGTAGCGAAAGTGGAAGAAACGCCAGAAGAAAAAGCTGCCCGTGAGGCGAAGGAAGTAGAAGAAAAAGCGTTAGCAGAACAAAAAGCTAAAGAGAAAGCAGAAGCACAAGCTAAAGCAGATGCAGAGGCTAAAGCTAAGGCAGATGCAGAAGCTAAAGCTAAAGCAGAAGCGGAGGCTAAGGCTAAAGCAGAGGCCAAAGCTAAAGCAGAAGCTAAGGCAAAAGAGGCAAGTGTCCCACGTGAGCATAAGTCGGCGTTAAAAAAAGCAGAGCAATATGCTAAAACGATGCATATGTCAAAGGCAGGGATTTACGATCAATTAACATCGGAATATGGGGAGAATTTCCCGGCGGATGCTGCTCAATACGCTATAAATAATATTGTATTTGATTGGAAAGAAAATGCATTGAAAAAAGCAAAATCTTACGCAGATATGATGAATATGTCAAATTCGGCTATTTACGATCAATTAATATCTGAATACGGAGAAAAATTCACCAAAGAAGAAGCTCAATATGCTATTGATAATTTAGAATAAGCACAACCACATCTAACTGTGTAAGACACAATACAAGTCACTCACCCGAGTGGCTTTTTGTAATAAGGAGATGAATCATTGAGATATATTACTGGATTAATTGGACTTATTTTAGTCTTCTTCGGCAATTTATTAATGAGTATAACCGATAGTGACATAACCACAAATATAACTTTAAAGACATTTGGGTTTATTTATTTTATAATCGGATTAAAAATTTTATTTCCTAACTTAAACTTTTTAAAGAAAAATAATAACCAAGATGATGATTAAGCTATCTTGGTTATTTTAAAGCAACTCCTAAAGTTATTTAAAAGAAAGCTTTATTTATCTCCGACTAACTTTAATACATTATCAGGTAGCCAAACATAATAGTCTTTTTCCGTTACAAAGACTAATACATACCCGTTAATAATTAACCCACCTGTGACAAAAATGCTTCCCTTTTCATACATGACATCTGGTTGCGATTCTTTTAATGGATCGCGTTTTCCTATTGTATTTTCTATTAGCTCATAACGCTTTTCTTCTCCTAGTATCGTGTCAGCGATTTTAAGATCTGTACCAAGATAACGTCTACAAGAATCGTAAGTCCCATCATTAATGTCATCGCAATATTCCACTATTTGTCCATTTGGGGTATCCTTAAAATAAATAGACAAGGAGTCCTCTTTTCTGAAGTACCTTCCATAATTTCCATTCTCACGATTTATATTAATATACGATGGATTTTGATAGAAGGAAGCACGAATTTTTAATGGGACTTCTTTGAACACTACTAAATCTGTTGCTTGTACCCGATATTGCCCCATCTGATAAAAAGTTTTACCATCATATTTTTCAATATCATATGTTCTAAAGAAGTTATTTCGCTTTACTACTAACGAATCAAATGTGCCGTTTGGATTTTTCTTATATACCTTGATATCCTTTGTAAAAGTCATTTTCCCTGTTTGACCTTTGACAACTTCTGCTCCATCATGCATTACTTTTGCTTCTGTTATTGTCGGATGAATTACTGCTACTACTAATGCAGCTAACAACACCATAATTAATTTTTTCATTATTCTCCTCCTTCACAGCTTTATGTTAATCTCTATATATACTAATATTGTAGTATTTTATCAATAGCAATGCAGAATATCAAAAAAATAACAAAATTAACGCTTTTTTTCACAAAATATTTTCATCCATCTACCCTTGTCGTTAATTTTCTAAACGCTATTTCACGTTGTACTATTTGTAGAAGACTACAGAAGAAATAGTATTAACCTATACCTTTCATTGACACAATAATTATTTTAAGTTACTATTTCCTCATTAAATGTGAGAGGTTGAGGACGATGATCCGTCGTTTAAGAAAACTTAAAAACGTCGCTGTGCGATTAAGCTTCTAGGTAGATAAATTAAAACTAATTACTTAGAAGCGAGGTACACATAATGAACAATCAAAAATATAATCATTGGTCAGAAATTAAATATATTAAAGATTTAGTGACAAATCCGCTCATTGAAGTTGGAGACTATTCATACTACTCGGGTTATTATGGAAATCAAAATTTTGAGGACGGGTGTGTCAGATACCTTTGGGGTGACAATAAATCTCGTGAGTTATTTAATCCTATTAATGATTTTGGTTGGCATTTAGATAAACTGATTATCGGAAACTACGTTTGTATTGCAAGTGGTGTCATCATTTTAATGGGTGGTAATCATAATCACCATTCAGAATGGATAACAGTGTATCCTTTTACGGAACAAATAGAACGTTCTTATGAGCCAAAAGGAGATACTGTCATTAAAAGTGATGCCTGGATTGGAATGAACGCAATGATAATGCCTGGGGTTACTATCGGTGAGGGTGCAATTATTGCTGCAGAATCTGTTGTATTAAAAGATGTTCCGCCATATACGATTGTCGGAGGAAATCCAGCTAAAGAAATACGAAAACGTTTTTCAGATTTAGAAATAAATAAATTATTAGAAATGCGTTGGTTTGATTGGGAACGAGAGAAAATTGAAAAGGCTATTCCTTTGTTATCAAATGGTTCCATCGATCAATTGTATGATTTCTATTTAAATGAAGTCAAATCTACTAAATAGTGAGGTCTATCACACCGTAAGCGCGGAGTGACCACGTATTCCAAGTCGCTGACATTCGCTCCAATCAACAGTATAAAAAGTATCTAGAGTAAAACTACTTGGTACTTTTTTTCAATACGCTATAACTACATCTAAATTAGATATAGTTATAGCGTATTTCTAATTTTTAATTAAAAAACCAAATACTCTTTTAAAATGTCTATCTAACATGGCTCTATATTGAATAGAAAAATCTCGCATTATGAAATACCCTTTTTCTTCAATATTTTATTAATAAATACCTCTTTTAAACATCTAAAATATGGTATAATTTTTAATAAAAGGAGGTTTTATTAATGAAAAGACTATCATTACCTTTAGTTACAAGCAGTTTTCTTATATCAATGTTATTTACCCCCGTACTAACGGAAACTGTAAACGCTAAAGAAGTTGATCAGAAAGTAGAATCTACAGTTAAGTTTAATAAAAATCAAAAGAAAAAAGATAACACTAATGAAATGGAAGCTAAAAAAGTTGAGACTAAAATTGAATCAGCTAGTCAGTTAAAATCATATTTAAAAGAACAGTACCCAGAATTAATAACCGAAATTGTTACAGTAAAATTTGAATACAAGGTGATTGAAAATGATGATTTAAAATTGCCATATGATTATTTTATAAACTATCATTTGTCTCTTTCGCCGTGGGAATTAAATTTTGAATCTGCAATGAATAAACACTTAAGATCCATTAAATATCAAGATACTGCCAAAGAGGATGTAGCTAAAGCGAGACAACAGCTAAATGATTTTATAGAAACAATGGCTAAAGATGTAATAGAAAAAATGCCAAACAAAAAAATACTAGGGCAAAATTACGAGGATTGGTATACATACCCTAATATAAAAATAGGTTTGCAGTCATTAAAACAATATAGCTGGACTAATTATGAACCACTTAGTATGAATCATGTTTGGGTTGAACGACCAGAAGATTATGATAATATAATGCGGCCAAGCCGTGATCCGTCTTCCCCAACAGTAATTCAATATGATCGTGAAGAACAAGAAAGATACAACTATACTATTGATTATTTTCTTCTAAAATATAATGACTTCAAAATTACTGAATTTGGTTGGAGGAAATTTTTAGATGGCTATAATAAATATTAATAGTTTAGTTATTAATTAGCACCTAATTAGGTGCTTTTATTTTTTTAATAAAAGTATTTAAACTTGTACTAAAATCTTTAAACTTCGCTATTTCGCGCAATCGTCTTTATAAACCGTAATGCCACCCACTGTTAAGTCTTTTAGCGTTACCTGTCTGCCATATTCCCGTGACAGAATACTTTCAATGATTGGCAACAACTTTCGTACCTTTTCTTCTGTCATTTTTACAGCCTTCATTCCCCACACTCCTTTTTATCAGAATATGTCGAATAGGCTTGTCACTTTCGTTAAGACAAATTTCAAATTAGATACTTGGCAAACGCTCCTTCTTTCTTAATCACTTCTGGGCAGTTTCTCCACAACATACAATTTCCCCGATGTAGTTACTGCCAGACAATATTGAATACCAACTAAATCCAATGTACTATCTCCATTCGATTCACTTTCTGTTAAAATGATTTTAGAAAGGGAGTGATTGAAAATAACGACAGTGGAAAAGGAGAAATTGTCTGTCGGTTTGACACAATTTATTGATTTCACAGTTAGGCAAACAATGTTAGCAAAGATGAATAAAATTACTGAAATTAAAAATCAAGGGGATTATCATCCAGTAAAAGATCATTGGAAACAATTAAGAGAACGAATTAAATTATGCTATGAGAAAAATCAATCTCTAGAAAATTTAGATTCGTTGCTGACTGAAGTTCATGAGAGAAAAATTAATTCCTATACCCAAGCAATAAAGGCATTTAAAAAATTTACTCGTAAAAAGGAAATTAAATGGTTTGATCCACCTAAATCACTGTGGACATCTACTAATGGTTTAGTTGTTCGTTCGTCTCCCGAATTAGGTTTAATTATTGATGGCATACCTCACTTAATAAAATTGTTTTTTAAAGGGAACACTGAAAAAATTAATGAACGGAACATTCAACCAATCCTCACTTTAATGTTAGAAGCACAATGTAATGACCCTACCCCATCAAATATTGTATATGCTGTGTTAAACGTTAAAACAGCTAAATTACATGTAGCTACTCAAACAGACCCGAAAATTCTTCAAGCACTCCAGCTAGAAGCACAAACATACGAAAATATTTGGAGAAATTAAGCGTCTAATCCATTTCATTTTTTAAAACATATATAATTTGTGCGCATTGCTTACACTTCCCTCACTACACCCATTACCCAATTTAACAAATGCAATAATCCAACCTTTTTTCATGCTTGCTGAAGCTGGTGCCATTACCATACGACTGTTGTTTAATTGACTAAAGGCTAGAGCCTGAACATATAACAGGCTCTTCCTGTCATCAAAATTCATATCCGCTACTTGAAATGATAAAAATTTTTATTCTAAATCCAAACATCCATATACATATAAAAGTATTATTTCTATAGCTAGCAAAATATATAAAAGAAAGGAAGTATAGAAGGAGTGAAATACTTATGAAATGCGTCATCTATGTTCGAGTCAGCACGGAAGAACAGGCTAAACATGGGTTTTCAATTGCTGCGCAAATTGAAAAATTGGAAGCTTATTGTGTTTCTCAAGGATGGGAAATCGTTGAGGAGCCCTACATCGATGATGGGTATTCTGCTAAAGATTTAAATAGGCCATATTTTCAGGCTATGGTTGAGCGCATTCAGCAAGGCGGTATTGATGTCCTTCTTGTATATAAGCTTGATCGCTTAACTCGCTCTGTCCCTGATCTTCATACAATTTTAGCTGAGTTAGAGCAATACGAATGTAAATTTAAATCCGCTACAGAAGTTTACGATACGACAAATGCAATGGGACGTTTATTTATTACACTTGTTGCTGCGATTGCACAGTGGGAACGTGAAAATACAGCAGAACGTGTGCGTTTTGGAATGGAGAAGAAAGTAAAATTAGGTCACTGGAAAGGTGGCACGCCCCCCCTCGGCTACCAAGTAGTAGATGGTGAATTAGTTATCGATGAAGCAGAGGCTCAAATTGTGAAGGATATATTTAAGTTAGCAAGATCATTGGGGTTTTATTCCCTTGCCCGTCAATTAACGAATAAAGGAATCCCCACTCGAAAAGGCGGACAATGGCATGTCGATAGTGTGCGAGATATTGCCAATAATCCGACGTACGCTGGTTATTTAATGTTTAGCTCTAATCCGAAAGACATAAAAAAGCCTCCTCGTGAGCGGGTACTATTTGAAGGCAATCATAAACGCATTATAGATCGCGATGAATTTTGGGAGCTACAAGATTTGTTAGAAAAGCGCAAAATCTTAGGAGGGAAACGAGAATCGAGCAATTACTATTTTTCCTCGCTATTAAAATGTGCACGGTGTGGGCATGCGATGTCGGGGCACAAAGCCGGTAAGAAAAAAACGTATCGATGTTCCGGAAAGAAAGCTGGAAAAGCTTGTACCAGTCATATGATTTTAGAAAGCAATTTAGTGCAAACCCTCTTAGCAAAATGGGATGACTTAGTAGGTGGACATTTTCAAAGTAATGAAGGAGACGCCACATTTCCTATGGCACAACTTTCCGCATTACAACAAGAATTATCCATTGTTCAAAAACTTTCTCACAAGAAGAAGACAATGTTTGAGCATGATGTTATCGGGATTGATGAGTTAATTCATGAAAGTGAAAAGCTTCGTAACAAAGAAAAAGAGATTCAAGAAAAGCTAAAAAAATTACAGCACCAGGATCAGCGTCAACATATAGAAATCCGGACTGTTATCCGCAATATTGATACACTATGGTTGAATGCCGATGATAACGAACGTAAACAATTAATGACCACCATCTTTGAGCAAATTATCGTTGATACAAAGGATGATTATACGAGCAGTAAACAAGCAAGAGAAATTATAATTGTTGCAGCTAAATAATATGTCTTTTATTGGTGGCAGTACACTTATACCATGGGCGCTCATTCCCGCAGCTGCTATTTGTAACGTCAGTCCATTTGAGCTTGCACGGCGTAATTTATTGCCTGTAGCGATAGGACTTCTTGTCACAACCATTGTTGCGTTATTTTTAATTTAATATCGAGAATAAAATCAAAACTGATTATATGTTTTTCGGCACAAGGCATCGAGAAGTTTAACTTGATGCCTTTTATTCTGTTTATTGGAGCATAGGCTACGTTACTGTCTCCAGTAGCCTGCACAGTAAATCCCCTCACGGAAATCCACAGCAATTCACCTTACATAATTCTTCGTAGTAAAAAATATTGATTTCATCTAAATCGCCTTGTTACTTAACAAACGAATAATATTATCATATTCATATAATAATTTCATTAGCTTTTTACTGTACATCTGTTTAAAAATATATTATATTTTTTGATAATGTTCTCACATTGATAACATTTGATTTTTTCCATTGATACCATCTCTTTTCTTCAGATAGGGGGCTCGATTATGCTTAATAAAGCGGAGGTTTTAATGCATCCTGTAAGAATGAAAATTTTACAGGCACTGATGCATAATACAGAAGAAGGTTTAAGTACGTTAGAGATGATTTCTTTAATTAAAGATGTACCGCAAGCTACTTTATATCGCCATATTCAAATATTAATGGATGAAAACATTATTCAAATTGTAAAAGAACGCAAAGTACGTTCTGTTACGGAAAAATTTTATGCTTTAAATGAGGGAGCAGCAAAAATAGATGCAGAGGAGTGGTCCAAGCTAACGAAAAAGCAAAAACTCAACTATATTTCCTACTATCAACTAGCATTACTGTCTCAATATCAAAATTATTTAAACTTATTTGAAGAAGATTGCGTCGAGGATACAGCTACTTTTTCATTACTTGACTTATCTTTAACAAAGGAACAGTTTAACAACTTTCAAAATGATTTAAATGATTTATTAACGAGATACTATAATATGTCCGATTCAAGCAATAAGACTGAAACAAAAACAATTGCATTAAATATTATTCCAAAATCTTAAGTAACAATTTCTAGGCAAGATAACTGGATTTAAATTGTAAAGAAATGGAGAAGATTTATGAAAAAAGGCAAGTCAGTTGAAAATATAAGAAAATTTATCATGATTATTATCGGCGCAATCATCGCAGCATATGGACTGGAAGCGGTATTAATACCGAACAATGTTATTGATGGCGGCGTAACAGGTATTAGTATTATGGGTGCCCACTTATTCGGCATTCCGTTAGGGGTGCTACTCTTTGTACTTAATATCCCGTTTATTTATATTGGCTACAAACAAGTAGGAAAAACATTTGCATTAATGAGTAGTACTGGGATAGCTGCTTTATCGATTTCCACAGTTCTTTTACATGATGTTAAAACAATTTTAGGTCCAGAAGATCCTTTATTAATTGTCTTATCAGGTGGTATGTTACTCGGAATTGGAATAGGTATTGTCTTACGTAACGGTGGTGCATTAGATGGCTCTGAAGTGTTAGCCGTACTATTATCACGTAAAATTCCGTTTTCAGTCGGAGATATTATATTATTTATTAATGCCTTTATCTTCTTAGGTGCAAGCTTTATTTTCGGATTAGAAAGTGCATTATATTCAGCCTTAACGTACTATATTGCGAAAAACGTTATTGATATTATTCAAGTTGGTTTAGAAAAATCAAAAGATGTCCGCGTTGTCAGTGCCAAATCTGAGGAGATTGGTGATGCCATTCAAGCTCGTCTAGGTCGTGGTGTAACTTATACACAAGGGCGCGGCGGCTTTTCAAACGAACCAACCGAAATTTTAAACTGTGTCATTAACCGTATGGAAGAAAATAAGCTTGTGACAATTATTAAAGATATTGATAGCAGTGCTTTTGTCGTTATTTCTGATGTTTCAGAAGTTCGCGGTGGGAATTTCAAAAAACGAGATATTCACTAATACTAGAAGTAAGCAAGTGTCATTACTTGCTTACTTCTTTTTATTGATTGCATTAAAGTGAGTTCGCTATTACTTTTTCATATTTTATACCTTTTATTAGGCATAACGCACCTACTAATACAACAGCTGATGCACCTATTAACGCATATTGATAACTGTCTGTATAGTTGGCCAATATTCCTGCGAGTGAAGGTCCAAGCAATTGCCCTAGCGCATAGCCTGCTGTTAAAAAACCTAATATTTTATGACTATTCATAGGGACAATTTGCTTTGCTAAAGTAGTTGCTACTGTTGTAATCCCCATAAATGTAGCACCGAACACAAAAGCACTTGTATAAAGTGTAACAGTATTTGTTGTAAATGCTGGTAGGACAATGCCAAATGTCTGCAACAACATAGCTATGAATAATGTTTTTACATAACCCCAACGTTGTGCGAGTTTTGACCAAATAAAGCAAGATGGAATTGCTGCAATCCCAACGACAAACCATACAAAGACTGCATCTCCCTGAAAGCTTGTTGATTCTTTTGCAATGGATACAATGAAAGTTCCAGTAATAATATAGCCGAGTCCTTCTAGACTATAGGCAAGTACTAGCCATTTTATCCAACTTGTCGGTATGGATGTTCGTATTACAGTAGCTTCACTAGGTTCCTGTTGTGTGTTAGGTATAATTGGCTTTATAAAAGCTACAATGAAGATTAGCAAGATACTACTGAATAAGGCTAAGGCAATCCAAGTACCATACCAGTTAAATAAAGCTTGTATTGGTGATACAATTAAAGCACTTAAGGCAATCCCTATTCCAACACCACTATAAAAAATACCTGATAAGTGTGATTTCCTGCTATTAGCTAATTGATCAAGCACTAGACTTGCAGCAACGACAAAAATAAAGGCACTCATTACACCAGAAATAAACCGAAGCACATACCAAACAAAAATTGCATCAGTGCACCCCATTAAACCAGTTGTTACAATACTCATAACTAATGCTAGTTGTAAGAAGGGAATCCGTTTCTCTTGTATTTGTAGACGGCCAACAATAATTGCACCTACAAAATAGCCTAAATAGTTGCTCGTAGCTAAAAAACCTGCAGTTGCTCGACTAAATGCAAATGCTTCCTGCATGTACGGTAAAATGACCGTATACGAAAAACGACTAATGCCCATTGCAACAATGAATGCAAATACTCCTCCTATTAAATAATGAATTGTTTGCTTGTTCATATTTCCCCTCCCTCTCACATTCACTATAACTAATATTTTGGTATCACAAATAGACCGGATTATTTATAATAGATATCAAATAAATTGATAGCTGGAGGAAATATCTTGAATTTTAATGATTTATTTATTTTTCGAACAGTCGTACAAGCGGGAAGTTTTTCTAAGGCAGCCGCAGAACTCAATTACTCACAATCTAATATTTCAATGAAAATACAAAATCTTGAAGAATTATATAATGTAACATTTTTTTATCGTGGACATCGTGGGATTCGTTTAACACCTAAAGGAGAACAATTTTATGAAATCGTCTTAAAAATGTTACATCTGTATGATAAATCCTTTGAAATGCTCCATGATACGGGAGAACAAAAAGGTTTTCTGCGTATTGGTTCAATGGAAACTACTGCTGCACTACATTTACCAACACTTTTAACTAAATTTCATAAGTCATATGCACAGATAGAGTTAACAATTTTAACGAGTACATCGATGGAGAATATTAAACGATTAGAAAATTATGAGTTAGATGGTGCATTTGTTACAGGGCCTGTTTATAAAGAGCATATTTTAGCAAAGGAATTTATTAATGAGGAGCTTGTAATCATTTCGTCAAACGTGCATAAACGAATTGAAAAATTGCGCGATATAGAAAATTGCACACTTATTACTTTCCGTCACGGCTGCTCTTATCGGGCTATTTTAGAACATTGGTTACATGAAGACAGTGTGCAACCACAGAAAAGAATGGAGTTTGGAACACTTGATGGAATTATAGGCTGTGTAGCTGCCGGACTTGGGGTAACGCTCCTGCCACGTGCGATTGCAGAAAAATATCTGGCTACGCAGCCACTCGCCATTCATGTACTGGCAACAAAGCAAACACAAATCCCTACTTGGTTCATTTATCGTCAAGATGATTTTCAACCACCTGCGCTAACATATTTCATTGAATCGATTGGAGCGTACCAACAGCTTAGACAGCTGTAAAAATTGCCGATAATGACAGCCTCCAAAGACTGAGAAATAATAGATGAAGATACTATTTTTAACAGGCTAAACTATACCAAACATCATGCGATTGCTAGCTATGATATCAATTCCCAAGGCTACTTCACGACAATTTAAGCGGAAAAAGCTATACTAAATATAGTTATGAAACATTTTGAATTTACGTTATGAAGGAGAACTAAATGGACTTATTTATCGCTAGTGATCGCCAATTGCCAATCCGTTATTATGTAAATGAAGCTATTTGGATTCGCCGTGGTTGTTTTTCACCACCGCAATTAACATTGCCCTTTTTTGTGGAAGTTGAAATTAAGAACAGCTACAATTTACCAATTATCACTCAATATATTCGAGAATTCCAATGTCAATATAAGTACACTGAAATGCAAATTTTAATTAAGGACCAAACTATATTGGCTGAAATGCATGATATGCTCACTGAGCAGTTACTGAGCAATCACATGGTTTCCATACACCCACTTTTACCTAAGTAATTATTAAAAAGGTAACATATCGAGATTCGTTCAACTTGAACCTATAGCTACTGCATCGATTAAAATTAATTTAGAAAGTTCATGGTCATTAATTACAAATGGTACTTCAGATGGTTCAACCCAAATTCTAGTACACGATTCATGTTCTCGGAGAAAAGGCAAGCATTCAAGAACATCCATTCTAAAAAATGCCTGATAACCAATTACGGGATATTTACCTTTTGAATTAAACAATGGATTTTCTTTATGACTCACTTCGATTGCACCTATGTATTGGATTGTTCCCTTTACATATCCCTCTTCATAGGACTCACGAAATATAGCTTCTTCTATATTCTCTCCAGTTTCTACGTGACCACCTGGATAATTAAAACCACGATGTTTAATATGGGATAATAATACCTTTCCATCTTTCATACACACGGCATGAACACTTGTCACAATTAATGAATTAGTTAATTTCATTCGAGGCATCCAAGTTAGTTTTACTTTGCCTCCATCCCAGTCAACAATAATAGTCTGCATGTATTTCCCCCGCTTTGTATAGTTACTTTTTAATAAATATCCTTATATTTCCTTTCTATAACCTTTCACAAATTCCTCTTAATCAACAATCTTTTTTTCGTTAGCTACATTAAATTTGAAATAGTGATTTGGATTTCATTAAATTACAATGATTTTGAGAAACATTAAAAACATAAAATTATCCTTCTCTAAATATGCATACAATTGGGTTAAGAAGAATAGAAACCTAATAGAGAGATAATGCAAAATTTAGCAAATGAAAAATAAAGTGGGGTGTAGAAGAAATGCTTGAAATAAGTGATGCAAAAGAATTAGTACTCGGAATTGTGCAGCATGATCCATTGTTTATCGTTCTACAACATACACCATTAGAAGAAACACTTTATGGTGATGCCTATTTAACACACATCCATGAAAAAAAATATTATAGTATTTCAGAAGTTGCAGGTTGGTTTGAAATAACGGATGCTATGCTTCGTTACTACATTAAACCTTTTGACCAGTATATTTTTGATAGCGCCTCTAATCATCAAATCACGAATATTCGGTTGGACCTCCCTGCCATTTTACGACTTCGGATGATACTACTTTTAAAGGACGAACACCGTGTAAAGGGCTTAAAACTTCTTCTAGGAATTGACGATAGCGGTCAGCAAATTAAACATCAAATTACGGCTACCACTCTTGCTTCATCAGATGATTTAGCCCATAAAGTCGATGTTTTAGGAAGTGTCCTACAGCAAATGATACAAACCGGTTTATTTCATATGGAACCTAATGAAAAGCAAGGAACATTGCACATTACGATTAACGAAGATTTTTTAGCTCAAAATGTTCTTTCTTCCGAATCGAACCGCAAAATCGAAGACATCCAAAATGAAACAAATGAACTGAAACATATAAATGAACATCTCCAAAAACAAATGCTAGAATTACAAGAAGGTAGCGTAAAGGATATCGTAAAAAAAATCCGTGAACGCCATATTGAAAATGAAATCGTTTCAACATTACGCACAGAAGCACTGCAACAATTTTCACTAGAGAATAAGTCAGGATTTTTCGCAAAAATTTTTAGATCCTCACAAATTGAGATGGAAAAAGAGCAGTTTGTTTTTAGCTATATTTCACAACATTTAGAAGAACGCTTGGAAGCAGCACTCAATACGTATTACGGTGCCTGACACACAAACAATTCTGAATTGTTTGTGTGTCAGGCACCTCAAAGGAGTTGGTTTTTTGAAAGAACATGCAATTACATTAAATGCTGTCGAAAAACGTTTTCATCATAAACAAGTCATAGCACCATTATCTTTCGACATTCCAACAGGTCAGTTAATTGGCTTACTTGGTCCTTCTGGCTGTGGGAAAACGACATTGATAAAATTAATAATGGGAATGTTACAGCCTGATAATGGTACTATTCATGTATTTGAGTACACCGTTCCCCATAAGCAGTTGTTAATGGATATAGGGTACATGGCGCAATCTGATGCTCTTTATTCAGATTTAACAGGTGCCGAAAATCTGCATTTTTTTGCAAAACTTTATCGATTATCAAAAAAAGAACGGCTTGAGCGTGTGACGTACGCTGCAAATCTTGTTCGTTTAACTGACGAATTAAATAGTAAAGTAATGCATTATTCAGGGGGGATGAAAAGGAGGTTGTCACTGGCAATTGCCCTTATTCAAAATCCAAAGTTATTAATTTTGGATGAACCTACAGTAGGGATTGATCCTGTATTAAAACATGAAATTTGGCAGGAGCTAACTCGTCTAAAAGAGCAAGAACATAAAACTATTTTAGTAACTACACATGCAATGGACGAGGCTGAACGCTGTGATCAATTAGCTATACTACGTAACGGCCACATTCTAGCTCAAGGTACACCGTTAGAATTGAAAACAAAATATAAAGCAAAAGATTTTGATGAAGTGTTTATAAAAGCTGGGGGTACAATACAATGAGAATTGTCGCACTAGTTACAAGAATTATTCAGCAAATGCGACGCGATAAACGCACACTTGCACTGCTATTTCTTGCCCCCCTCCTCGTGCTTTCATTAATGTATTTTATTTTTAATAGTAATGAGCAAGTTGTCACACTTGTTGTCTCACATGTTCCTACAGAGCTTATTGAAAAACTGGAAGCTGCTGATTTTGAAGTTACAGAAAATAATGATGTTACTATAGCCAAACTAAAAGAACAAAAATATGATGGTTGGTTAGCACTTCACAACAATCAAATAAAGCTCACCTTATTAAATGATGATCCTACTACTACTAAAGCCGTTATGATGAAGTTGTCACAAGTATTACAACCTGAGCAAGCTTCTAACATGACGATCACAACCGACTATGTATATGGTAACAAAGATACGGCTATTTTTGATATTTTCAGCCCAATGCTTATCGGCTTCTTTGTTTTCTTTTTTGTTTTTTTAATTACAGGTATAGCCTTATTAAAGGAACGTACTTCAGGAACACTAGAGCGATTACTAGCAACACCAATTAAACGTTCAGAAATTGTCGCAGGTTATCTGATTGGTTACGGATTGTTTGCCTTTATGCAGACAATTATTATTGTCCTATTTGGAATTTATATCCTCGGTATTGTCCATGTTGGTTCTATTTGGCTCGTGTTCCTTATTAATATTTTAATTGCACTAGTATCGTTATCATTAGGCGCACTTTTATCTAGCTTTGCTGCCTCAGAGTTTCAAATGATGCAATTTATACCTATTGTTATTGTGCCACAAGTATTTTTTTCTGGTATTTTCCCCCTTGACAATATGGCGGAATGGTTACAAAGCATTGGTCACATCATGCCATTGTATTATGCAGCCGATGCATTAAATGGCGTTATGTATAAAGGGTATTCCTTTAATGAAATTGTAGTAAATTTAGTGATTCTAGCTTGCTTTGCTATTGTCTTTATTATGCTAAATATTATTAGCTTAAAAAAATATCGTTCATTATGACATTCTCTGCCTGCGATTATTGGCAGAGTTTTTTTGCTTACGCGCACAAACAAAAATAGGAAATAAAACCATTTTAAAGGAGTATTTTTCGGTAAATTAATTTATAATAGATTCAATAGAATTATCACTAACAAAAAGGTGTGACCTTATGAGTGCAATAATGGAAGTACAAAACATTTCTAAACAATATAAAGCCAAGAAAGTTTTAGACAATATTTCTTTCTCCATTTATTCCGAGGAAATTGTAGCGCTTGTAGGGAAAAATGGCTCAGGTAAGAGCACGCTACTAAAAATTATTGGGGGCATAGTGGATTGTGATTTTGGAGAAGTGAACAAACATGTACCATCTTTAAAAATTGGGTACGTACCAGAAGTTACTCCTTCTCAGCTATTCTTTACGCCAGAAGAGTATCTTTTTCATATGGGCAAAATTAGCGCCATACCTAAAAAAACATTACAACAAAAAATAGACGACTTACTCAAAATGTTTAAAATGCAAGAAGCTCGTTCGACAAGAATGATTAATTTTTCAAAAGGGATGAAGCAAAAAATTATGATCATGCAGGCGATGCTTGAAGAAACACATCTTCTCATCTTGGATGAGCCCCTATCTGGACTTGATCCTCGCGCCCAAAATGATTTAGAAAACATCCTTTTATCCTTAAAAGAAAACGGCTACAGTATCGTTTTAACTTGTCATGAAACAAAATTACTAGAAAATCTTGTGGATCGTGTCTTATTAATTCAAGATGCCCAAGTGATGCAAATAGAGGCATTAACGGAAGCCACTATTCCAAGCAATCAATTAGTTTTTGAGTTTCCCAGTCAAAGTTCGCTGGAGGATTTCCTACCTCTTATTCAAATCAAACAAATGCGCACATTAACTAATGGCTATCAAGAGGTAATGGTAACGGTTAGTCAGGCGAATACAGATAAGATTTTATTGGCATTACTCCAGCGTAATGCTGCCATTAGACAGCTTATCCCTATAAATCATAAGAAGAACCAATTTTATAACCATTTTTAGGAGGTTTACTAGGTAAATGATGAGTTTATTGCACTATCAATTGATAAATTATCTAAGGACTTATAAATATATCCCCCCTTTTTTTATTTTCATTTTATGTACGGTAGTCAATTATGCATTTGTGCCAAACCCAATTTTAGATAGTTACTCATTTACTTCAACTCTGCTCTTCTTGTTAATGGGATGGTTTACAGTAACAATATTTCATGCGGAGGATGAAGGGCAAAAAGTCATAACTATACTACATTCTAAAGGGGAAAAAGCGTATTTTGGAGCGCTTTATTTGATTTGTATGGCGATTGGTTTTTGTCTCAGCTGGGTGTCAGTAATGTACCCTATTTTGATAGATGCATTTGGTGAGAAGCCAAGAACTTTACATATAGTATTGGGCTTCTTAGCTCACTTTAGCCTATCAATTCTTGCTATTGGACTCTCTGCTCTTTTTACAAGGGAACTGGTGAAAAACAAACAAAATTCTTGGTGGGGTGTTCTTAGTATTCTAATCATTTCAATAGCAATTGTCTCCTTGAAACATGAAGTAAAGGGTTTTATATGGCTATTCCCCCCTGTACATCTTTCTTTAGAAATGATGAGTTCAGATGATAGCCTTCAAGCAATTCCAGCCATCTTTTATTGGCAATTTATTTGGATTTTTATTTATAGCTTGCTACTAATACGTCTATTCTTCTTTATGTTGAATCGTAAAAAGAAAATATAATAAGTGCCTGGCACCCAAACAATTCTAAAAATTGCGAGTGCCTGGCACCTAAAATATTAATCGTGTAATCCTTTTAACTGCTCAATTTCAGTAACAGTTAGCTCTGTTAATTCTGCGATTGTTTCAATATCGGTGTTTCTTTTTAATAATTTCAATGCAATTTCCGTCTGCATCTTTTTTTCTCCGTGTTTGATACCTTGTTCTATTCCTTGTTCTATTCCTTGTTCTATACCTTGTTTTAATCCTTGTTCTATTCCCCGTTCTAACCCTTTTAATAGCCCTTCTTGCTCCGCTATATGTTTTGTATCTTCTAGCTTCGCCGCTTCATCAAGGATGTATTTCAAACGAGATTGGTAAGCATAATAATCTTCAGGTGACTGACTTAAATCTTGCCAAACATTAAAAGCATTGAATAACTCCTCATCTTTCATGGCGAGCGCCTCCAATTCCAAATAGATTTCTTCATAGACTTTCTCTTTGCGTACATCGACCATTCCTAGTAGCATTAACCATTTCGCAAGTACATTTTCCCACGAATTTAATTGCTTTGCATACCATTGCTTTATAAATTTATTCATGTCGATAAAATGTATTTCCAGCACATCATCCATTTTAAACTTCCCCTGATTGTCGTAAAGTTGGAAAATAGAATGATAATCTTCTGTTTGTTCAAATAAACTAAAATTACAAATATTGATAGTAATTGTTGGTCGTAGTTTGTGATACCCCATCCCCTTACGAAGCTGTGAAGTATAAATTCTTGACCAATAATACAGTGTTCTTTTCATCATATCGTATTGATTTGTTAGTTGAATTTCTACATTAATAAATAGATCTTCTTGTGTTTTAACTAAAATATCCAAACGTGATTGCTTATCATCTACATGCTCGCTACCAAATTCTTGCCTCATAAAAGAAATCTCATTAATAGCGTTACGACCAGTGCGATCTAAAATAGCATTTAGGAAAGCCACAGTAATGTTTTTATTCTGCTCAGTGCCAAAAAATTGTTTAAATGCATAATCTACCTTTAAATCTACAAATCTCTCAAGTGGGATTTTACGTAAAGTCTTTACACTCATTCGCATCACTCCAATTGATTTACCTCAATTATAACATTTTGTCGATTTAGGAAAAAATGAAATAGGCTTAAATCATTTGTTACTGCTACGCCATAAAAAAACAATTTCCTTTTTAAAAAGGAAATTGTTCTTGAATCATGATTGATTTTCAAGCAAAAAATCTAAAAATGTTTCTTCTGACATTACATGAATGTTATTTCTTCTTAGTAGTGCAGTTGTCACACCTACCCCCACTATTTTAGAATCATTAAAATGACCATTATAAATCACTGAACTACCACAAGAAGGGCTGTATTCTTTTAATATGACCGTGGTAGCGCCTATTTCAAGTACTTTCTGCAATGTCGCATATGCTCCTTTTACATAAAGCTCTGTTACATCCCGGCCAGATTTTTCTAACACAACAGCTTTTCCATTTAGGACATCCTCACCGTCTCCTCCGATAATTTCTGCTGGTTCTCGAGGTGTAGTAAAACCACCCATCAATTCAGGACAAACCGTGATGGCTTTGTTTTCCCTAACAAGCTGTTGGATGCTTTCATTCAAACTATCTGTACCGTTATAACGTACCTTTAACCCTGCTAAACAGCTACTTATTAACATCATACCTAATCACTCCAAATAATTGGGTGCCTGGCACACAAACAATTCTGAATATTTCAAGTGCCAGCATCCCCTAAACAATATTTTATTACACTTCTCTTAAAACCATTTGTTGAACTAATAATGGAATTTCACTTAATTCGTCGATATTATAATCTGCTTTTTCTGTTTGACTTGCATTATTTCTTTTCCAAACCGCTATCATTCCCACATTTTTGGCGGCCTCTATATCGTTCATTGCATGATCGCCAACAAACATACTTGATGCGACATTCACCTTTAATTTAGTTAAAGCACGAGCAAATATTTCAGGGTTTGGCTTCTTCATGCCCTCCCATTCAGAAATCAAAATGACCTCAAATTTTTGCTCGATGCCAAGAGCTTGTATATTATCTAGTTGGAATTGCCCGTAACCATTCGTAATCATGCCAAGCTTGATATTTTGTTGTTGTAATTCATTAAGCATACGATGCAGATGCTGAAAAGGAATACAATAATGTTTGAAGTTGGAAACATAATCATCAAGTAACTCTTTTTCTGTACAATCTGTTAAATTAAATTCATTTATCAATTGTTTATAAACTTTATCCTTCCAAACGTATCCATTATTGTCCAGTTCGATAAATCGACTGATATAGTCCTCTTTTGGAATACTTGAGAGTTTAGGAGCTAGACGTTCATATTGATGTGAAACAAAAGCAATCAGTGACTTGTCTCTGTCTAACAATGTACCATCTAAATCAAATAGTACAGCTTCAATAATGGCCATTCCCTCCTTTTTTTCGGTGCCAGGCACACAAACAATTCTGAATATTTCGGGTGCCTGGCACCGTAATTAAGGTGTAGATTGTACGTTTAAATTTGCTATTTTTTCTTGTTGTTTCATGACGATCCATTTACCGCATAACATCACTATCAATGCTAAGAATACAATAACTCCAGCAAATATGAGCGCTGCTTTATAGCTGTTGTATATTACTACAAGCTGTCCAGCAATTATTGGCCCGATTATTTGTCCGAATGCATAAAATGTTGTTAATACTGACACGACTGGACCACTCTGGGTTGGAAAAAGCTGTCTAGCATATGCGGTTGTTAATGTTACAATGCCAACGAATGTTAAGCCAAATAAAAATGAAGACAATAAAACACTCCACACTGTTTGTGAAAATACCGGCAACAAAATCCCTAGCACTTGTAATATGTATGCCACAAACAAAATTTTAGTTGCGGAAAACTTTTCTAATAAAACTGTCCAAACTGGGGCAGATGGAATTGCCGCTACACCAACAATGACCCAGCTATAAGAAGAATACGCTTGGAGCGATGGAATATTATGAATAATATCTACTAAAAATGTCCCTGTAATAATATAGCCAAGCCCCTCAAGCCCATATGCAGCAATAAGCCAAGGCATAAAACCTCGCGACATTTTTGTATCAGACGATCTAGTAACTTTCACGCTATCGTGAACTTGTAAATTTCTCCATAAGATCAATGTAATAATTAATAAAATTGCTGATAAAATTCCTAAGCCAATCCAAGTACCTTGCCACGCAAAACGTACTTCAATGAAAGGTACGAACAATCCAGATATGGCAATGCCAAGCCCTATACCGCTAAATAAATAACCTGACCACTTTGTCAGTGACTGTTTAGCTAAATAATCCATAATAATACTAGATGTTAAAACAAATATAAGCCCTCCTGTAATCCCTGCAATTAAGCGCAGGACAAGCCAAACACTATAAATTTCAATTAGCCCCATAAGGACAACAGAAATGACGTTTAACACAACACTCAACAGTAAAAAATTTTTCTTTTGTCGATAGATAAATCCAGCCCACAATGCACCAATAAAATAACCAATATAATTACTGGATGCTAAAAAGCCGGCAACATTAAATGAAAAACCGACATCCTCCCGCATAAATGGCAAAATAGGTGTAAAAGCAAAACGGCTAATGCCCATTGCTACTACGAGCAACAATACTCCTCCAAATAATACCCCTATATGTTGACGATTCATCGCATCCCCTCCCCTTTTTATTGTTAATAAAAGGATACTTAATGAATATTAATAAAGCAAACATATAATTTATAAAATTTTTCCAGAAATCAATTTATAAAACAATATTTTATATATGTTGCACCGATTTTTTTCACAAAAAAGACTCAAGTATTTACACTTGAGTCTTTTGGTAAATCTATTTAATTAATAATTGGCTCTTAAACTAATAATGGTAAATAAAATGATCAAAAAAACGAGAAGACATAATCCCACTATAATAATAACTTTTTTACCATACATACTTAATCACATTCCCTCTAAAAAAATTAATTGAATGTTAATAGTGATTGGTATTTTACAACTTTACTAGGTGATTTAATTACCATTTTCCAGGAAACTTCTACTTTATTTAATACAGCAACATTAATTTCCAAGCGTCTTCGATAGTCTACACCACCTTTAATTGATAATAGTTCTCACTTATATTTTATTTAAAAATCCCTAGGATGCCAACCCCCTCATTCCTCTTCCGCCTCACTATATATTTCCATTCCATAAAATTGTTGTAAAACTCTTTTCATTTTATGTTAATTCCCCTTAAATCTCTATTAAATCAAAAAGCTTTTATTCGTTTTTTTATAGACTTTACAGTTTAATTGTCCTATAATATTCCCTGCTGATACTAAAATACGAACGTTGAGGTGTAAACCATGAGTGAATATACGCAAATTTTTAAAGGGACTGCTTTTTCTAGTAAGTCTTCAAAAGAAGTACAAATATTAAAAGATTATCTTTTTTGCATTAACGCAGACGGCATGATAGAAAAAACTATTGCACCGGAACATCCTGAATATCAAACCTTACTAAATACATACGAAGGGAAAGACAATTTTCATCAATTAACTGACGGACAGTATTTCTTCCCAGGCTTTGTTGACTTGCATGTACATGCACCCCAATGGGCTCAAGCTGGAACGGCTTTAGACATTCCTCTAAATGACTGGCTAAACACATATACCTTTCCAATCGAATCTAAGTTCTCTGATTTAGCATTTGCCAAAGAGGTCTATGAAGATTTAGTTAGTACCCTACTTGCCAATGGCACAACTACATCGTTATACTTTGCAACTGTCCATAAAGAGGCGAGCTTATTGTTAGCTGAAATATGTGCTACAAAAGGACAACGTGGTCTAGTTGGGAAAGTTGTCATGGATGACCCTGAACAAAACCCAGAATTTTATCGTGATGCAAACACAGATACAGCATTAGCAGACACAGAAGAATTTATTTTAGCTGTTAAAGAATTAGCAAAAACTACAAAACAAGGTGTATATCCCGTTGTAACGCCTCGCTTTATTCCAAGTTGTACAGATAATGCATTAAAAGGTTTAGGTGAATTGGCTGCTAAATATGATACACATATTCAATCTCACTGTAGTGAGAGCGATTGGGAGCATGGTTATGTACAGGACCGCTTCAACAAAAATGACGCCTATGCGTTACATGACTTCGGTTTATTAGGTGATAAGTCTGTTATGGCACATTGCAATTTTTTAAACGATGAAGATGCAGAATTATTTGCTGAAACAGGTACAGCGATCGGTCATTGTCCAATCTCAAATGCTTATTTTGCAAACAGTGTCATTCCAATTGCACGTTTCCATTCAAAAGGGGTGGATATTGGTTTAGGATCAGATATTTCGGGTGGCTTCTCTCCGAGTCTTTTCGATAATGCAAAACAAGCTGTTATGTCATCTAGAATGTTGGAAGATGGTGTTGATACAGCGCTACCTGCAGACAAACGTGGCGTGCCAGATTCACGCATAACAATCAATGAAGCATTTTATTTAGCAACAGCTGGCGGTGGTGAAAGTTTAAGCCTACCAGTTGGTCGCTTACAAGAAAACTTTACGTGGGATGTTCAAGTAATCGATACAAAAATAGCATCTGCCAAACTTCCAATCTACGATAAAAATGAAGAATTGATCGATATCTTCCAAAAAATCATGTATCTTGTTCGTCCTGAAAATATTCGTGAAGTGTGGGTGCAAGGAACGAAAGTTCATGAAAGAAGCAATTAATTTAACAAAAACAATACTCTCCCCTTTGCTGTAGCAGCAGGTGGAGGTCATGAACAAAGATAAAAATACTAATCATAATATAAAAACTTAAACTTTGAGGTGTACATCTTAGTGGAAACGCAAAAAAACAATCTAGCAAACGATAAAAGTAATACCACGCATTTAACCGTTTTACCCGATGAAAAAGTGCCATTTAGCCAATCAGTTCTTCTAGGTTTACAGCATGTTATGGCAATGGACGTCTATGTAGTTCCCTTCCTTATTGCGATGTTAATTGGTTTGCAATCAGGTCAATCAAGTGCATTGATACAATCGACTTTTATTGCAGCAGGGATTGCGACAATTGTTCAAACTCATTTTTGTATGAAGCTACCGATCGCACAAGGGCCGTCTTATGTACCACTAGGTGCGATTGTAGGTATTTATGCCGCTAGTGGCAGTGGCGAACTTGGTTGGAGCTCTGTGTTAGGAGCAAGCTTAATTGGTGCAATTTTTGTCATTATTTTAGGCTATACAGGTATTTTCAATAAAATTGTTAAAACTTTTATTCCTCCAATTGTAGGAGGTACAATTATTTTCGTTGTTGGATTATCGCTAATGCCAGTTGGTTTAAGTAGTAATATTTTTGAAGGTGCTGGTGCTACGATTAACCAAAATATTTATTTAGCTCTTATTTCAGCTATCGTATTAATTGTTTGTGTAATGCTAGGCTCTGTGTTCCGTCAAAAAGGTCGTGCATTTCGTATCGCATCTGTCATTATAGCGTTACTTATAGGTTGTATCGCTGCTAATATAATGGGTGTATTAGATTTATCAGCAGTTGGAAAGGCAAAGTGGTTTAGCTTACCACAAATTCCTTTCGCAGATTTTGGCTTTACATTTAACTTTTCAGCTATTTTGACAATGATCATTATTTATATTGTATTAATGGCTGAAACAACAGGTACATGGTTTGCGGTTAGTAATGTCATTGAAAAACCATTGACAGATAAACAAATAAATCGTGGGGTAATCGGAGAAGGTATCGGCTGTTTCATCGCCTCATTATTAGGTTCGACACCAGTAACAGGCTATTCAACGAATGCAGGTGTTATTTCCATTACAGGTATTGCAAGTCGTCGTGTCTTTATTGCTGCAGGTGCTTGGTTTATTTTGTTCGGTTTTTCTGGTAAATTAGCGGCATTAATTTCTGCTATTCCATCGGCAGTTATCGGTGGTGTCTTCGTTATCGTTTGTGGCATCATTGCGATTAGTGGGTTACAAGTAATGAAAAATGAACGCATTGGCGAAAAAGAAATGTACGTCATCGCTGTACCAGTCATTTTAACATTAGCGTTAACATTACTACCGAAAGATTTCTTATATTCTTTACCAACAACGGTTCAATATTTATTTGGCTCACCAGTAGCAACCGCTGCTCTAGCTGCCATTCTTTTAAATAAAATATTACCGAACGTTAAATAGATTACTAAAGTATGAGACTGTAGATAAACTTACAATGTGAGTTTGCCTACAGTCTCTTTTGTTTCGTTCAACGTAGTCCATTGAAAATAGTAAAATTCAACAAAACGATGCTATGATGGATTTACTGCATTCATCAGGATTGGTGAACAGATGCAATGTATTTCCAAAAGATGTTCATAAACAACCAGAATGCCACGCATGTTGAAATTGAAGAGGAAAAAATAACGATGCCATCTAACGACGGATATTATATGAAATCAATGCTTTATGGAACAACGGAAAGGAATTATTTGTATTGTATATGAATGTAGAATAATTAGGATCATCTAAATTACAAAGCAACCTACCTTGGACTTCAATTGCTTTAAGTAAGATGTATAGGAAAACTCAAATAATTTCTATAAAAGAAGACAAAATACCTTAAGAGTGTCACCCTCTTAAGGTATTTTGTCTTTTTTTATGTTGACTCTTTCGTAGTTTGTTCAAAATCACATAAATCAATCCATTTTTGAATAGACAGGATGACTTCCTGAAACGCTAAGCCGTTCGGTGTTAACGCATATTCTACTTTTTTTATCGATGAATCAATATATTTTTTCTCGATTAGTCCTGCTTGAACAAGCTCATTTAGACGTTCTGTTAGCAAACGATCAGAAATGCCAGGGATAGTGGCATGTATTTCATGATACCTTTTTGGACCAGGCAATAACGTATAGATGATCATGCCCATCCAACGTTTTCCTATAAATTCAATTGCCTGATGGTAGCTACTACATATATGTGAACAATTAGATTTAGTCATATAATAACCTCCCATTTTTAAATTCCGTATTTCTATTGTAACACACAAAATTTTTTATTTGACGTATAAACTTACTAATGGTAAGATTCTAATTATCAACTTACCATTAGTAAGTTTTAAGGAGGACATTATGTCAATAACAAATAACAAAGCGAATCTATATACAATTATGGAGGATCGAAAATCAGTGCGTGTTTATGATCCTACTTTTAAAATACCTCAAGCAGAGCTTGAAGAAATCATTCAAGAAGCAACAAGTGCACCGTCATCTAGCAATCTACAAGCATGGAGATTTCTTGTTATTCAAGATGAAGCAGTGAAAACAGAGCTTCGTGCTATTGCCAATAACCAAGAACAAGTTGAAACATCATCAGCAGTTATTGCGGTGTTAGGAAATGCCGAAATGTATCAACAAGTTGAACAAATTTATACACAAAATGTCGCAGAAGGTCATATGGGTGATGCACAGAAGGATTTAATGATTGCGAATACCCTACGCACTTACCCATCTGCCCCATTAGAAGTACGAAAAAATATTGCTACATTTGATGCAGGTCTTATTTCAATGCAACTTATGCTTATCGCCAAAGAAAAAGGCTATGATACTGTGACAATGGGTGGTTTTGATAAAGTGAAATTTGCTGAACGATTTGAATTACCAGAGCATATTTTCCCTGTAGTCCTTATTGCTATCGGTAAAGGTGCTGCACCTGCTTATGGCTCGTCTCGTTTACCGTTAAAAGATATTGCTCGTTTTATTTAAACAAACGAAGAGGCTGAGACAGAACTAGCTTATATTAAGAAAAAGAGAAATCGATGACATCCGATTTCTCTTTTTCTTTGGTATCCTATATCCTTGTAAACGTCCAAGTATCTCCAAAAATTTTCTGGTAGTAATGCAAAACCTATTTCGTTTCAACCTTTGATTCTCCACAAACAGGAAAATAGAAACGTAAATTAGCCCTTAAAAAACTTAAAACTGGTTTCTTATTTTATTGAGGCTGATTTCCAGCCTCCCTATAATTGAGAACGAAGAAATTCGAATTTATGCATTGCAGCGCTTCGTCTGACATCCACTTGCTCGTTTAATTTCGCGAGATTATTAAATGTATGAAATTTGCTTGTAGAATTGGCTTTAAACATACCGTCTGCTGAGTAGTTATATGGATTCGCTGGCTCATTTACACCGTAAAATGGATTATAAGGATTAGCCGTAAGTGAAGAAAGCGAGGCAGCTTTTGTATAAGTTTCTGATTTTTGCGGGTCGTACTTTTTTACGATTGCCTCCACATCTGACTTTTGTTGTTCAGATAATTGGATTTTTGGATTGGATAATACGGATTGTGCATATTTAGAAACAGTTGCGCCATGGTTTGATGTAATATACATAGAATACATTCCTTTCGTAAATAATGAATTTAAAATTTGCTACTAATTTCATTTAATTTACTATAAATATTATAGAAGTTAGCATTGTTACTTGACTTATTTTTTGGGTAATAAAAGTTACTTAGATAATTTGATGAATTAAATGTACTCATAGTAAACCCATTTGTTAAATTATCTAAAGGGTTAGAGGAAGTTCCTAAAAAACTATTATTGATACCTGACATTAATAAATCACTAAAGCCTGCACTATTCATACTAGCAGCCCCAATTAATTTCCACATTTGACTGTTTTGCATAGTCAGAGCATCTGTTTTAGCCGCTTCTTTAGTGAAATGTTGCGTCGTCTCATTTAAAACTTCTTGGAAAGTCTTTTTTTGTTGCGCAGACAAATTTAATTTTGGATTACTTACGACTTTCGCTAAATAACTTTGGATAGGTAAATAACTATTAGTATAGATGGACATACAATCACCTCGTATTAAAATCTTACTTTTTATTTCGACGCAACTAGTCTGAAATGTTTAAATGTGTCATGAAAAACGTTTTACGTGTCATGAATGAAAATGTAGCAAAACATGTAGTTCAAACACTTGATGGTCTGTATTGATTTGAATGTCCCCATTATATTTTTTGGCGATATCTTGTATAATTTGAAGACCAAGCCCACCCCGATAGTTGTTTTCATTCACAAAAGCGGGTATAGGGTTTTTAATTGTTAAAATATACGTACATTTATGCTGTATCGAATGAATACTAATCGAAGCACTAGGGCGATCTTTTGTAGCAGTCAGTGCGTTGTCTAGTGCGTTATGAAGAATAATACACAAATCATATACATCGCAATGTACATAGCTTGGATACGTGAACGTAGACTCAATCGCAACAGATTGTGCCTGCGCTTTTTTTATTTTTTCTTGAATTAATAAGTCAACAATCGCATGACCAGTAACAGATTGCGTCACTTTTGAATCCATCTGCTGTTGCATGCTGTTTAAATAAATACTAGCTTCTGTTAATTGTTTCGTTTCAATAAGCCTCTCTACTGTGGCCGAATGGTTTTTTACATCATGTTTTAACAGTTGCATGTCTTTGTATAGGGCATCGATACTTTGAAGATGGGCTTGTAGCTGCTGGGATTGATTTACAAGTACTAGCTGCTTTTGCTGTTGTACACGTTGTAAGTCCAGTTTTTGCACTAAAATAAGCACACCAAACATTGCTGCTATTGTGATGCAATTATGGACTCCCCAATATTTTAAAAACTGATCAATAACGTCTGGGTCGATTGGGTCGCCTATGACCTGATGATATTTGTTCATCATAAAATAGCTCGACATTCCAATAAGTGGTGGAAGAATAAGTAGTAAAATTTCCCGATTTTCAAACATACGTGGATGCATATGTATACATTTTTCGTAAAAATGAATGACACACCATAAACCAATGATGTATAAAGCAAGTAGCACAAGCATCATCCAAATTGTATAGCTAAAGTACCCTATTGTTACATCGAGCAGGTCGGGAATAATCCATTTTTCTACTAAGTAAAGCGATAGATCACTAATTGGGCGGTACAAAATAATGACAATCGTTGGTGCCATCCACCGTATTGAAAAATAAGTAATGACAATGAAGAACTTTAAATAGACAGAGTTATTTTTTAGTGGTAGTAATAATAAAAAAGCAGTTAATGATGCAAATAAATAGACGCCAAAATTTGAAATGTCACCAATATACCATTCTAGTACTATAACCGTGATAAAATAGCCGATTGAAATAATTAGTAAATACGAATGCTGAATAAAAATTCGACAAAAACGGTAGAAAAAATAGGCGGTACAAAATTGCATAGACCAATTAAATATATTGTTTACCATTTCAAAGTAACTATAACTAATCATGTATGTATATATCCTTTTTGCTGTATGTAATCTATGTAAATTTGAATAAACTGTGTATATTTCTTTTGCGAAAGTGTTAATATAGTTCCATTATCTAGTATAATTTGTTGCTTAGTATAGCTTGTAATATAGTCGAGGTTGACTAAATAAGAGCGATTGATTCGGAAAAAGCTGTTACCGAGATTTTCTTCATACTGTTTGAGTCGCCCTATAAATGTGTATGAGCTATTTTCTTTATGCACTGTAAGTTTACGACCGAATACTTCAATGTAGTAGATTTCGTGGTAAAAAACTTTATTTAAATCAAAGCCCGATTTAATAACAAGATATGGGGAATCAATAGTCTGACTAGAACGGTTTTCAAGTGCTGTATGTAATACCTCGTATAATTTTTTCGTGTCAAATGGTTTCAATAAATAATGAAATGCTTGAACATCAAATGCTTGGAAAACATATTGTTCAAAGGCAGTTACAAAAATAATTGGGTTTAGCTGCTGGCGAGCTCTTAATTTTTCAGCTACGGTTATACCTTTGATATCAGGCATTTCGATATCTAAAAATAATACATCAAAAGAACCGACTTGATTTAATAATTCAAGCCCATTTTGGAATTGTTTAATTTGGGCGTTAGGATAACGTAGTTTAATTTTAGATGCAATCGCATTCGTTATTGCTTTTTCGTCATCGCATATCCAAATATTCAAAGAAATCACCTCTCTTGTTCGAAAGTCTATCATTAATATGTGGAAAGTCAAACGGGCCCAGGCTACATCCAAAGAAAGCACCCGCTGAGACGAACGTTAACGTGAACCGCAAAAAAGTGTTAGATTGATCGTAGTCAATCTAACACTTTTCTTCGTTTGTCCAAGCACATTTCAGTCATTGATTATGCTTAAAAACTCATGCCAATGATGCAATCGCGGCAATGCTACAAGCTGATTATACGATTGATTTTTTAGTATTACTTTCGTTTTAATATCTTTTAGCGTTTCTAACACTGCCGGTTTATCATCAACGTAAACATCTAAATCAAGTTCTTTAATAATAGCAACTTTCTCCACATCCTGCATACCACAATAGAAATGACCCTCTTCTATAGGGAAACCTTGCGCTTTCATCCATTGTTGCGTTTGTTGACAATATTGTTTTGGACGTGACGTAATATAATAAATTTCATGTCCTTGCTGATGTAATGCTTGCAATGTTTCAAGGGCAGCTTCGAAAATTGGACAATCCGTAAAATAGATTTCATCCAATGAACTGTTCCACATTGCTGAGCCCTCTGCATCTGTTAATCCAAAGGGCTCATGAATCTCTACTCTTTGCAAAGCTTGAAAGGTTTCGTCTGCTATATTTTTGCCTAGCTTTTTATTATAAAGCAAAAAGGCATGTGCACGTAAATCGATCAACGTATCATCTATATCAAAGCCAAATTTCATCTATATTTTCTTCCTTTCAAGATGCCTGGTCTATAAAGTGAAAGGCAAAAGTTTGTTCTTTTTCAATTTGCTGCGCCAATACTTCTTCAATGGCCTGTTCTCGCAGTTGCTGAAAATCTCTCACATTAAATTGTTGAATAGTGTCCTTATTGAGTAATGACGCAAGACAATCAGCATCCTTTAGCGCGCTATTTAAGCCGAATGCGCCAGTAGGTGTCATCGTATGAACGGCATCGCCTAAAAGGACAAGTCCTTGTGTCCCCCAACAGTCACAATGACTACTAAACACATCAAGTAAGACAAAATCTTGCCATGAACGAATATGGTGAGTAACGGTTTCCTCTAATTCAGGAAAAGCTTTTATAAGCTGGCTAATAAACGGAGTAATTGCCTGTTTTCTAAGCTGCGGAAAATCACCCTGTTTAATATTCCAACCAATTTGAATATTGCCCCCTGTCTGTGAAAAAAGCGACAATTGCATATCATCAATGAGCGCCATTTTAATTGCCGGCTCCCAACCTTGTGGTGCAGGAATTTTTGCCCATAGTAAATCAAAACCATGCTTATGCTTTTGAATAGCAATATGTGCTCGCTTGCGAATTGTAGAATATCGGCCATCTGCTCCTATTATAAGCTGGCTCTTAATTTCAATCGTTTCTTCGTCCTTTGTCGCGATAACGCCGACATATCGTCCTGAAGAATCTGTCTTTAGTGTTGTCACCTTTGTATTTAGGAAACACTTAAAATTTTGGAAGTGAACTGTATGTTGGAGTATTCCTTTAAGCAAATGTGCTTGAGGAACGTGAATACCTAAATGTCCTACAGAAGCATCTGGGAATATTGTTTTAAACGCTTCGCCCTTCGCATAATATTCTAGTTTTTCCATTCGTAATAAACCGAGCGCTTCTATCGCTTCAAAAAGATGATGATTTTTGAGAACCGTCTCGCCCTCTTCATTTAAATATTCACCGCGAAAAGCCTGCCCAAGTGCGGAGCTTTGCTCTAGCAGTATCACGGACAGACCCTTTTTCGCTAGCAAATGCGCAAGAAGTGCACCACTTGGTCCAGCCCCTACTATACATACATCTGCATGAAAATTCACTTACCTTCACCTTTTTTCGGATAAGCAATAATGCGTAAATCTTGCCCCACCTTATCGAAAGAAGCAAATTCTACATCCCACGCTTCATCCATTGTTGCTGCATTATAGCCCGCAATTGGCGTTAAAGATAAACTTCCACCTAAAACCTTAGGCGCTACGTAAATAACGTATTTATCGATGGCAGCATTTTGTAAAAATGAAGCATTAATTGCACTTCCACCCTCGACTAAAATATCAGTAATTCCAAGTACATAAAGCTTTTCTAACATATCATCAATATGAAGACCTTCATTACTTTTTCGAACAGGTAGAACAGTGACACCTTTAGCCTCTAAAATGTCGATTTGCTCTTGCATAACATCCTCACTGCATACAATAATCGTTTTCGCTTCTTCTACATTTAGAACATTGGCATGTGCAGGTGTGCGAAGAGAGCTATCCATAATGATGCGTATTGGATTTTTGCCGTGGCGATCGTTTAGTCTCGTTGTTAAAGATGGATTATCAGCAATCACTGTTCCAACGCCGACTAATATTGCATCTACTTCGTGACGAATATGGTGGACATCCTCTCGAGCTTCTGCACCAGTTACCCATTTAGAATGCCCCGTATGTGCTGCGATTTTCCCATCTAATGTCATAGCGTATTTTGAGATAATAAAAGGTCGTTTTGTTATCATATTGTGTATGAAGCGTTCGTTTAAACGTCGTGATTTTTCTTCTAACACACCTACCTCAACCTCAATACCTGCATCACGCAATAATTGAATACCATTACCTGCTACAGCTGGATTAGGATCTTGCATCGCTACTACAACGCGGCTCACTTCTGATTCCTTGACTAAATTAGCACAAGGGGGCGTTTTACCGTAATGTGAACATGGCTCTAGCGTTACATAAAGAGTAGCACCTTTTGCATGCTCTCCTGCCATACGAAAGGCATGCACTTCCGCATGCGGTTCCCCCGCTTTTCGATGTAAGCCCGTGCCTACGATAACACCATCTTTTACAATAACAGCTCCTACAAGAGGATTGGGGTTCGTATTCCCTCTTGCACTCGCTGCCAAATCTAATGCTAACTGCATGTATTTTTCATCTGTCGTCATCTTTGTACCCTCCACTTACTTCACTTCCGAATATGACCAGATTTTTCTACCTTAGTATCTAAATAAAAGCGATTTGTCTCAGTCAAACCTCCCCATAACGGGATATGTCCATCCGCTGCTAAACCGTGCATCTGTAAAGCAGATAGCTTCTTCGGATTGTTTGTAATCAATGTAACAGGCTTCGAACGAAGAGCCGTTAAAACTGTAACCGCTTCTTCATACGAACGCGTGTCATCTTGGAAGCCAAGTGCAAGGTTTGCTTCTACAGTATCTAAACCTTCTTCCTGTAATAAATAAGCAAGAGATTTAGAAAATAGACCGATGCCACGTCCTTCATGATCGGCTAAATAGAAAATCGCTCCGCACCCATGATCGACAATCATTTTCATAGATTCATGTAATTGATAACCACAGTCACAGCGTTGGCTACCAAATATATCGCCAGTATGGCAAATGCTATGCATGCGGATTAAAGCATTTTCTTCATGGGCGAAATCACCGTAAACTAGTACGGATGATTGCTGAGAAAATGCTAAATTTGCCGTTGCTAGCCCATCCATTATTTCTTCTTTTGACAAATTGCCATCAACCTTTAACCAGTTATACCATTGAAAAGTCGCTGAAAATTCACCTTGCTTAATAGGTAACTTTACTGGACCTACTAGACAAATATTTTCTGTCTCAGAATGCTTTACAATTGTCATTTTGTCTTTCACTATATCCACTACTTTAGTAGTAATTGTCATATTTATCGCCAACTTTCTATTCTAAACATTTAGTTGAATTTGCTAATTAAACGCTTCTACTTACATAACTTACTTAACGTAACTTAGTTTATAATAATAACTGAAAACTGTCAATCAACAGCCCTTTTTTTTTAAAATATCATATCTTATTAAAAAGCTGTTAAATGATGCTTAAATCATATACTAATAGCTTATGGAGGTGCTATTTTTTCTGTGCAGGCTAGTCTATAATAAGCGGAGGTAGGTTTGTTATGACGAAAGGAAGTTTAAGCATGAACTTAGAAAAAAATGTTCAAGTAAGGCAGCCAAAATACCAGCAAATTGCGGTGGATCTTGCCTCAAAAATTGTAGAAAAAAAATATCAAATTGGTGATAAAATTTACGCAAGATCTTCATTAGCTAGCCAATACAATGTATCGGCTGAAACAGCAAGAAGAGCGATCGCAGTTTTGCAAGATTTAGAAATTGTGGAAGCTTCTAAAGGTAGTGGTGTCATCATTAAATCGTATGAAATGGCGGCACGCTTTGTCCGACAATTCCAAGATGTCCAATCCGTTCATGAGCTACAAAATGAGCTTTTAATAAGTATTCAAAAGCAACAACATGAATTGTTGCATTTACAGGAAAAAACGAAACAACTTATTAGTCGAACGGAACATTTCCGCTCGGTCAATCCCTTTATTCCATATCAAATTGAAATGACTGCTGAAAGTCCTTGTATTCATCAAACTTTGCAAGCATTAAATTTTTGGCAAAATACGTCTAGCACAATAGTCGGTATTCGCCGTGGAAATGAATTATTACTTTCACCTGGACCGTATGCTTCATTTGAAGAAGGAGATATTATTTATTTTATTGGCAATGACGAAAGTTTAGGCCGCGTACAGAGTTTTTTATATCCAAATTAAAATCCGCATAAGCGCTGATATAACAGCGTTTATGCGGTTTTTTTCTTATTTAGTGATTTGACAAAAGTAACAACCTTTTGTTAGTGTTAAGTTGTTACTTGTTTATTTTTGGTTATCATTATCCTCAAATAGTGTAATGAAAACGAAACAATTGTCATATGGATTTTCTTAATTCGTTTGATAGTTCGTTTTATAAAAGTAACATCTTCCCTACTATTTGAGATTGATATCTCACTGCTTATACAAGTGGGATTAGCGCACGAAAGGAGTGGTTCTATGGAAAAAATAAAAGTAGAACATGTTTCTAAAGTATTTGGTAAACATATTCCCCAAGCTTTAGAACTCGTCAAACAACAAAAAAGCAAGACAGATATTTTAAAAGAAACAGGTGCAACAGTTGGTGTATATGATGCCAGCTTTACTGTAAATGAAGGGGAAATTTTCGTTATCATGGGCTTATCAGGTAGCGGTAAATCAACGCTGATTAGACTGTTAAATCGACTTATCGAACCTACAAGCGGCAATATTTTTATCGATGGAGAAAATATTTCTAAAATGGGGAAAGAAAGCTTACGAACCGCACGACGAAGCAAAATGAGTATGGTTTTTCAAAACTTCGGTTTATTCCCTCACCGTACACTTCTACAAAATACCGAATACGGCCTTGAAGTTAGAGGCATTTCAAAAGAAGAGCGCAAAGCAAAAGCGGAACAAGCTCTTGCAAATGCAGGCTTACTTGCCTATAAAGATCAATATCCAAACCAACTATCAGGCGGGATGCAGCAACGTGTAGGCTTAGCACGTGCACTCGCAAACGACCCAGAGATTTTATTAATGGATGAAGCATTTTCCGCTCTCGATCCTTTGATTCGTAAAGAAATGCAAGATGAATTACTAGATTTACAACGAACATTGAAAAAAACAATTTTATTTATCACGCATGATTTAAATGAGGCGCTTCGCATAGGTGATCGTATTGCCATAATGAAAGATGGTTCCATTATTCAAATCGGGACTGGTGAAGAAATTTTAACGAATCCAGCAAATGATTACGTAAAAACGTTCGTTGAAGATGTCGATCGCTCTAAAGTATTAACAGCTGAAAACGTGATGGTTCGACCTGTCTATGTCAATGTCGATCTTGATGGACCTACAGTAGCGCTGAAAAGAATGCGCCAAGAAACTGTTAGTTTACTGATAGCAGTTGATAAAAATCGACACTTGAAAGGCTTTATTACCGCAGATGACGCACTAGCGGCTGCTAAAAAACAGGAACAAACGGTACATTCGATTGTTCAATCCGAGATGATAACCGTTCCACCAGATATGCTTTTACAGGATATTTTAGGTTTGATTCATAATTCCCCTACTCCTATTGCAGTTGTTAAAGATGAACGCTTACTTGGTGTTCTTATCCGAGGTGTTGTTATCGAAGCACTTTCAACATTCACTGAGGAGGAAGTAACACATGAATAATTTTTTAGACAAAATTCCAACCTTACCACTTGCCCCATGGGTAGAGTCAGCTATGGACTGGTTGACGAGTAATTTTTCAGCATTCTTTGATGTGATTCAAAAATACGGAAAACTACTCATGAACCAGGTCACTGATTTATTAATTGGCATTCCCGCTATTATTCTCATTTTACTTGTCGTTATTTTAGCGTTTTTCGCTGTAGGCAAAAAATTTGGGCTCGCAAGCTTTACACTAATAGGCCTTTTATTTATTTATAACCAAGGCTTATGGGAACATCTCATGGAAACCACAACGCTTGTTTTATTTTCTAGTATCATTTCTATCATCATTGGTATACCACTTGGTATTTTAATGTCCAAGTCAAGCGTTGCCGAAAATATTATTAAACCGATTCTTGATTTCATGCAAACGATGCCTGGCTTCGTTTACTTAATTCCGGCAGTTGCCTTTTTCGGAATTGGCATTGTGCCAGGTGTATTTGCATCCGTTATTTTTGCCTTACCTCCTACTGTACGTATGACAAATCTAGGGATTCGACAAGTACCAAAAGAATTAGTGGAAGCTGCGGATTCATACGGCAGTACTGCAGGGCAAAAGTTGTTTAAGGTGGAAATTCCGCTTGCTAAATCAACAATTATGGCCGGCATTAACCAAACCGTTATGCTATCACTTTCAATGGTAGTTATCGCTTCTATGATTGGAGCACCAGGACTTGGTCGTGAAGTATTAACAGCATTGCAACGTACACAAGTAGGGAATGGTTTCGTTGCAGGTTTAGGACTCGTGATTTTCGCGATTATTATCGATCGCTTAACTCAAAGCTTTAATAGAAAGAAAGAGCTGTAATAGAGCATATGGGCAAATACACATAGCGCACTACAGACGTTTTGTGTTTTGCTAGAATGCTAAATATTGAGGAAAGAAAGGAAGATTCGATGAAACTGAAAACATTATCAAAATTAGGGATGGCTTTAGGGCTTGGCTTTATGCTAGCTGCATGTGGTGAGAGCGATTCGACTAAGAATGAGGATTCGAAAGATGTAAATTTAGCCTACGTTGAGTGGGATACAGAAATCGCTTCGACTAACGTTGTCGGTCAAGTTTTAGAAGACTTAGGGTATGACGTTACATTAACACCACTAGATAACGCAATTATGTGGGAAGCTGTTTCAAAAGGTGAAGCTGATGGTATGGTCGCTGCTTGGCTTCCACATACACATGGAACACAATACGAAAAATATAAAAAAGATTTAGACGAGCTAGGTGAAAACCTTGCTGGTGCAAAAATTGGCTTAGTTGTCCCAAGCTATATGGATGTAAATTCAATTGAAGATTTAACAAATGAAGCAGATCATACAATTACAGGAATTGAGCCTGGTGCCGGCATTACAGCGGCAACTGAAAAAGCACAAGAGGAATATGATAACCTTGCAGATTGGAATCTATTAACTTCATCTTCAGGTGCTATGACAACTGCGCTTTCAAAAGCAATTAAAAATAAAGAAGAAATTATCGTTACTGGCTGGTCTCCACACTGGAAATTCGCAAAATATGATTTGAAATATTTAGATGATCCAAAAGGTGTTTATGGTGGCGAAGAAACGATTAATACATTTGTTCGTAAAGGATTAAAAGAAGATCAACCAGACGTATATTCAGTTTTAGATAATTTCCACTGGACATCAGAAGATTTAGAAGCTGTTATGCTAGACATTTTAAATGGTGATGATCCTAAAGATGCAGCAAAAGAATGGATTAAAAATAATCCAGATAAAGTTGCTGAATGGACGAAAGATGTAAAAGAACAATAAGCAAAATTGTTTTTGTGCCTGGCACTTAGTATGGGCGCCTAGCTAAATATAAGTTTTCTATTTAGTAAAAATCCACTTCGCTTTCTGCTGACACGATGTAAGCTGCAACCCTCGCTAGCGCGTGGTATGTTGCGACTTACATTTCGTGTATTCCCGCAGGAGGCTTCGTGGATTTTTACTTAGTTATACATAAAATAATTTTCAGAATTGTTTGAGTGCCTGTCACTATGATAACAATTTCAAGCAGATGGCGGCTCCTAAAACTAGGGCAATACAAACGATTCGTCGCCAATCTTTAGATTCGTTGAAAAAGAACATACCTAACAACGCTCCCCCTGCTGCCCCAATACCTGTCCAAATGGCATAAGCTGTCCCCATAGGTAATGTTTCCATTGCAAAGGCAAGCCCTAAAAAACTAACCGTAAAAGCCACAATCATTAATACTAAATTTTTTACCGATTTTACATCATTGTATTTACTAATCATAAAAACACCCATCATTTCACAGATTCCAGCGATAACTAATGCTACCCATGCCATTATGCTTTCACCTCTTTATCCTTCGGTTCACCTGTTACAAGCTTCAAACCTACAACACCAGCGAGCAACACGACAATACATAATATTTTAGCTAGCTTCCATGGTTCTCCAAACAGCAAGCTGTCTGCGCATACCGTACCGGCAGTTCCTAGTCCTACGAATACTGCATAGACCGTCCCTACAGGTAAATGCTCTCCAGCCTTAATTAATAAATAAAAGCTAATAAAAATGGCAATAGCTGTTCCAAGCCATTCTAGTATGCTTGTTGCATGCTTTAAGCCAATTACCCAGCCTACCTCAAAAAAAGCTGCAACAAGGACACTGATCCATTGTTTGTTCATTTGTATTCCTCCATTTCGTTATAGATATGAGACACAAAACAGCTTCAAAGTATTGAAGGCAAATTAAAAAAGCCTAAAGAAACACTGTTATTCAACAGTATCTCCCAGGCTTTTATCCTTCCGTGTCACAAAATACATTTTGTGGTTTTCTCTCGGACCAGACTAGCTATCGCTACGGAACCCTAGAAAACTATCATATCTAATTGTCATTTTAGTATAGCAAATAATTTAAAAACTTTCCACTGGTACATAGCCAACCTTTTCAACTAATGCCTGCCCTTCTGGCGACACAATCCATTCAATAAACTGCTTAACATTTTGGTTTTTTGCCCCAGTAGTCACTGCATAAAATTCCGACGTTAGTGGATATGTACCATTTCGAATATTTTCCTTCGTCGGCGCTATACCATCAATGGACAGTAATTGAATTTCTTTATTGCCGACCATTTCTGTCGAGTAATACCTAAACGTAAAACCAATTGCATTTTTATAATTGCGATATTGAGATACCTCATGGATAATACCGCCCATTCCAGATGCTACATCTTCTGCTGGAGCCTCCATTATAGTTTTATCACCCATCATTTTTTCTAATGTCGTCTGACTCCCACTATCAGCTGGTCGTTGGAATGCACGAATAGAATCATTGGCACCTCCAACTTCACGCCAGTTTGTTATTTCTCCAGCGTAAATTTGTTTGATTTGTTCAAGGGATAAATTTTCAACAATATTTTTATGATGGACAAAAAAGACAAATGCTTCTCGCCCTATCGGTGTCATATCAAATGTCAGCCCATTGATCTCCGCTGATTTAATTTGTGACTCAGATGGCGCCGCAGCAAATATGACATCAACATCACCTGAAATTAAATTTTGATAAGCCTCAGGCGTTCGACTTACCTTAACCTCACTATCATAATACGGGTAGTCCTTTTTTGGATATGTCGCTTCCACAAAAGCTGCATATAATGGATACATTGCCGTTGCGCCATCTAAGCGTGGAAGTGGTTCCGCCAATTGTAATGTTGCTTTTTTATCGTTCTTCACGACCTTATTCTGCTCTACGAATGGTTCATAGTTATACTCATTGATTTCTGCATCGACAGTAGCCATACTCATTTTATAATGATACTTAATTGGTGCAACGGAAGCGAAAATAACAGCAACACCAATAATTGTCGAAAATAATACTTTCCGCTGCTTCGTCTTAAACCATTCAAAAATTAGACATGTAAAGAGTAAAAAGAAGCTAATCGATAGTACGAAAAGAAGATTCAAATAATGAATAGCACCATTTAATAAAAAAGTAAAAGCAATTATTCCAGTAAAAAATAACACACCCATAAACACGAATATGGTTTGCAAAACTCTCATTGCCTTGTCCTCCTCCTTCCTCGAAAGTGTAAAATTACACTATTTATATTTACCATATAAGATTTCAGAGAAAAAGGCAACAAAATTTTGGTAATTAATGTTGTACTCTTCAACGATGAAATAGCAAAAATGCACGAGCGTAATTTACAACAAAAAAAGGAGCTTGCAAAAGCTCCTCAATCCGAAATTATTATCTATCCAGTGTAAACCCCTTCACATGTATCCGGAGCAGGTTCATAGAAACAATGATTTTTAAATTGACCAGTGAATGGTTGGCCATACCACGTTGGAGGGCACGGAGCATATGGATTAAAGTACCAGAGGGCAAATTTCGCTGGGTGCTGCCTCCAATAATCCAAATTCTGTTTCGCTAATCTTTTCTCAGTTTCCCTAGCTCGTTGATAAAACATATTCCCTTTTTGAACCGCTTCAAAAGAATAATTTCCGCCCTGTACCTGATAAATAACATCGTCAATTGATCTTAAATCTTTAAAATCTAAACAATTTGATACTAGGCGATTAACAATGACATTTCCAACATACAACATCCCTTGTTTTCCTTCACCTTCAGCTTCTGCTCTCATCATCCTCGCCATTAAAGCGACATCTGCATCACGGTATTTTGCTCTTGGCAATTTAATCACCCCACGATTATTGTATGACAAGAAGGCGAAAATTGTGTCACTGTTAATTAAGAAGAATGCTTTTTAGCTTACCGTTGGACATTTTGGCTATTTTTAAAATAGATGCTATATTTCCTCGCATTTGTAAAACCTAATTTACTACCTAAATTAATGGAAGCACTATTATCAACATCACAATCCCAGCGTGGTTGAATTGTTTCAGCTAGGCAATAATCTATAAACTGTTCAGCTACAATACCCGCTAACCCTTTTCCCCTATAATTCAAGTCGGTCACGATATCTATTTCTGCATATTTTGAAGATTTAAAAATTGAAACGCATTCACTAATTATCTTCCCTCTATCCTTCACACAAAATCCAATTCCATTTTGAATGAAATTATCCGTAGAATCCCAATATTCATCGTAGTATTTTTTATCAAACTCCAAACAATGCTGAATATCCAATGGGTCTATTTTTGCTACATCATACTTGCAATTATCGATTCTTCTTCTACTTTTATATTTCATTGCATCAAAAGAATAAGCATACCTTTGAATTTTCCCTACATGCTTATTAAGGCATTTTTCAATTGCCTGATCCCAAGAAGAATTGCCAGAAAATAATGTAAAACGTTTCGCTTGATTTACAGATGCCTCAAAAAATTTAATAAGGTTCTGTATTAATAGCTCATCTATTGTATGCCCTGTAATATAGTACAATCCTGAATCGGTTTGAATAAGCAATGATTCGTAATCGGCACAATCTGCATAAACAGTTCCTTCTATAGTAGAATCCAACACACTAAATACAAACGTTGGTGCGTCTTCAAGTTTGTTCTTTATTAAACTATAATGCTCTTTTGGTACTAGAATCATTTTGCTATAACTCCTTAATGTATATTTCAAAATACGCAAATACATTTTTTCATAAGATATTTTATTAAATTAATAAACACGATTAAATTCGAAGGTAAATTGTCCATTAATATAGCGTTAATACGAATAAAAGAATCGATAATGTAAAGCAAATACTCCATAACGAACCAAGTATTTTTTGATTTTTAATATTTCTATTTTGTTTTAGTTTTTCTAATAACTGAACTAAATTCATAAACCATAAAAAAGAAAATAACAGCGGTAAAAAAATAAAAAATAAAAAATCCATTGCCTTTCCTCCATCAAACTATTAAAAGTTTCTTTAATTAATAGTTTTCTTTTTTATTCTTTTCCATACAAAGAATAAAATAATCACAACAACTAAAACTCCGATAATACCACACATAAATGGATCAATAACGAAAAAATAGCTATCATGTAACTGATATTGCTCACTCGCTAAATGCATTAAACCATTCCTTTGCTCTCTGTTATAGCAAATCCTCAATCAAACGTTATTAATTAAAATGCCTTGAATGGCAACGAATAAGATGAATAATGCCGTACATAGAAAGAAGCCACCCCATAATAAATTCTTCGTTCTTTTATATTCTCGTAACCCTATTATTAGGAACATGACACCCATCAATGCGAACATCAATGGGAATAAGTGATAATTTTCCGTAACCTTGACGTAAATACTAATTACCATAACAAGGATTGCAAAAAATAGTTGCATGAACATCAAAATATCAAACTTTTTTTCTTTCATTTTTTACCTCCCACTTTACTTCCTTCCTCAATATCATTTCATTTTTTACTTTAGTTGGTATTATATTTAGCGAACTTAAAAATTTCGTCCACAAAGGTGAAAAACTCAATTTATCCATTAGCAATATTGCTGACGTCTCAGAGGAATCCGATGCTAGTATAGAAGAGACGACTGCTTCAACAGAAGAAACAGCTAGTCAATTGACGTTGAGATGTGTACTGAAATCCATTTCCAGTACACATCTTTTTTTGTTCATTAGGAAGTATCGGCGATTCTGGCTGTTTTATCGGCGATTTCTCATGACTTACCGGCGATTCACACGGTTTTATCGGCGATTTCTCGTGACTTACCGGCGATTCACACGGTTTTACCGGCGATTCCCCATTCCGTTATTGACCCCAAGGCTGTTCGCCATATCTTTTAAGTGCTACAACTTCACCATCATTATTTTTCAATCGATTATAAACATACTTAATTTTGTATTCGTTGTATTTTTCTAATTCGAGTTTATCGTAATTCTTCTTCGATAAAGACAACTCGCGATTATCAATTAACAAATAATGTTCGCCATTTCTTTCTATAATGCTTTGCTCATCAAGTTGATAGGTGCTTTCGATTTGTACATCATTCATAGTGTAAAAACCCACTACAATCAGTCCTACAAAGATGACTAAGAAAAAGATTGTGAATATTTTACTTCTACTCATGTGCATCCACCCCCCATTAACTTTTGTAGTTAATACTTTTACGATTCAACACATGATTAAGTTTCATAAAATAACCAACTATTTACAATTAAAATTGACCTATAGAGTTCGTTTTTTCTCGCCGTCAATTAAATTAACATGAACATTAAATGATGTTCCACTGTCAATATGTTTAGGAACGCCTGATAAATCAAGTAATTCCTTTAAATGAATTGATTTTTCTTGATTTGCTTCGATTGTTATACTATATGGGCCAGCTTCATTCATAAGTGACTCCATTCGTACTCCATCTTCCATGAAATAGGAATCTAAAAATTCTAATTCAAATGACACTGCTTTATTGCTTTTATTATGTAATACAAGGTTACATTCCCCTGTTATTATGTCTTCACTCACATTTTCAAAATGACACTTGCCATTCCCATCGTATGAAATTGCCATAATGCCACTCGCTAATGTTTCTTGGTAAGTCATAATGAGGAACTTCGGTAAAATTGTATATATTATTACGACTATTATTATAGTTCGGAAATGATATTTCTTCATACCTATAACAAGTAAAATAATAGCAATTAGAAACATAGCAGAACCTATAATTCCAAGCATAATATATCCATCTTGATTGCGAGTAGGAAACGACATGAATGTAGAATAAGCCTCTAACATTACATTGTTAGGAAACGGAAAAGATAAGTACATGCATATACCTAAAATAACAATTGAACAAATAAGTGCGACTTTATTTCTTATCATTTTATCCCCTCCTTTTAAGACGTCTTTTGAAAACTAACGATTTTATCACGAGAAACAATCGCTCTCTTTTACTTTTATTTATTTCTAATTGTCCCCTGCACTATCAGCGATTTCCTTTAGACTGAAACATCATCCTTGTTTAATAAAAGAAGATAAGGGCTCTTCTCTGGATCAGAGTAAAGCCCTCATCGAATTATTCATGATTTTTGTTACTTTTAAAGGAAACTTGATCCGCACATATAATAAAGTCAATTAACCCCATTTCGCTATTTTGAAGCAGGACGTGGAACTCGTAATTGTCATTTACTTTATATACTTCGTTATACAACCACCATGAATCTTCCAACAAACCATCTTGTTTTATGATTTGATAATTTTCAAAGGTGACTTCCTCTATATCTGTAAAACCACCTGTATTATCAAGGTGTAATGTTAATGACCTGTCATGCTGCACAGATTTTATAATCGTACAATCATGAAACCCAAAGTTTTCAACTATATCTTTTTCAAATGAACTTGAAGCTTCTTTGAAATACTTTCTATATTCGGCACTTGTGGCGGTAACTGACCTTTCATTTTCCTCAGAAAATTTAGTTACCGCGTTTATAACTGTACGAGTTGCTTTATATAAAGCAAAAACTCGTATATCAGCTATCTGATTTAAAATTGTTTCTGGTAATTCGTTTTTTAAACGATGTTGATTATAGATGAAACCATCATGAAATTGTTCTATTGCCTGATGTCTATTAAAAGGTTCATATTCGTTATTATCATCGCTAGTTTCCAATATAGAAGAAATTTCTTCTTGTAAATCAAGCCAGCTGTTTAACTCATTATTGTAGAGTTGTTGAAAATATTCTTCCGAAAACGTTTCGGCTTGTTTGTCTTCCTCTATATTCAAATGAAAACTTGTTTTTTGACACAGTTCATACCATTCTTTAGTAAAATATTTCATAGAATCTCGCCTCTCTATCTGATGAAATACGGGCAGCGATTTACAATTTTCTAATGTACTTATAATTCTTTCTCACATTTTATCATTATAAAATTTATAGGAGGTTTATTTTCCGCATGTTTGCTTGGCTCGTCAATTTCTGTAAACTCGACTAGCCCATATTGTTCAAATTCTTGTTTTATGGAGTCTGCATCATAAAAAAACATGTTAACGCCTTCCATTACCTCAAAATAGTCTTTAGCTAATTGTTTGCCCTTTCCAAACATAGGGGCTTTTTGTGAAACTGTTGTAAAAATCATATACCCATTTGGCTTTAGCTGATTATAGCAATCTTTAATAAACTTCTCACGCTCATGTTTATTCAATAGATGGATAAGGGCATAGCAAAATATACCGTCATAAAGTTTATTATCAAAAGGCATAGCAGTTACTGAACCGTGGAAAATATTAATATCAAGCCCATTTTGTCTTGCCAAGTCAATCGCTGTTTGTGAAATCTCGATGCCGGTTACATCGATTCCATTGTCAGTAAAAACCTTTGCATTTCTACCGTATCCAATACCTGGTATCAATATATCTTTAACATTTCTCTCAAGGAAAAAATCCTTTACTACGATTGCTGAGTCTGTCGGCTCAAATCCCCACATTGTTTGTTTTTCTATAAAGCTTGTTTCCCAAAATTCCGTCATATCGTATCTCCTAGCTAGTTTAATTTAGTAAAATTAAGTTTCTCTCAGCAATCACATTAATTCAACTAATTAGCTTTGCTTTACCGTAATCGCTATTGTTCCCCATTCTTTTTCTTGTTCAGGAGAGTAAATTTCATATGTATTCAATAAGATACATTCTTCTTTTTATTTTTGATTAGATAAACAGCCCACCAAACAAATAAATAAAAGAATCCTACAATTACATAAATAGGCCAGTTGAAGCCTTGTTGTAACTGCGTAATAAAATGTTCAAACTCATCCACCCCTTTTTCTCTCCCAATGCTATTGATTATACTAATTATCGGAATAGTCATAGCAAAAATTATCGTAATAATCGATACAATCACTAATTTCTTTTTTACTATACTCAATATTGCAACACCCAATGTTGCTAGTATAAATGTGTAATAAATAATCCAAACCCAATTAGGAAGAGTCTCCCAATACATTTTCCCACCTCATCAATCAGTTATGTTTAAGTCTGAATTTAAAACGTTTTGTCTTGTAAATATACTTAAGTTGACATACAGTCCAAAGTACAAATAACGCTGCACTTACAGTGAAAAATACAATTGGGAATGCATAAAACCAATCTGGAAAATAGCGATTTACAATATAATAATCCCCTGCTTTAAATCCTTCAGTTACATAAAAGAATGAAGTGAGCAAATTCTCTTTATTATCCGCATTGAACGGAAACACATGTTTAGCCTCTTCAAAATCTAAATTTAAATATTGTACATCATGGATGCCGCCTTTTTTGTCAAAAATCGCAATGCTCTCTGACGTATGAAATCGTTCATTAATCGCTTGAAGAGTATGTTCGATGTTTTTAATATCATTGTCGCTAAGGTTTTTTCCATTAAACTCACTAATAAAGTTATTACGAGCATCTCTATAGTTCAATTTAGTAGAATCGGCCAAATTAATACTTATTAATCCCAAAACTAAAAACAACATGAACCACAAAAATAAACGCTTCGTTTTCTTGTTTAAGCCAATAAATTTCATATTCATCCCTCCGCTTCACTATTCAAACAACGAAACCTTTAGATCGATTCCATAGCAATGTACAAGCATAGCGTGTAATTGTCCTCGGTGATGGTAAATGTGCGCAACGATCTCTAACAACCATTCATAGCGTGAGTATGTTACATTCCAATAAGAGGTCACTTCCTCCTGAAGTTCATCTTCTGTAAAATGCATATATTTATCTTCTAAAAAAAGATAATTTTTTATTAACCCCTCTTTCATGTCAGCTAAGTTGTTATAGGAGACACTAGCATAATATTCATCCATCTTTTCTTTGGAAGACCCGTCTGCAATAAGGGCATCTGCTTCACAAATCATTGCAATATGCTCTACTAACTCGCCAATGGAATGCTTATTCGGTGTAGGCCTTTTATGCAATTCTTGTTCTGCTAACTTTTCTATCATTTGAACAATTGACGTTACAGCGACTTTGATTTGATGTAGTGCGCTCTTACAATAAATATTCATCTAATCTCCCTTAACTCTAAACACCATTGTCATAGATGTTCCGGATACTTCATATTCTTCAAAACCTAATTTTTTATAAATGTGAATTGCATGGCTATTTTCAAGATCTACACTTAAAGAAATAGATTTATATCCTTCATTAATTGCTTGATCAATTATTGCCTTCATCAACAACGTTCCTATTCCTTTTTCCCTAACCTCTTCAGCTACAGCTATTCCTAATTCAGGCGTATGCCTATCTACAAAGCCATATCCTTTATTACTTTTATTAAACAAGCGATACCAAACGGCACCAACAGGTTGATGATTCGTATTTACTGCAATTAATGCTGTATCTCCATTTCGCCCCCAGCCTTCATGATATTTTTTAATATGACTTGAGTTAATTAAATCCTCTTTTTTAGGTTTGTTCTCAAGAATATGGATCGATTCATAAAGCATATCGGTCAAAAAATCCAATTCATTTTTTTCAACAGTTCTAATTGTGACCATGAATATTTCACCCCTGATATTTTTTATATTTTATTTACTTCTATTTATAGTGGCTGTTTCCCTTTTATAAATAGAAGAAGGGGTTCCTTAGAACATTTATAAATATGCATCAGCATATATATTGTTATATGTATTTAAAAAATTTTAATTATATCGGGAGGGATTTTTTATGTCATTATCGAAAACAAATATTTGCATTTGGAAGCCATTTTCAACATCACCACCACCGTTTACTCCAGCTGCTCAAGCAGCATTGAACAAGCTTATATACAAAATAGAATAAGAATCTGCGAGATATAAGCTGTTTCGCAGATTCGAAGGAGTAAACGATGAAATCTAAATTTCAGTTTATTTTATCAATGATCATTTTCGGTACAATCGGTTTAGTTGTTCGAAAAATTGATCTTGCTTCGAGCGAAAGAGCTTTACTAAGCAGTTTTATAGGTTGCTTATTTTTAACGGTACTCTTCTTTATGATGAAGAAAAAGATATCATGGCATTTAGTGAAGTCGAATGCTTCCATATTGCTTTTCTCCAGTATTGCATTAGGTGGAAATTGGATTTTTCTTTACCAATCCTATGACTATACGACAATTGCCAACGCAACACTCGGCTATTACTTTGCACCGGTGTTTGTAATGCTCCTATCCCCAATTATCCTTAAAGAACAATTGTCATTAAAAAAAGTAGTTTGTATTATTGTCGCTATTATGGGATTACTTTTGATTGTAGGTGAAGGTCTGAGTGCATCTAAAACGGATGATCTCCTCGGACTTTTTTATGGATTAATTGCCGCTGCATTTTATGCTACATTATTGTTATTAAATAAATTTATTAAAGAGATGGAAAAACTGGAGCTGACAATTATTCAGCTCGGCACAACTGCTATTTTCCTTATGCCATATGTTTTCTTAACTTCTGGCTTTAGAATGTTTAGTGTAGCGAGTTCTTCCATTCCTTTTATTTTAATTTTAGGGATCTTTAATACGGGGATTGGGTTTTGGTTATTCTTTGCTGGCATGGAGAAACTTAAAGGGCAAAGTATTGCCATGTTAAGCTATGTTGATCCATTTGTAGCTATATTAGTTTCGGCTTTAATACTGCAAGAGCAAATGACAGTGCTTCAAATGCTCGGTGGCACGTTACTGTTAGCCTCAACATTTGTTAGCGAAATAAAATTACTTAAATTTTTAAAACATTAAATATCGTCATACACAGTGGGAAGTATTTATTCCCACTGTTTTTTATTATGAATTACCAAAGTAAATCATTTAAAAATGTAAGAATATCTTTGTTCACTTCATTTTTGTCTATGCCCAATATCATTAAATGCTTAGAGTTCGGATACCCTTTCATTGTTTTATGCTGTGTCGCTACGTTGTGAGAAATTACATCTGCACTGTCTTTATATAACGGATCATCTAAAGCACCATATAAAATACTGATTGGTGACGTTATTAGTGCTAATTTATCCATCGTTTTTTGAATGAGGTGTTGAAACTCCACTAATGAATCGATTGACATATTTTGCAAACATGTTATTTCTACGTTTATTTGGTCTTCATTTTTTCCTTCAAGTTGTTTATAACCTTTTGCATAATGAAAGACACGCTTTTGGAGAAAAGCTGCTTCCCTACGTATTGGCACTGACATTGTCACAACACCAGTTACCTCCAGCTCTTGCGCAACTTTTAATGCAAGTACACCACCAAGAGAAAGGCCAACAACGGCTATTTTTTCATAGCCTTCATCCTTCAACAACTGGTAACCGTCTAGTACATCTTGCCACCAATTTGTCGGTCTAAATGTGAGTAGCTCTTCTGCTGTTAAACCATGTCCTCTGTATAAGGGTGCATAGCAAGTATAATTGTGCTGTTGCAAATACTTCCCTAACTTTTTCATATCAATTGTATTGCTTGTAAAAGAGTGTAATAGTAAAACAGCCTTATCGCCACCTTTATAGAAAAATGGCTTAGGGGGTACTATTTTCATCATTATTTTGAATACCTCACTAACGTATGCTTAGACTTTCATTAATTAAATTAGAGTATAACATCTATTGTTGATTTAACGACAAGATGAGATAAAAATGAAAAAGGAGAATTCCCTCTTTAGTAGGAAATCCCCCTTTCGTATTGGTGTTACTTCTTCGGCTGTAAATCCTCAATGGAGTCTATATCCATATATTCAGGAACGACAAATCCATTTTTTGTTCCTTTTAAGTTCTCACCTAAATCATCGAAATCATCTTTATATTTTTCATAAAAAGAGCTATGTGTTGTTGGTAACCAAGCGGCTACGGTTGCATCAGCTACGCCTGTAGCTATAGCTTGAAACATAATGGCAGGATCTACTGGTGTAATTGTGACAGTGTATCCGAGGTCTTCAAATACTGCCTGTAGTACACTACTTGAAGCTCTTTCTGAATCCCACGGAGTAGAAGCTAATTCAATTTCTTTTCCACTTACTTTTTTTGCATCTTTTGTCCATACATTTACCTTTTCTTGGTTTTCTTCTATCCATTTGTCTGCTGCTTCTTCAAATGAACTTGTTTGTGCTTCAAACATTACAGCTTCCATATCTTCTGGTTCCCAGTAAAATCTATCCAGTATTGTATACGCATCAGGTAAGTCTTTTTCCAAGCCTTTACGCGCAAGTGTATTAATATTTTCCGATCCACCTAATGTCCCTTGAGGATCTTCCAAAAATTTTAAATCATAAGATGAAAACATCCAATGTGGTGTCCATCCAGTAATAATAATTGGCTCTTCATTTCGAATAGCCTGCTCTAAAGAACCTAACATCCCAGGTGTTGAACTTTGTTCAAGTTCCCAACCTTTTAAATTATCATATTTCTCTATAGTTTTTTCCGCAAGCTCAGTCAACCCAGCTCCTGGTTCAATTCCAATAATCTTATAATCTACTTGTTCACCTATGCTTGGCGTATTTTCTGATGAATTGCCATTTTCTTGTTTGCTATCTCCATCACCACACCCTGTTAAAAGTAGCATAGTGGCTAGCCCTAAAGTGAGTCCTACCGATTTCAATTTCATCTTTTTCCATCCCCCTAGTTTAAAAACTTAGCGTTTCATTGTCTTCCTAAGAAACCCTTTATTTAATTATTTTTACTCGGCTACCAAAAGTAACAACTTGATTTTATCAACAGGTTGTTACTTTTGTCAAACGACTCCCTTACTAGACATACCCATTTTTGCACATTCCATAACATAATCATTGACAAAAAGAGCCCTTTAATTGGCTCTCATTTCTTTATTCCAAAAAAATAATAATAGTACATTTATAAGAATCGTTTTTCATAGTATATTTCCATAATTTATTTAATAAATGAAATGAATGAATTAAAATAAAGGTAAAAGTTGGCGAAAAGATTATTGGTTAGGAGAAGTGAGATGTGGAAAGATTTGAATAGAAATTTAATAGCAAATATATTTTTATTTGTGGGAAGCATTTTATTATTATTAAAATTAATATTTGTAATGGGGTATTTTCACGAGGTTCGAGTAAACTATGGTACTTATATTGATGTATATATAATTTTCTTTTTCATTGGTGTCATCTTGAAGTCAATAGGAAAGAAGAAAGTGAAATCACGATAGAATTATCCTTTAAATTTTACAGTAATCTCACCCACTAGTAATCGTTTAAACTAGAAAGAATATGATCATTAGTATTAATTATCTTTCCAAATGATATTGTTGATAGATAGAAGTCATCCACTTCGTGAGCAGGAAAGAATTTTTTTAAGTACTTTAAAGCACTGTTAAGAAGTTGATGTAGTTGATTGAATATTGTTGCCAACGTAAGCAATGGAAAAACACTACTCCTTTTGTTCTTTGAACTACTTCTATTGGCACAATAAGAAAGGACCAATAAATGGTCCTTTCTTATTGCAATATTTAATTAACCTGTCACTCGGTAAGATATTTTATTACTGCCATTTCCTTACCGAACCGGTGACCTTCATCAATAAATCCTAGACTCGCATATAAATTATGTGCACCCAAATTTTCAGGATGATAACCTACAATAACTTTTTTTGAATTCGGTAATTTAGCCATCTCTGAAATCATTAACTTAGTTGCAGCTTTACCGATACCCTTGCCTTGGAATTTCTTATCCACCATTATTCTATATACCCAATAACCATCAAGTTCTTCTTGAACAGCATTATACATTAAAAAGCCGACTACTTTTTCATTTAAATAAATAGCATATGGCTTTAAAGTAGGCTCAAACTTTGACTGAGCTATTGATATGGCATTGGATTCGATGTATTTTTTTTGTTCTGTTGCTATCTCTAATTCACAGCAGTCGTACCAGTTTTCTGCATTTAATTCTACGATTTTCACATTTTCTTTAATCATAATTTTCCCCTTTCAAAATGCGGGGAAACGCCAATGTTAATAAGTCGTTATCCCCTTATAGCCATTAATTTTATAAAATCTCGTATTTGTCATAATGAACGCCTCCTCTAACTACGACTACCTAAAATTATAACTATAAATTTTTAGGCTTTTTTATTATACCATTTTTTTCATAAAAATCCTTTTTAGTATAAATTGTAGAAATAAATTACGTTACACATTAAAATAGAGCCAGCTAATTTGCTCAACAGTTTTCAAATAAGAACCCTGTTAATTCAAAATGGATATGTTGGAGAAAATATTTTGAGGACTTTAGTTTTTCCATTCTTCCCTAACAAAGGCCATTGCGCTTTCAATCGTTGAGACATTCTTCTTGAGCCAATTTTTACCCATTTCTCTTACTAATGAGTGAATAAACCCTATTTTACTAACAATTTTTACATAATCCAGTAATACATTTATAACACCATCATCTAACCCCAGCTCTTGTAAATCCTTAACTAGTTCTATATCATCCTGAGAAACAACACCATTGAGGTTTTTAAGATAATCAATTGGTGTCGAAGAAAGAATCTTTTTAATATACCATTCTTCGTAACTCATTCCTGTTTTAGCTTTAAATCTTTCTTCACCTTTTGCATTCCATTCCTCAATTGTTATCCCGTGTACTTCTTTAAATCGTTCTTCAGTAGTCGTGCCGTATATTTCTTTGCCAATTATTTTCTTATTTCGTTTTTTATCATTACTCATCTATTTCACCCCATTTCGACCTTATTTTCTTCTTAAGCTAGCCCAATCGTTAGTTCAAGCATGAAAAAAGAGCTGCCGTAGCAACCCAATAATCTATCATTAACGCCCCTTGATTGAATAGCTTATTTTCCTTTTAATTGTTTGGCATTGATAAAAAAGGTAGATCCAATTAAAAATAGGCCTAAACAAACGAACATCGATATTCCCGAATATTTATCATTAAATATTGTAGTGTTTACCAAAATAACTACCATCATTAGTACAAATGTTACATATAAGCCTTTAATGTGTTTCATAAGTAAAACCTCCTCATAGTTAAAGAGAGCTCGCATATTGTTAAAGATTTTTTCTAGATTGCGTAAAGATAATAAAACCTACAATTAAAATCGCAAAAATCCCTAAACCTTTATAAACATATTGGATGTAACTTTTACGGTAAGTATACTCGCCTTCTCTAATTGCTTTTAAATATTGACCATTCCCTATGTGGATTGCAATTGCAGTATCTGTATCTATTCCATCAATTGAATAATATTTCGTTCCTTTTGGATATGCATTTGAAAAGTTGCCTTCATATTGTTCCATATCTGAATACTTTGTAACTTCACCAATTTCTTTATTAATCTTTTCTACATATTCATCACTAATTACATAAATATAATCATCCCAAACAACGAAAGGATATGCCCAGCTTGTTGCCTTTGCTTTGCACGGAAAAAATGAAAAGACCACAATCGCAGTAAATAATATAAGTTTTGTATATCTCAAGCTTTACACTCCCTCAATATATTTACTGATTAGACGATTAAAACTTAATTTAGTTATAAATAATACTCACGAACCTTCTATTAGTAAAAAAGAGCTGCCGTAGCAACTCATTGGGCGTTAAATACACAATTATTATAAGTATTTTCTCCACTCTTGCCATGCTTTTAAGTAATCATCTAGGTCGTGTGGATGTACTTGAATACATACGCCAATACGTGTGTATAACTGAAAAAGCACCTCGTCCACAAGTCGTTCCTTCGAAAATGAAGAATCGCTATTCCACAACGCAAACGATGACAAAAGTGTATTCATAGTTAAGCTATCGGGTGAAGAGCAAAAAGCATAGGTAAAATCATAAATTTTTGGCCCAATTAGCGGTGACGGATCTATAACACCGTTGATTTTATTATTCAAAAATATAAAATTGTGAACACCCGTATCTCCATGTAAATAATACTTCTCTTCTTGGGTATAATGAGCACTTAATTTTTTTACCAACATCCCTACTCTTATATGGTCATGTATTGGTAGTTTGTCTTCTATGCTCTTTTGAGCAAATGCTAAACTACTCTCATTAAATTCTGACCAATATTTTCTATGTAGTCCATTGACCCTTCCCCATGGCATATCTTTGTCCACTCGTTGGTATGTATTAAATAACTCTTTTATTAAAACTTCCATCCATGCCAATTTAGACCCTCGATTAACATGTGTTTCTCCAGAAATATAAGAGTAGACAATAAATTCTTTGTTTCCGTCTGTATAAAGAACATCAGGCAATAGCTTTACATCACGATATGCGGATAGAAAATCATTAGTTGCAGTAATAATGGCTGGGTTATCTATTTTTATTACAAAGGTCGGCTTTTTGTTAATGCTGAGCGTAAATAATACCCCATTCGTCGTTCCGCTTTTTAAAGTTTTTAATGTTAGACAATCGTTACTTATCAAACCTTTATTTATTAGTATTTCAATGACTTCATTTATTTTTTCCATCTTCGATCCCTCATTGATAATGTTCGAGGTAATTGCCCTTTTCAAATATTTCCTTTGCGCTTAGGGCAGTCCATTCCTCAGGTGTTACATCTGGGTGTAATTTAAGATAGGATTTAACCATTTTATAGCCCTCACTGTAACCATATGAAGATGGTAGGTCATCCCCTCCAAAAATAATTTCTTGTGACCGCTTAAAGTCAGGACTATCTAAATCTCCTACAACTTTTGACCAATTTTCTCTGTCGTATGCAGAGTACAATATATTATCATAATAATCATTAGGATAAACTAATTTACTAAACATAACTGCCTTTCCTTCAAAAACCATGTTATCCAAAATCGTAAAACGTGCATCTTTAGGTAGGTACTTCTCAGTCCAAATACTATGATGATATTCGTGAGATATGCTAATTCTCATATCTTCTTCGGTATAATTTTTATTGTATAGCACTATAATTTTCCCCGCCCCCACCGTTACCATATATGCGTATACATTAGTGGCAGGAAAAACACATACATTCGTTTCTTTTTCGGACGGAATAAGGTCTGAAGATTTGAAAAGAGCTTCTTTTATAAGCTTTTCTGTTTCTTCCCTATTAATTTTTTTACTTAATAATTGATTTTCTGTTAATTGGTCGGGAGCTACGTTTAGTGCATAATGTGCCATATGAAGATATTCGCCATTGTCAAAACAATCACTATAGATTGGTTCAATAACCTCATCTTTATAAATTTCTTGTTTTGATTGTTTTGGGTTACTTTCAACCTTATCTTGATAGTTGTCATAAAGTTTATAGGCATTGATTATTTTATACTTTTGCTTTGTTTGAGGGTGTTCAAAAGATGTAACGATACTTTCAATTTCTTGTTTTTTATGCGATTTTTCTGTTTGTGTACAGGAAGCAAGCGTTAGAATTGTGCATATTAGTATAAATGCTGTAATTATTTTTGGTAATTTTATCAATAAAACACAACCTTCCCAAAAACTTATATTTTAAATAAAGTTTACCATATTTTTCATACTTAACAAAATCTTGTGTGGAAATTATAATATGTTCCGAATATCTGCCCACCCGTAAACAAGTTCATCTAGTTTTTTGCCAGCAATCTGAATTTCAACAGTATCTATTTTGTTCCCACCAAGCGCTTCATAAAATCGATGAAAACTATTATCTTTCAAGACAAGCACAAGCATAGAACGCAATCCCATTGCTTTAATTTCTTCTACGATCGCTGTAACAAGTGCTCTCCCAATCCCTTGCCCTTGGCATTCTTTCATAAGATAAATGGCATATAGCTCCCCTTCAAACTCAATATATTTACCGCTTCTTTCTTTACCGCCAGAAGAAAAACCAATAATTTGTCCTTCATTATTTTCCGCTACAAATACAGCGTCATTTGAAATATTCTTTATCCATAGCTGTTCTCGATTTTCATACGATAAATTTATTAAGTATTCGTCAGGAACGATGTTAGCATATGTTGTTCTCCAACTGTCGACATGTACTTTTGCTATTGCTTTCGCATCTGGTTCGGTTGCTTTTCTAATTATAAAATTTTTATCCATACGATACGTCACTCCAATGGAGGTTGATATGTTCTCATAGTAGTGATTTGCACAGGTTTTGTGGCGATTTGACCACGGTTATTGGCGATTCCCTGGGTTTTATCGGCGATTTGCTCCCCGCTATCGGGGTTTCCCTGGGTTTTATCGGCGATTTGCTCCCGGCTATCGGCGATTCCCTGGGTTTTATCGGCGATTTGCTCCCGGTTATCGGCGATTCACAGGGTTTTATCAGCGATTTGCTCCCGGTTATCGGCGATTCCCTGGGTTTTATCAGCGATTTGCTCCCGGCTATCGGCGTTTCACAGGGTTTTATCGGCGATTTGCTCCCCGCTATCGGCGTTTCACAGGGTTTTATCAGCGATTTGCTCCCGGCTATCGGCGTTTCACAGGGTTTTATCGGCGATTTGCTCCGAGCTATCGGCGAACCCCGGGTTTTATCGGCGATTTGCTCCCGGCTATCGGTGATTCACAGGGTTTTATCGGCGATTTGCTCCCGGCTATCGGCGATTCACAGGGTTTTATCAGCGATTTGCTCTAGTTACTAGCGATTTAGCCCTGTCAATCGGCGATGTTCCGATCACTTTAAATCCACACATCGTTTTCTGCAGTCATTTCGCTATTTGTTTCACCTGTATTAACAACGCCTCTAGGTTCCACTAGCATTATTTGGCATTCCTGTTCAGCATAAGGCTTATGCTCCACGCCCTTTGGAATTACATACATTTCTCCTTTAGATAGTTTGACCTCTCCATCACGAAATGCGATCACCATCTCCCCATCCAGTACGATAAATACCTCATCTGTCTCACGATGTTGATGCCATACAAAATCACCTTGAATCTTAACTAATTTAAACTGGTAGTCATTCATTTCACCAATAACTTTAGGGGACCACTGCTCAGTAAACTTTGATAACTTTTCACTTAAATTAATAGGTTGATAGTCCATGTAATTACCTCCTTTTTTTCCTTATATTATATTTTAGCAGATATTCCCGAATTTTAATTTCGAATTTTCAATCTTTTTCACATTAGCAATTCATGTCCTTAAATTCTGAAAATTATGTTAAAATAAATATAAACTGCAAGGAGGTTTTTACATATGGCAATTAAAAAAGTACGCGAGCATTTCGCACAATGGAATTTACAGCATAAAATACAGGAACTGAATGAAAGCTCTGCAACTGTTGAAATGGCAGCACAGGCACTTGGCTGTGAACCAGAACGAATCGCTAAAACACTATCGTTTCTAGTGAATGATGGTGCCATTTTAATTGTAGCTGCGGGTGATGCCAAAATTGACAATGCGAAATATAAAGCTATGTTTGAAACGAAAGCGAAAATGCTTGCAAAGGAAGAAGTCAACGAACGAATTGGGCATGATATCGGAGGGGTTTGCCCGTTCGGTATTAATGAAGGGGTTGCTGTTTATTTAGATGAATCACTCAAACGTTTTGCAACGGTATTCCCAGCTTGCGGCAGCAGCAATTCTGCAATTGAACTTACCATTCAGGAGCTAGAAGCGTATACACCTTATCAGCAATGGATTGATGTTTGTAAAGGTTGGAACGATTAATAAACTAAATACTGAAACTAAAAATCCACAAAGTCTCCTGCATGAAAGGAAACTTTGTGGATTTTTTTAATTTAGCCTACTGACAGCTAGCAAAAAAAGAAATCAAATATTGAATCTTAATACCGTCATACCTCTAGGCTACTTTTGAATATAAAAGTCTATTGTAATATCCCATATTTATTTTTTATCCGCTCTAGCTTTTCAGTAATCGGTTTAGCTAATAATAGTAGAAAAATTACATTAGAAATAGCATAAATTATTGTAAAAGGAATTGCAGAAGTCAATGCCAGTGAGTAGGCTTCCCAGCTGAAAACACCATATATTGATACAGTTCCCCAAATATCCATTCCAAACGAAAAAAATATCCCCGCTGAAATACCAAATATAATAAGGGGGATTTTTTTATGCATTACACCCGTTTTGCCTAACAAGCCCGCAATAAACCCAATCATTCCCCACATAAACATTTGGAACGGTGTCCAAGGACCTTGTCCAAAAAACATATTCGACACTAATGCAGAAATGGCCCCTGTTAAAAAACCTGCTTCTGCTCCTAGTGAAAAACCAGTAATAGCTGTAATAGCTGCAACAGGTTTAAATCCAGGGGTAACAACAAATAAGGCACGTCCTGCCACAGATATAGCAGACATTACTGCAATGATTAAAATTTCACGCGGCTGAGGCTTTCTACGTTCAAAAGATAGAAAAAATGGAATACACGCCAAAATCATAATAACCAACGAAATAAAATAATATTTTCGGTCAGCCATTACCGTAATACCAGCAAGTAACGTTAGTGGAATTAAAATAAAAATAACAATGAGTGAAATAGTTATACGTATGTTTTTTGGCATAAAGTTACTACATCCTCACATGTAATGGCATTGCTCAATAAATCTCGTGATATTCGATGAGCAGCAGTCGTATAAAAATTATTTCCACTGTAAAACTCTCGCGGTTCACCCTCAGATACAATACTGCCATCAAAAAATAGAGCGCATCTATTGCTGTGTTGCGCAGAAAATTCAATATCATGTGTCACCATAATAATTGTCATACCTTTAGCTTGTAAACCTTTTAATAAATCTGCGAGTTCTTCTTTTGCATGTGCATCCAGCCCCTTGGTCGGCTCATCTAGTAACAGAATTTTAGGTTCTATTAATAAAAGTTTTGCGAGAGCTAGTTTTTGCTGTTCACCCCCACTTAAATCATATGGATGTCGATTTAATAAATGAGTTAATCGAAACATTTGGATAGTTTCCTGAACTTTATCATCTGTAACCTTATGTAAATGCGCCATATCATCTAACTCTTGATGTACAGTTTTTTGTACAAATAGTGTTTTTGGATCTTGGGGTAGTAAAGTCAAATATTGGTGATACAATTGTTTATTACTATATTTTTTTAAAGCTTTATTTAATAACATTACTTTGCCATGATAAGGCTTTTGTAGTCCAGATAGAATAGAAAGAACTGTAGATTTTCCTGTTCCATTCCCACCTATTATAGTTAAAAATTCGCCTTCCCTCACTTGTAAATTAAAATGATGAACAATATCAAGATCTTTCTTTTCATAGCGAAATGCAACATCGTTTGCTTCTAAAACAATATCTGTTTTATTTTGGGATTTTGTCGGAATAGTAATCAACTGAGATAAATTGTATTGCTGGCTCTGAAGCCAACGTTGGCCTTCGCGAATAGTAAGTGGAATATGCCCTGTACCATTTAACAAGTGAAAAATTTTAGTAGCAGCTGGCAATGCCGTTATCATTGCGTGTTTCTCTGGTAGAGAATTTAAAATTTCCTTAGGTGGACCGTCAAATAAAATGCTACCTTCATCCATAATAAATACTCGATCAGCAAGGGGTAACACTTCTTCAAGACGATGCTCAATTAATATAATTGTAATACCTAGTTCTCTATTTAAACGATGCAGTGTCTGGATAAACTCCAATGCAGCTATTGGATCTAATTGCGATGTTGGTTCATCTAACAGCAGTAGCTTCGGCTGCATAACCATAATGGATGCTAAATTTAAAAGTTGCTTTTGGCCACCAGAAAGCTCGGTCGTTTTATGATGAAACCATTTCTGAATACCAAAGAAGTTTGCCATTTCAGCTACTTTCCTGCGAATTGTTGATGTATCGACACCTAGGCTTTCAAGTCCAAAAGCAAGCTCATGCCATACTTTATCAGTAACAATTTGGTTATCAGGATTTTGAAATACATAGCCTATATCCGCTGCAGCCACTTCAGCAGTTAACTGTTCTAAGTCACAATCTTGATAAAAAATATTACCTGTCATTGAACCATGCGGTCGCAATTCTCGTTTGAAATGGCGAAGCAAAGTACTTTTTCCACAGCCTGATTGTCCTATGAGCACTATAAATTCACCTTGCTGAATATTTAAGTTAATATTTTTTAATATAGGATTGGCTTCATTAGGATAAGTAAAACTTACATTGTCGATTTTAACGATCGCCACTTTAATGCCCCCCTTATTTCGATTGCTAATGGAATAGCTAGCAAAATGCAATAGCTAGTATAAAACAAGATACTAGTGATTTCCCATTTAACTATCCCGAAAGTGGGATAATAATCAAATGTTGTTACACCAATGAAACTTGCAACTAAATTACTAATAAAGAGCAATGTAATTATTGTCAAAACGTAGCCATCTCTACGTTCGAAAATAAATATAGAAAAAGCAGTCCTCTTAGTAACGCCATAGCCACGAGCTTTCATTGAATCGGCAGTATCAATGGCATTTTCTAACGCCCAAGTAATTAAAATAGATAAGATACGAATTATACATTTGATGCGATGCCATAGAGAGCCTGAAGTATAATCCATTCCGATTACTTTTTGCGCTAGTACAATTTGCTTTAATTGCCGCCTAAAACGGGGCACTAATCGCAATGAAATTGACAATGTTAGTGAAATTACTGGTGACACTTTTCCAAATAAATAAATAAATTTATCTGACGTCATTAGGACATTATAACTGCTAAACCATAGCATAATAGAGACAATCATTGTGGAAATTGCGATACCATATGTAATCGCCTCTAACGTAAGTGGGTTGCCATTTATATAAAGTAATACAAGTTGACCATTATGGCTAATCAAAGGGTTAATAATTGCCATTATGAAAAATAGAGGTACATATATTTTCCAGTCTTTAAAAAAAGACCGCCTGCGTAAAGCAAAATTTAAGCTTATTGCAAAGAAAATTGTAATAGCTAAATAGACTGGATGCATAAAAAACATGGATAAGCCAATAGTAGCGGCAAAAAAAGAGAAAAGAACAATAGGATGATATGTCTCAAATGCCTTCATTAGTTACCATCCCAATGATTTCCTAAGTCTCGCCCTAAATCAACTGTATAGTGCCATTCAATTACATCGCCATCCTTTAATACGTACTGACTGCAGCCATAATTGGGATAAACACCGTTTACTTTATACATCCAACCACTTAATTCCCCCGCACTAAATTCGTATAAATGATTAATTCCCTCTACATAGACACTATTATAAATATTTTCGTTTGCTCCTTGGTATTCCATCTGAATTTTATACTCCTTTGTTGCACGCTGTAATACATCCCACACAGTATCCTTCTCTGAAAGAAGTTCGTATGTTGTTGGCTTCAAAATAATACCATTCTTAGGTACATATTTCTCACTTTGGAGGTTCGAATCTAACTTATCCCAATGCTTTAGTAACGTATCAACGCGAATCGCAATGGTTACAGTGCGTTTTTGGGTAGCTGGCTGTTGCTGAACTTCATTTGGTGGCGTAACTGTATTTGTTTTTTCTTTATCGCCAGTTTTATTAGTAGCTTTTTGTTCAGTTTTTGTATTTGGAGCTTTTGTGACTTCTTGCTTTTTCTCAGCTTCCTTTTTTGGTTGTTCCACTACTTCTTGGTTTTCTTGCTGTACTTCTTGCTGAGGTTTGTCCTGCTTCTCATTTTTGGAATTCTCATCGATTCCAGACTTCATTTCAGCTTGTTTCTCTTCGTCAACTGAAGGAGTTTCTTCTGTTGCTTCATGTTGTTCAGTAGTAGATTTGGGCTCAACGCTCCGTTCCTGCTCTTGCATTTGCTCAAATTTCTCTACCGTTTGAATATTACATGCTGTTAAAAAAATAGTGAGTACTAATAATAGTAATAAGGGTAATTTTATTTTCATATTACTCCTCTACTACCTTTAAGAAATTGACATACATTTTAGACGCATGGGCGCGTGTTATAAAGTTTTTTGGATTATACGCACCATTGGAGCCTTGTGCAACTCCAAAATCATATAAAAATGTAATTGCTTGTTGCGATTCCTTTGATAACTTCGCAATATCATTTAAAGGGGCATTTACATTGGATACATACGGATTTCCTGTTTTATGTGTATATGCATTTGCTAGAATTACTGCTAATTCCTCACGAGTAATTGGTGAGGAAGGTAGAAATTTATTTGACGTAGTCGCTAATAAATTAGCCTCGTAAGCAGCAGCAATTTCTTGTTTTGTTTCAGTATTATACGAGTTTATATCCGTGAAAGGGGCATTTCCGGAACTTGTTAGATGCAGAGCGCGAACTAAAATCGATACTGCCTGTACACGAGTTAAATTGTTATCTGGTCTGAATGTATTGTCTTCATAACCTTTTAATAAGCCCTTGTCTACTGCAGCTTCAATATCAGTCTTCGCCCAATGCGATTGAATATCCTTAAAACTCACCTTAGTCGGAGGAGCTGTAGGTTGGCTTGGCTTGCCTGGTGTTGACGTATTACTTGGCTTTTTATCAGATGTATCATATAGCTTTGTTTTGCTTAAAAGCAGACGGTTATATGCTGCCAATGTATAAGAGGCCTGCTCAGTTGCCATACCATTGGCTACTGATTCAGTTAATACATGTTTAAATCCACCATCTTGGGCATTGTAAAAAGTAAAAAAGCTTGTAAATAACTTATTAAAGCGTTGGTCTTTGTTCGGATCAATATTTAAGCTAGCAAGTGCTGTAATTACTTGGGCAACACTTTCTAAATTTGTAGTTCCCCAGCTTTGGTAACTTCCATTAGCTCCTTGCAAGTTTTTTAAAGTATCAAGTGCTTTATTAATAGAAACCTTAACATCTGATCTGTCTTTATAAGTGGAGAGCGCTTGAATAGCCATAGCTGTCATATCAGGATCTGCTTTCACACCAGATAAATCCCAACCGCCGTCAGGCAATTGCTTTGATAAAATATGCTGGATAAGTTTTTCTCGTGTAGTTGTTGCTGTTTTGGAAAGCTCAAAGCTCCATGTATCTAAAGCGATTAGTGCAAAAAAAGCCCCATTCGGACCTTGCCATACAACTTTATCAAAGTCGCTTAATTTTTCCACTAAATTGTAGCCACCTACATTAGTAGGGTCTTTTCCAATGGCAGTGAGTGCAATAATTAAACGTGAGTACTCCGTATATTTACGGTTGTGTAATTCTCCTTTTACAGTTTTTACATGCTTCTCGACGTTTTCATAATATTTTTCAAAATAGCCTTTTGGAACATTGTATTCTCCCCTTGCAAGCGCAATAACAAACCACTCATCACCAAAAGAAGGATTAGGTGCTTTGTTAACTAAAAACTGACCAGTTATTTTATAACTATCCATTGTTGATACTTGCTGTGCGGAGACTGGTGCCGCCATAGTAAGCAACAAAACAAGTACCATTATAAACTTAGATATTCTTTTCATTAGAGTAACCTCCATCGATAAAAGGGTACTAACCCAAATACAAAATGCATTTGGGTTAGTGAAGAAATTTACATAATGCCTGAGATATTTAACGTCCGTTTTAAAATTTTCGCTGTTTGTCCACGTGTAATTGGCGAGCTAGGGTCAAATGAACCATCCAGCTTACCTGTCATAATATCAAGGCTATTTAATAGCTTAATATAAGGTAAGTATTCAGCGCTAATACGACTAGCATCATTGTAATTAATCTCTCCTGCGGTTTTCACATCAGTATTTAAATATTCTAGAATGCGTGCCATAAATGCAGCTGCTTGCTGACGTGTTATTGGCGCATCAGGCTTAAATGTTGAAGCAGTTGATCCTTTTGTAATACCTGCCTCATATAGGGCTTGAATATCTGCCTCATACCATTTGCCTTTTGTATCATTAAATGGATTTTCACCTATAGTTTGTAAACCAAGGGCACGGCTAATTAATACTGCAAATTGGGCACGCGTAATTGGTTTATTTGGCTCAAACGTCTCTGGTGTAGTTCCTTGGATTACGTGACGACTCACTAAAAATTCAATTTCTTCTTTGTTTGCTAACTGTGCAATGTCCTTAAATGTTACTGTATTTTCAGTTATAACGAATGTACCGCTTATTTTTGTGAACAAAACAATTTCACCATTCACTATTTTATGTGGAACAGGTTTATATTCCCCATCAACAAGCTGTAAAACGACTGTATTTGATTTGATTTCGCTATCCAATAGTGTAACTTTCAAATATTCTTTTCCTAAAGTAATAGGCTTTGTTTTACCGTTTGTAGACTCAATACCGAATGAAACAGAGAATTTTTTATCTTTAGTATCCTTTGTTACTTCGACTGTTAACTCCTCGTTTTCAGCAAGTTTAATGCTATTAAAAATTGAAGTAGGGACTTCTATCTTGAAATTCTGTTTGCTTTGAATAACTATCTTTTGAATGTTCTTTTTAATATAATCTTGAATATTTTCAGATTTAATAATTGCTTTGTTACTACCATCTTCAATAGTAATTTCAGCTAATGAACTATCTTTATTTGGTTCTTCAGACACTGCATCATCGTCTTTATTATCTTTTTCTGTTTCTTCAGTACATTGTTTATCATCGGCCTTACATTTTACTTCTTCTTTACATTTATCTGTTTCTTTCTCTTTACATTCTTTATTTTCTTCACCTTCACCTTTACCTCCACTTTCGATACCATCAACATATCCACCGATATCCTTACCTAAATCAAGTGTGTATAGCCATTCCACAGAATCCCCAGGTGATAATTTATAGAGTCCTGCAGAATAAGAAGGGAATTGACCATTTACACGATACATCCAACCACTTAAAGGACCGCGGTCGAATTCATAAAGGCCCGCAATACCATCGATATATGTGCCATATTGTGTTTCTCGATAGCTTAAATCGATACCATTTTCAGTTGTCACACGTTTTAATGCATCGAATACTGTATCTCCGGTATTTAGTTGAACAGTAGTTGTTCTTAATGGAATCTCGGAAGAAGAAATTCTAATTAAAAATGTTGCATAACCACTTGGGATACTTCCCCCTGGGTTAGATGGATTTCCACCTTCTCCCGGGTTTGAAGGGTTTCCTCCATCTCCTGGGTTAGATGGGTTCCCACCTTCTCCTGGGTTAGATGGATTATTAGACTTCGTATCGGACGTATCATAAAGTGCTGTTTGCCCGTTTAGCAGACGATGATAGGCTGCTAATGTATAGCCAACCTGCTCGGTAGCCATTCCGTTTGCTTGCTTTTCGTTTAAATCGTGTTTAAAGCCACCGTCTTCTGGACTGTAATAAGTCATAATATTAGCAATTACTTTATTAAAGCGAGGATCTTTATTCGCATCAATGCCTATGCTCGCAAGTGCAGTAACAACCTGAGCAGCGCTTTCAACATTTTCCATACCCCATGATTTATAGCCACCATTCTCTAATTGCATAGCAGCCAACGTATCTAATGCATTATTAACAGCTATCTTAACTTTTGAATTGTTGTTATAGTATGGAGCTAGTGCTTGTATAGCCATAGCTGTCATATCTGGATCAGACTTTGTTCCTGATAAAGCCCAGCCGCCATCAGCTAATTGCTTGCTTAAAATGTGCTCCATCAGCATTTCAGGAGTTGTTGTAGCTGTTTTTGGTAGCTCAAAGTTCCATGTGTTAAGAGCAATTAACCCAAAATACGCACCATTTACACCTTGCCAAATTACTTGGTCAAAATCAGATAGTTTTTCAACTAAGTTATAACCACCGACATTTGTTGGATCTTTACCAATTGCAGTAAGGGCAATAATTAAACGTGAGTATTCTGTATATTTCCGTTTATCGAGTACGCCATTTTTTGCAACAACATGGTCAACGACATTTTTATAATACGTTTCGTAATATTCTTTCGGTACTTCATAGCCTCCGCGAGCTAATGAAATTATCCACCACTCATTATCGAATTTAGGGTTAGGTAGTTTATCTACCATGTATTGACCAACAGTTTTATAAGCCTTCAAAGTTGTTGTATCAGCATTAGTTTTTGTTCCAACTTTTTTCGCTTCATTAAATATCGTTGTGGCCTGATTTAGTGCTAAAACTTTCGCATCAATAATATCTTGTTCCGCTGTATTATCTGCTATTAATTGTTGGGCAGATAAAATTATATTTGTATAGGCATCTTGTACAGCTTGAGTAACCCAAAAATCAGCAGGGTCTATATTTTTTCCATCAGTACTTATTTTTACAGAACCCTTGTTTTGTTCTGCTTTCTCAATTGCACTTTGTAATACTGATTTATCAATGACTACTTTTTCATCTGAAATAATCGAAATTTCTGGGAAGATGCTGTAGTAGCCTTCTCGAGCTGATGCATTAAGGTTAGGACTCGCTCCAGTTATTGGATTAATATTGTGGTGTTCACCTATTGGACTTCCAAAAAAGCTCAGACGAATATGCCCATCTCGTAACTTGTATTCACCCTTATGTTCTTGTGGAATTGTAAATGTAACACTGTTTGCCTGCGTTGCCATATTGTATTGTCTTGCATCGCCCGAAACAAGAGTATTTTCAGGACCAGCGAAAAATCTCAGCTGACCTTGGAAGTTATAAATACCAGAAAGTTTATTCGCAGGGAAAGACAAGCCTTTTAAAGTAACTTTAACTTTATCTCCAGGTACTATTTTTTCATTTGCTGCTGTTAAGTTTTCAATTGTTACATCAAGTGGACGTGCTGTCATCACGTGATACTCAGCTTTTCCATCTTTTTCAACCTTAACTATATTACGTCCTTCAGTTAATAAAACTGTGAAAGAGCCATTTCCACTAGATTGAACACTTTCTGTTGAAAATTCACCATTTCCATAGGATGCTGTTCCTATACTATGATTAATTTCCGGACGCAAAACGCTTACTGAGCTTCCAGAAGTCGGAGTAAAAGTATAATATGCTCCTTGTTCGCCTTGAACATAGTAAACACTATCAATATCAGCATCAAAAACACCATTTTGTAAGTTTAGAAGGTCCCCACCTTTTTTACCTTCATTAATTTTTTGATTACGTTCTTTGTTACTTTCTATACCTGTAGAAATACCTGTTTCACCTTGACCAACAGTCACAACAAAGAGACCGACATTTTCTGGCCAAATAGCACTAAATGCATCATTCGCATCACTAATGTATCCGGAACCATTAACCTTCAATGCGTCATACGTCACTTTTACAACAGCTGTACCATTTTTCAATGCTTTGACTGTCGAATAACTTCCTGGCTTACCAGGATCAATTTGAATTACATCATCGCCTGTTATGATTTCATAATGGAAATCAGGCTCAAAGAAATAGTTGTTAATTCCTTCTATTAATGCTTGCCAGCTTCGTAATGTTAGTAAATTGAAGCTTTCTCCTTGGTTTAACTTCAAATGATTTTGCTCATTAATATTTAAATAAATATTACCTTCAAGATATGTTCCTTTATTTAAAATTGCTGTTGGCGATTGAATTGAGAGCTGTTGTTTTGTAATTGCCAATGTTGCATTTTGAGCATTTGCTTTAAATGTACCTACATTTGTAAGTTTTCCTGCTTGGCTAACTCGGTAGTTATAATCACCATTGTTTGTTAACTTGAAAGAAAATGTTTTTGTACCATCCGGGTTAATCGTAGCTACCCCTTCAGGCAGGACTTCTTCAAATGCAATAAAGTGTTTAATTTTTTTTCCTACAAATAATTCAGCATCTTCAGGGACTGTAAACTTAATATCCCCAGAAAACGGAATAGCTGCACTAATTGTTTGAGCTGTGGCCGAAAGTGTTACTGTAGTGCTATTACTAACTGGAACATATTGTGTATGCTTTGCATCTGGCTCAAACGTATAGTAGATTTTTTCCCCTACTAGAGCTAGTACTGGAGTCTGTCCTTGTGTTGTTACTTTACCTAGTTTTAATGACGTATCGTTCGGTATTTCTTGCCCAACTTTTACAGTGTAATCGCTATTAACATTCCAACTTGTATTACTAGCTTTAAAATTAAGCTGGCGGAATTGAAATTCTTGATTTGATTCTGCTTTTACTGTTAGCTGACCACCGCCAACACTGTTATGATTGCTATCAAATCCTTCGTAGCGATAACTTCCTACTGGTATAGTTGCTGTATAAACATTGTATGTCCCTTCAACACCAGAGCCTATGTTTATTTCTTGCTCATTCGTATCATAAAGCTTTAACATCACAGCTTTATGTGCCACAGTAATTTTCACTGTGCTAGTAATATCCGTTTGTAAACCAGGTTTTTTACTAAATGCATTTGTGGCTTGATTTAGTGCTAAAACTTTTGCATCTATTTCTTCTTGACTGGCATTTTCATCTGCGATTAGTTCCTGTGCGTCTATAATTTCATTTGTATATGCATCTATTTCAGCTTGAGTAACCCAGTAATCAGTAGGAGCTACATCTTTTCCATCTAAACTTACTTTCACAGAAGCTTTTGTTTGTTCAGCTTGTTGAACCGCTGTTTGCAAAGCTGTTTTATCAGCTTTAACGATTTCTTCCCCTTCTCCATTTAAAGCAGCATTTAAATGGGTAAGTGCTGCATCCACATTTGTTTGACTACTCTCCATATTTTTAAGCTGCACGTAGGCGGCGTCATAAGAAGACTTTACTTGTTCATTTGCTAAAATTTCGTTTTTAGTTGGCGAGCTATTAATTTCGGCAATTTTCGCTGTTAACTCGTCTTTATTCGCTGGAGTAATTAAACTACTTCCCTCTAAGCCACCACCTAAATCTGCTCCATACCCCCATACTGTAAACTGCCATCTAATGATATCACCATCTTCTGGGAACCATTCAGAAGCACCTCGAGGAATAAAGTTATTATTTACAGCTACCATCCAGCCCGACATAGTTGTATAGTCCATTTGATTTAACCAGTCGGATTCTATTCTTCCATCAACTGGACCAGATTCATCAAGAATGTATTTTGGGACGCTCACTTCTCCAGGATCAGGATCAAAGACCCCTGATAAGTAAAAGCTTTCTTCTACAGACCCTGTAATGTCATAGTTGCCTTCTCCTAACAGGTTAACTATAACCTTAGCTATATTATCCCCTTCATAAAAAGGAACACGAACAGGTTCCTTTATGTATCCCTGCCCAAGTGTAAACTTCTCTACGGAAACCGTCACATAACCTTTAGGTTCAGTATTATTAAATATCGTCGCACTATCATTACTGGTAATAGGAGATAGTTCGCTTTCCGTTTGCTCGGTCATTTCTTTCTCTAATGATTCTTCATTAGTTTGAATACTAGAATCTGTTTCTAACTCACTAGCATCATTTTGTTGTGTCTCAGCGAATGCAACGGGTGATAATAACGAAAATGATAAGATAAAGACAATCGCTATATTCAACCATTTTTTATAAAAGTCCATTTCTTTCCCCCCAATTTTTATAGATGAATGCGCTTGCAATAACTAGAAAATAAAAAAGATGCTTCTCTAATAAAAGAGAGAGCATCCAAGGAAAACAGAAAAAGGCTCAAAATACTATTTGCCTGTCCATCTATTTGCCGTAAATTCTCCTAGCTTCCGAAGAGATTTAATACGATGAAATAAAGGCAGGTCTCCTGGCTTGTGTACCCTAATCAGAACCTTCCCATCTACTTGAGGCATTTTTCCTCGTTTGACAGTGGTGTTTTCTGGGGTCATCTACACATACAGTTGCGGAAACAGCTTCGGATTTGCACCGAATTCCCTATTAAGCTCTTAAAAGAGCACCTTTATTCTGCATTCGCTATTCACTTAATGCTAAGTTTAGCATAGTTTCCATTTTTTCAAAATAGTTAAAAAAAACAATCATTAATAATTATCTAAAAATAATGAAGTTGAATCTGCTTATATTTGCATTGATATCGCATATTATGTTCTTCTTATTTGCAATTCTATATTTAAGCACAAAAGTATTATCAATAAAAAACGCCAGAGCAATAATACTCTGACGTTGAAATCATTATTTTGTCGTTACTTTTCTTCCGTACGTCATCCATCTCCACACTTTTTCCAATGGCCCAATTTTGAAAAATTTAAAATAAATGATACTAAAGATGATTTGAATTACAAAAATCATAATGGCAATGATGACAATATAGGAAGTCGAAAGTACTTCGAGTCCCATGAGCGATATAATAGCTAACCCTATAAAACTCTGAGCTAAGTAATTTGTAAATGCCATCTGACCTACCCGTCCAATTGGCTGTAGCATTTTTACAACATTTTTGTGTTCTAGAATCAGGAATAAACTCGCTAAATAAAAATATGTAGTCGGGATTACACCTAAACCTAGTACTAATTGAAGCTTTTGATCATCATTTTGAGATGCAAACCAAATCCAACTAGATATAGCTACAAATATTGGAGCTGTTACATATAAGACCAACTTTATTTGTTTGGTAAGTTGTCTCACATTTCTTATCCAGTCAGCTTTTGCTACTAGAAAACCTGTTAAAAACATAATAAAAATAGTTATTGTATCATTCCCTAGTACATTGAAAACTGTTGAAAGGATAGCTAAGTTTGGCAAAAACATTTGCCCAAGTATGCTTACAATGTGAACAGTAATTATGCCAATAAGCCAGTTACGAATTGTATCAATCTGCGCTCGATAAAATGGTAGTAAGAACAAACCTATTACTGCATATGCAGAAAGGATGGAACCCCAGAAAAAAAATATGTGCACAATCCCAATAACAAATAATGCTAGTAAACGTCTTGCAAAACGCCATCGAGGCTTATCACCTCTTGCTTCAGCGCGTGAAGCAAAAATATAAAAACCGACACCGAAAAGAAATGAAAAAATGGAAAAGAATTTTTTCTCAATGAATATATCAATTAGTGTATCAATCACACTATTGAATTTACTATAGGCTGGCACCGGTCCTCCTTCAACTACTATTTGATAAGCACCTACATTAATAAATAAAATACCAAATAACGCTAATCCCCGAATAATATCTAAGGACACAATTCTTTCTTTTTGTGTAACGGATGGATTCATGCTTTCAACTCCTTATCTTCAATACTGCAATTCATGCTCCTTGGCTATTATATCTAGGCAACCTTACAGCAGTTTGTTGATTAGCTTACAAAAACCTTAACTGAAGGATTTCATTTATCTTAACGATTTATTTAAAATTGCAGTTTCTTAGTCAAACAATAAAAAAAAGGTCTGGATTAATTTCCAAGACCCTTCTTTTATTCATATTATTATCAAGCGTAGTCTAATGCATTAGTGGCTAATGAAATGTGAAATTTCGTCTCAATATTTTTCATGTTTTCCTTAGTTTTTCATCCCTTTTCAAAAGTTAAGACAACATATTTTATAGTATGTAGACTATTTTGAAAAGAGGTGACCAAGGTGAATAGGAATAGAAGATTAAGATTTTGTTATCCTGGCTATAAATATTGCGGACCTGGATGTTCAGGACCTGGTTCACCAACAAATGCTGTTGACTCTTGTTGTAAGAAGCATGATGCTTGTTATTCAAAATATGGTAGAACAAAAAATTGCGATGAATTATTTCAGCAATGTTTATTAGCACATATGAATACCAATAGCAAAATGGGCAGAGATGCTAGACTGTTCTTCAAAGTTTTTGATTTGCGTAATAATTTCTTTTAAACGTCAAAAGCCAAGAATGAACAACAAGTTTCATTCTTGGCTTTAAAGAAATATAAATGTCTATTGCCGTTGATTTCCGCTACGGGCGGCACTTTTCACAAAATTTTTTAAAAATTGTTTGAGTGCCTGGCACTTTTATGGGCACTTTTACTTAATTGGAATCCAAATTTCCGAATAGAGATTTTCGCTTGTAGGATCTTCCTCTGTATAAACCTCTAATTCAGGTGTTCCAGCAGGCTCATATGGATTCGACGGGAACCATTCGGAGAAAATTTGCTTCCATGCATTTTGCATCGCATCCGGCATTGGGCCATGTACTTCAAACACAACCCATTTTGATGCTGGCACTTCCATCGCTAATAAATTTTCCGGTACATCCGCCCCTACGTGATCTGTTCCAATCCAATAATCGATTAAATTATTTTCTTTATAGTTTTCGTCTGGTACACAAACACCCAATACCCCTTTAATTTGTCCATCATTTAATGCAAATAGTTGCTCGTCCATTCCTTGACGATTTACTTCATCCCAAAATACAGGAATACCTTGCAAATTCTCGCCTTTTTGGCAATTATACGTTCTTTTTACTCCTACAACTTGGAACTTTTCTTTTTCTACAATGTTATACTTCATTGGTTCTGCTCCCTTCAGACTCACCTGGATTACAAGGCGGTTATATGATTGTAATGGTCCTTGCTGTTTTCGTGCTTCACTCGGCGTTACGTTATGTTGCTTTCGAAATGCTTTTGTAAAAGCTTCGGGAGAGTCGTAGCCATATTTGAAGGCGAGATCGATTACTTTTATATCTGTATTGATTAATTCCTGTGCTGCTAAAGTCAATCTTCTTCGTCTTATATAATCCGCAATTGACATATCCGTTAAAATAGAAAATGTTCGTTGAAAATGAAATACAGATGCATTCACTTCGTTTGCGATTTGCTCCATTGTAATCGTTTCTTGCAAATGCTCTTCTATATAATTTATTGCTTTTTGAATCGACTCAATCCAACTCAAACTCAAATGCCCTCACTCCTTGCTTAAAGATTAACGTATTCTAGTTTTTTCTTCCTGTCTTTTTATGCTATCTTTGGACTGGTCCACTCAGTTGTATGCATAGTCTACTACATATCGACAATTTTCCAATCCTTTACTTAAAAGTACTACTACTTCAATAATAATCATTTATACAAGGCAATAACATAAAAATTTCAAGAAGTATCATGAACATTTAAGTGAGCGAAAAGCATCAACGGTAGCGTAACGCTACGAATAAAATCTTTGCAATAAGTGTTATTTGTTGCTGAAAAGTAAATAAATCAGCAATTTTATTAATTATTAGTAGATTCTTAGTATTTAATTAATTTAAAATAAACAGTATTATTAAGTATTATAGATATTTCATCTAATGACACAATACGCGGAGGATATGACATGTTAGAGATAACAAAAGAGATAACAACAAACCCAAAAGAAAAACCTGCAGCAGACCAATTAGGTTTTGGTCAATTTTTTACAGATCATATGTTTATAGTCGATTACACAGAAGGCATGGGTTGGCATGATCCACGTATTATCCCGTATCAGCCGCTTTCACTAGATCCTTCGGCAGCAGTTTTCCATTATGGACAAGCTGTATTTGAAGGATTAAAAGCTTATGCAACAGTGGATAATAGGGTCCTTTTATTCCGTCCTGACCGTAATTTTAACCGCTTAAATCATTCGAATGAGCGTATTGTCATTCCAGCAATTGATGAAGAATTGGCGTTAGAGGCGTTAAAGCAGTTAGTAACATTGGATCGTGAATGGGTTCCAAAGGCACCTGGAACATCTCTTTATATCCGTCCATTTATTATTGCTACTGAGCCACACTTAGGTGTACACCCTTCTAAAAACTATAAATTTATCATCATTATGTCTCCATCAGGCTCGTACTACAAAGAGGGCATTAATCCAGTAAAAATCATGGTGGAACAACATTTTGTAAGAGCTGTAGTTGGCGGCACCGGCGAAGCAAAAACTGCTGGTAACTATGCGAGCGCCTTAAAAGGACAAGAAATTGCGAATAAGGAAGGCTACTCTCAAACTTTATGGCTAGACGGTAAAGAACACCGTTACATCGAAGAAGTAGGTAGCATGAATATATTCTTCAAAATAAACGGAACAGTCATCACACCAGCATTAAATGGTAGCATCTTACCTGGAATTACACGTAATTCAATGCTTCAAGTATTAAAGGAGAAAAACATTCCAGTCGAAGAACGTCGTATTTCAATTGATGAAGTGGTAGAGGCTTATCATAATGGCACTTTGGAAGAAGCATTTGGTACAGGAACAGCTGCGGTTATTTCACCTGTTGGAGAATTAAAATGGCAAGATGAAAAAATAGTGATTAATAACGGTGAGATTGGTGAAGTTTCACAAATGCTTTACGAAACATTAACAGGCATTCAAAATGGCACGCTTGAAGATACATTTGGTTGGACGATTAAATTATAAAAATATACAAAAAAGTGTTAGATTGATCGAAATCAATCTAACACTTTTTTACTGTGATCGTTTTTGTAGCACAACATAAGCCACTAATATAATCGTCTCCGTTTTTTGTCGTTTAATGATATTGGAATAACACCAAAATAATTGGACCTTTTTCGCTTTCCCAAAGCTCAACAAAAAAACAATATCCATTTGGGAAATCATTTAAATATGCCTCATCATCAAGGCAAATGTTATTTTTATACTTAGTAGCCCATTCTGACTTAACATCATGTATTAATAAACACTCTAATGTACTTTTTCGTTCCGTTTGATAGTTACAGATAAATACTTCTTCTACTTCGCCATTAAAAATCATTTGTCCAAGTTCCTGCAACGTAAAATTATTAGAGTAGATTTTACTTGCCACTACTACTTCATTGTTATAAATCTGATTTTTTTCCTTGTCTATGAAGTAGCCTTTTTTTATCACAGTAGTTCACCTCATCTAGTTTATTAATCGTCTAAAAAAGCTCAAACATTTACTTTATAATTCAATGCTAACTCATCCCCAGGTAGTCCTCGTATCCCCCAGTTATGCTTAGGTGTTTCAAAAATAGTAATTTCTATATCCTGAGGAGCTATACTTAATTGACTGTTAATTTTTTCAAACAGCAATGCGAGTAATTGTTTTTTCGTTTCTATCGTACGACCTTCGAACATACTAATTTCAATAATGGTATATGCTTCAGTTCTTTCACTAGGAAAATAAAAATCTTCTTTATTCATTGGGAAAAAACGATGAAATTTCTTATCGGATGGCAATCCCAGTGCCTCCATCATACAAGAATGAATAATAGTCGATAATGCTGCCTTAATAGGATCTAAACTGTCCTTAATACCATATATTTTAATTTGACTCATGCTCATCTCACCTTTCTCTTCTAACCACCCATTCTATTCTAAAATGTATGACCTTTTTTATCCGCATCATTATCTTAACATATATATCCATTTTGGTTAAAAATAACACTGAGAAGAAGTATTTTTAAATTGGGCAAACTTTAATAAATGAACGATGTATGAAGTCCAAAATAAGGGCAAGAATAAAAGTATAAAATTCCATTATGAGGTGAAGTATGAAAAAATTAATTATCGGTACTTTTACAGCAATCCTAACAACAGGATTATTATTTGGGTGTGGTAATGCGAAAGAAAAAACGGAGCCTAACGATACTGAAGCACCTTCGACACACAAAGAACATATGGATGATCAAAACAAAACTGATGACAAATCTAAGGAGTAAGTCTTCCTTAAATTCATCAGACATAAAAAAACCAGCTCTAATATAATAGAGCTGGTTTTATCATTAAATTTATTATCGGAATGTGTGAATTTTATTTTAAAATTTTTGATATTATCCTTAAGCCTCTAATAACCCGCAACAATCTGAGTTATTTTCTGAAACTGTAGTTGTTCAAGCGTTGTCCATTCAACAAATTTTTATATTAGCTTCCAATAAAAACACATACCGAGAGCGACTTCTAACCGCCATCCATTACCTTAAAATCATACAATGTAGTTTTGGTTCAAAAAAAGTTGTTGAATTATTTGGAAGCGGAGTCTTATCCCTTCTATCAGAGGTGTTATAATTTTAATAGGAGACTAATGAATACTAGTAACATTCTCTTTTTTTACTAAACGAACTAATAATTTCTTTTGTATTACGCATTCTTTAAAACGTCTATTAATAATATTTTGCATCGATGTATTATCTACATCAGTAAAAAATGTCACGAACATATTCTCTTCTATCGCCCTTTTGACAACGGGGGCATACACTAACATCCCCCCTCCTCCCAATCTGGTAGCGGGCAAACGCTTCACATAAGAATGGGGTAAAAGTATCATGTTCTGCGCAACTCTCTCAGCAATGCACCACCCCACTAAATCTCCTTCAAGAAATAAAGCAAAGCTAAATTCTTCATCGACAACGCCTAAATTCTGAACAAAAGGATAGACATGATCATCAAACTTATTCTTATTAGAAATTGCTTCTCTAAATATCTCACTCACATGCTGACTCCAAGGTACTACTGTTAAACTAGTAGGTATTTTTAAATTCCATAACCATTCATTTTGTTGTATTCGATTAAAATCCAGCACATATTTTTCTATGCCTTGTACATTCCCACTCCAACCTTGATTGGTTAATATATTTATGAAGTCATCAGATTTACTGTTCATAGTAAGCGTTATTTCTGTTATTAAAAAGCCGATCTTTTCAAAATAATTTTCCGCTTCATTATATAGTTGCATAACAAAATGATGGGCATTCTCCTCATCATTTACAACTAAATGTGTAATCGCTGCTGACTTATTATCAAAATTGATGTCTGCAATAAGGATACCTATTGGACGTGTATGATCAACTAAACCTATTCCCCATAAACTTGCGTCCATTAATTGCAACCTTTTAAAATGATTAGGATTCAAAAAAGTTAAAAACATACTATAATTACTTGAAGTAAGATTTAAAATTTCCATTAATTTCACCTCTTAAAAATAAGTAGCCTAAGTTATTAGGCTACTTGGAAATACTACACTTCGTCAAATGACTCTGTTACCGGATTAAATACAAGGTTGGCAAAGTGGGTATTTTTGTAATTTTTAGTTAAAGCATACTTATTCTCAGTAGTTCTTAATTCATAACCTGCAGTTACAGCCGTTTCTACACCATTAGTTGCTTCAATGAAATAATAATATGTCGTAAATGGTGTTGCTGTATCATCATTCCAGCGTTGTGTACCACTCGCAATGCTTGAATGTAAAACAATTGCCCCTACTAAACTATTGCTTGTGTTGCGTTTTATCGTATAAGTAACCGTTCCTACAGATGATTGATTATCTGTCCAAGTAATTGTATTTCTAACGCCACCCGGTGATAAATCTATTGAACTTCCACTCACATTTGTTACAGGTAAAAATACGCTATTCTCGTTTTATCCATCTCTATATCTCGGTTTTATAACGAGCCTTCACCGTGCAGGCAACTTTCATCGCACACGGCGATCCGTCAGCGATAGATCTTTAAGTTTTATTTCCCCGTAGTTAATTATAAATTAATTATAGTAATGACAATACTGACAAATGTTAATATTAATGTTAATTCTTGAAAATTTATTCACTTCTAAAACTTATAATATTATGCCGTTTGCTGAAGATTAACTCTGTAATTTTTGTCTTAACAGTATTAGTCTCTAGAAAAAAACTTAAATTAATACTGTCTCTTTCTTCTTACTCTTACTTGCAACACCCAACACTTCTTTTCTAATACATCGTCAAATACTCATCACGTTCCCAGTCATGGACGCGTGTGCGGTATTTGTTCCATTCAATTTCCTTCGCTTCTGTGAACTTCTCAAAAATATGATTGCCAAGTGCGTCACGTACAATATGATCCATCTCTAGCTCGATTAGTGCGTATTCTAAAGAAGATGGTAAACTATCAATGCCATTTAATTCACGATCCGCGCGGTTCATTTTATAAATATTTCGATCTACAGCATCTGGTGGTGTTAAACCTTTACGTATCCCATCAAGGCCAGATGCTAAAATAACAGCCATCGCTAAGTATGGGTTAGCCGCTGGATCAACAGAACGTAACTCAATACGAGTTGAAAGACCTCTTGCTGCCGGGATGCGAATAAGTGGTGAGCGGTTTTGGGCTGACCAAGCTACATAGCACGGTGCTTCATAGCCTGGAACTAAACGTTTATAAGAATTTACTAAAGGGTTTGTCACAGCTGTAAAGCCGTGAACATGCTTCATAACCCCTGCCATAAAGCTGCGAGCAGTTTCGCTCAATTGTATTTCTGCATGTTCATCATAGAAGGCATTTTTATCACCTTCAAACAATGAAAGATTGAAATGCATCCCTGAGCCATTAACGCCAAATAACGGTTTTGGCATAAAGGTTGCATGTAAACCGTGCTGTGCAGCGACTGTCTTAACGACGAGTTTGAACGTTTGTATATTATCACACGCTTCAATAGCACTTGCATATTTAAAATCAATTTCATGCTGACCAGGTGCAACTTCGTGATGTGACGCTTCAATTTCAAAACCCATGCCCTCTAGCTCAAGCACAATATCACGTCGACAGTTCTCGCCTAAATCAGTGGGCGCTAAATCGAAATACCCACCACTATCATTTAATTCAAGTGTTGGATGCCCTTTATCATCTAGTTTAAATAAGAAAAATTCTGGCTCTGGACCAAGGTTAAACGAGCTAAAACCTAAATCTTCCATTTCCTTTAATACCCGCTTAAGGTTGGAACGTGGATCACCTTCAAATGCTGTACCATCTGGTCGTGCAATATCACAGATAAAACGTGCTACCTTACCTCTTTCCGCTGTCCATGGAAAGATAACGAATGTATCTAAGTCGGGACGTAAATACATATCAGACTCCTCAATACGAACAAACCCCTCAATCGATGAACCATCAAACATGACCTTATTGTCTAATGCCTTCGCTAATTGACTAACTGGTATTTCCACATTTTTTATTGAGCCCAATATATCAGTAAATTGTAGGCGAATAAATTTCACATTTTCTTCTTTCACCATGCGGATAATATCATCTCTTGTATGATGTTTCATTCTTCACCACTCCAATTTGTCATTTTTCTTAACGTGTTTTTTTGTAACTGCTTTTAAATTACACTAAAACAACAAACAAGCGCAATGGGCATGTAATGTTTTATTACATATTTTTTTTCGAATAAATTTATCTTTATTTTAGATGTATAGTTATATTAGGTTGGACCTATATATTGACATCAACTAAAATAAAACTTAATGATTACTAAAAACTTTCTTTTATAGAACATTAGTCTTGCATTCTTTATATTTTACTGGTACATTATAAACTAAATATAAATTCAATAGTACTTAATAGGATATTTTTACTATTCTATATACCAATCACTATTAAAGTAATTGAATAATTCGAAAGTAGCTTTTATAATAATGACGTCGGTGGATAAAGGCCTTATGATTCCATCCAGTACCAAACAAAACTCCCTTTCAAATGGTCTAAACTACCAAATTGAAGAAAACTTCGCAAACTCCAGGCAAATGATTTAGCATCGCCTTAAAATTCTTATTTAACACTTTGTCACCAATATTAAGTATCCATATTCAAAAGATACATAGACTTACAAGCCTTTTTACTGCTATAGGGGTGACAAAAACCATAGGGTGAAAACAGTATTAGTCAACGATATTCATTCCTTTATCACACATAACTATTTTTATAGAAATGACATTAATTCTCTGCGTTTAAATGTTAGTAATCTTAAAATACATGAATTTCTTAAACACCGCTAAAGTATAGAAAACACAATACCTATTATACTGGATGGGTTTAGACATGCGTTTTCATTCCTATTCTTTCTCAATATAATGGCGATGACCTATTTAACTTTACTTACATTTTACTGGATATCACTAGCGAAAATGTAAATGTAATTTTACGTACAAGATAGGTGATTGGTAATGAAATTTACACTGCGAGTTCAAGCAAATCGACAAGCAGTTCATTTTATAGATAATGTGATGGAAAACTATACAAATATTTATAGTATACCCTTCAGTAAAGAATTGAGATTTGTTTTACACGAATTAGTAATTAATGCTATTGAAGCAATGGAAAAAATCGATACACCCTCTTCCTACGGCAAAATTCAAATTCAAGTTTTGCAAAACGATGAGGAGATTACATTAACAGTCATCGATGAAGCACAAGGCATTACTGAAAATGATTTAAAGAAGGCATTACAATTCGATCCTAACGAACACTATTATAATTATACAGATCGAGGTCGAGGATTATTTTTTGTCAAAAATATGGTTGATTCTATTTGGTTTAAACATATTTCAAGAACCAAATTTTTAGTCGGTGTTTCCAAGAAAATTCATGAATAAAGTACATCTGTAATTAGGAGGGACTTTTTGTGAAATGGACAATCCGTAAAAAAATGAACTTACTTATTCTTACCTGTATTTTGTTAATGGTTTCTCTTATAGCAATAATTGATTTTTTTGAAGCTAAAAAGAATTTTTTAGAAAGTGCAAATGCCAAACTTTTATCGGATTTACAATTAAGTTATCAATATTTTGATGTTAAAATTCCTGGAGATTGGGACATTAAAAATAATGAATTATATAAAGGCGATGTTAAAATTGCTGGCAATTTCGATATTGTAGATGAGATTGGCAATCTAGCAGACGGTAATTTTGTGACAATCTTTCAGCACGATACACGAATTAACACAACTATTGTGGAAAACGGTATACGACAAGTGAACACGAAGGCTCCTAAAGAGCTTACTACTGCTGTGTTAGAGCAAAAAGAACGTTTTATCGGTACAGCTAATGTATTAGGTAGTATGTATCAAGTTGCGACAGAGCCAATTTTCAATAGCAAAGGCGACATCATCGGTATGTGGTCGACAGGCACGCCATCAGCGCCCTATATTAACATTGCTACAAAATATGTCCTTGAGAATGTGGCCATTTCATTAGGAATAGCGATTTTGATGTTTGTTAGCATTAGTTGGTTTTTACAGCGCCAAATTATTGGACCAATTAATCAATTAAGTTTAAATGCTAAAGAACTTGCTAATTTAAATTTAAACGTAAAAATATTAAATCCTAAAGGAAAAGATGAAATCGCCAATTTAGCACAAGCATTTAATAGTATGAAGCAGCGTTTAACAGAAACAATGACCATTGTCTCGAATAGCGCAAATCAAATAGCTAGATCCTCGCAGACATTAGCCGAATCATCACACCAAACAAGTGAAGCCTCAAACCAAATTGCCTTAACAATGAACGACATTTCAAATGGTACCACCATTCAATCAGACCAGGCTGAACGTATTGTTATGATGATGAAAACAACGATTGAGGAAGTAACCAATAGTTTAGAAAAAGCAGAAGCAACTTTAAATAGAGCAATTCAATCTACCTATATCGCCCACAAAGGAGAAGATGCTATTAGTGAAGCAATTAAACATTTAAATACAGTCACTCATACGGTTTCTTATGCAACCGATTCGATTCAAAAACTAGGCAAACGTTCCGAAGAAATAGGTGGAATTATTACTGTCATAACGGGTATTGCGGAGCAAACAAATTTATTAGCTTTAAACGCGGCCATCGAAGCTGCTCGAGCCGGAGATCAAGGAAAGGGCTTTGCTGTAGTCGCATCAGAAGTTCGTCAGCTTGCTGAGCAGTCAAGTTTGGCTTCTGGTCAAATTACAGATTTAATTAAAAACATACAAGCCGAAACTGCTGTGACCGTCCGAACTATGGAAAGTAATTTACTAGCAGTAGAAGAACAGGTGAACATCATTAGTAAAGGCGGACATGCCTTACAAGAAATCGTTGAACATGTTGTTGAAACAGAACAAGGTGTGAAACAAATGAAATCTGCATTCACGCATGTCAATGACAATTCATTAGGTGTTCAACAGGCAATACATGATATCTCACGCATTCTAGAAGATTCTGCGGCAGCTTCCGAAGAAATGGCAGCTACGTCTGAAGAACAACATGCAACTGTAGCTGAGATTTCACATAAATCAGAGGAGTTAGCGGAAATTTCTACTAAACTACAAAACGAAGTAAATAAATTTAAATTTTAATCTTTTAACTAAATGACACGGAGGAGCACTGAAATGAGTAAGAATAACATGATAAATATTGATTCAAAGACTGATTATATTTCAATCGCCTTTACAGGGAATTTAGAATATGGATTAATCGATGAGTTAAAAGAGGAGCTACATGCTATTAGTTTAGATACAAAGCATGGCTATGTAATTGATATGCAAAGGGTAACGAATATTGATAGTACTGGTTTTGGTATGATTATTAATTTCGCAAAGAAAGTTACGATTGCCGAAAAGAAAATCGCCATCATTGTGACAGATGATTTTATTCGTAAACTGTTCGCGATCTCACAATGTGACAAAGTATTCCCCATTGCAAAAAGTGAACTGCAAGCGCAGCAAATGATTAAAGAAAAAAACTGGTTAGGTGAGCTTGCCCTAAGTGAATATTAAGTGCCAGGCACTCACACAATTTTGAATTCTCCCAGAAGTAAAAATCTACCTAGCCTGCTGTGAGAACGTATAAACGAAGCCGCAACAATCGCGCGATAGCGAGTGTTGCGGCTTATATTGTGTCTGCAAGTGCCAGGCACTCAAACAATTTCATTCAATATTATTTTTGTAAAAGCATATTTAATAAAACAACGATAATAACGATCGGAACGACTACTAACATTAGCACGCGATAAGTCTTATAAAATCCCTGCCCCATTTGACTTCCCATGAGCAATTCCTTCTTCACAAAGCTTTTATCTACTACATAGGCAATAAAGATCGCAATCAATAAATTGCCCAATGGTAGCATTAAATTGGACACTAAATAATCAGTAGCATCAAAAATCGACTTTCCGAAAATGGATACATCCGCTAATAAGCTAGATGATAATGCCGATGGAATGGAAGCAATAAAAACAACAACTCCTAGCAACATCGTTAAGGCTGAACGTGACATATGCCACTTCTCCATAAATGCTGCAACAATGATTTCATATAAACTAAATGATGACGTTAACGTCGCAAATAAAAATAGTAATAAAAACAGCGCTAAAAATAGTTCACCAAAAGGCATTTGACTAAATGCTGTCGGTAGCACCATAAATAATAAGCCAGGCCCAGCTTGTGGCTCTAAATCAAAGGCAAACACTACAGGGAAAATAGCTAGTCCTGCTAAAAATGACACGAGCACAGTCAGTAAAACTACTGAGCCAGCAGAGTTTGGTAAACTAACATCCTTTTTCAAATACGAACTATATGTAACCAAACAAGAGAACCCTACTGCCAAACCGAAGAATGACTGCCCTAACGCCTCTAATAACGCTTTACCCGTTATATTTGAAAAGTCTGGCCATAAGAAGAATTTCACACCTTCCATTGCCCCATCTAATGTTAACGCACGAACAACAAGAACAATAAACATAACAAATAATAATGGCATCATCCACTTATTTGCTTTTTCAATGCCGTTTTGTACACCTAGTGAAATGACAAGTACATTTGCCAGTGTAAATAACGCTAAACCTAGTAACGTAATCCACGGAGTACTAATAATTTTTCCAAATAACTCACTGGGATTAACCGTTGAATCAATAACAGCCCCAGATACACCTAGGCCACTATAAATAAATATCCAGCCCCCTACAACACTGTAAAAGGTTAATAATAGAAAACAGCCAAGTACACCCATGCGTCCAACCCAAGCCCAAGCAGGTTTCGTTGGAACAACCTTTTTATAGGCTGTTATCGCCTCTGATTGCGTACCACGCCCTAAAATATACTCGGATAATAACATCGGTAGGCCAATCAACAAAGTGAACACCACAAATATAAGGAAAAATGCGCCGCCACCACTTTGCCCTGTGACATATGGTAGCTTCCATATTGCCCCTAGTCCAATCGCAGCACCCGCCGATGCTAAAATAAACCCTAACTTACCGGACCATTGTCCATTGTTTTCACTCATCTCTTCAATCTCCTCAAATCTAACTAATCTCACATTAATTGTACATTAAAATAGTAATTTAGACTAGTCAATTCCTGAAGATTCCAGTATGCTATTAGATCTATACACAAAAAACCCCGAGTAAGAATAAACTCGAGGCTTAATTTATTATTTTGATAAATACATTGTACGTTGTTGTTCAATCCATCTACGCATCGTTGTGAACAGTAACACCATGATAGCTGTTAATAGAACACCTTTTACGATATTAAATGGCAAAATACCTGCAATAATCATTTTATATAATGAATCGCCAACTACTGGCTCCATACCTAAGAAATAAGTGTACATCGGTAAAAATACTGCGTAATTTAAAAAGCTCATTCCTACTGCCATAACGATTGTTCCTGTTGCCAAACCTCCGACAAGACCCGCAATTGTTTTAAAACGGTTAAAAACAAATGATACTGGTAAAATAAATAATATACCTGTCACAAAGTTTGCAATATGTCCAACCGGAACCCCTGTAGGCGTACCCGAGAAAATCCAATCCAGTATATTTTTAAATAGTTCTACTAAAATACCCGCAACTGGACCCATTGTGATAGCTGCAAGTAAAGCTGGCATATCACTGAAATCCACCTCTAAAAATGCTGGGAACGGCGGAATCGGGAAATTAAAAAGCATTAATAAAAACGAAATACTACTTAGCATACCAATCGTAATAAACGATTGCAGTTTGATATTTTTCTTCATTGAAAACTCTCTCCTCTTTGCTGATTCAATCTTGCAAGAAGAAAGGTTACGACGTAATCGATTGTTTTTTCACGAAAAAACCCTTATGCACATCAGCATAAGGGAGAAAAGGCATGATTAAATAACGCCATTACTAGCTATTTTTTGTGCATACAGTGTAATTAGTAGACACACTGAAAAAAACGCTCGCACATAGCTTAATTCGTAACAACGAATGACGATCGTACCTTCATCTTCTCCCATCCAGACTATACTGTCGGCCTTGGAATCGCACCAAGTCAGCCATGCAAAAAAATCTTTGCACAGGTCGCGGGCTGAAGAGCCATTTAGTAAATCATGCGAGCTAATGTAGTTTAGTACAACACTAGCGATTTACAACTCTATTACCGCCGGTCGGGATTTTCACCCTGCCCCGAAGATGAATCAATATTATTTTATAAATTAACTATAATGTTTTATTACATAAAAGTAAATACTTCTGCTTAAAAAATTCCGATTAAATTTGTATGTTTTAATGAATGCTTCTATAAAAGGGCCATTTGATTTTCGAGTTCAGGTAATTCGAATTCAGCCATGAACGACGAATTCCGCGTTTTAGCACTGGGATTCCGCGTTTCAGAGCCTGAATTCCGCGCTTCAACAGCCGGATTCCGCGTTTCAGCACCCGATTTCCGCGTTTTCCCCATCAGACAACTCATACAAAAAACAGCTACCTCATAAAAGATAGCTGTTTTTCTTTGTTACTGCATTGTTTGTTTATTTGCACCTACAGGTATCGGTAAAAAATTTGTTAAATCAAAGCCTTCCCAACTATCCTGTACGACGTTATCTAAGCGTAGCTTTTTATCAAAGCTTGAAGCTGTCAGCATCATGGCCTCGATTAATTGCGTTGCCCGCACAGCATCCATTGTCATCAAATCCAGCGGTGCGTCAAAGGTGATGACAACACCACCATCTTCTTCTTTCACTGTGTACGTTACATTTTCAGGGATGACAGGTACATAAATATCATCTTTTTTATCACGCATGGCGATAAGTGCCTCTGTAACAGTAGGATATGTTTGGTGGAAGTCGGGCGATAAATATTCAGTACCATTTTCTTCTGTATATAAATAATAGTTGTAATGATTATCTTTCGTTAACTGTATAGGCTCACTTGGCTCACCAACCTGCGAAAATTCATAAGGAGAACCATCTGCATTTTTTAACGCAATCGCTTTATATTCAGAGTCGGAAAAAGTATCTTTTAACGAGCTTAAATATTTTGTTACAGAAGCTGAAGCTACATCGTAATCATTTTTTTTAGGTAAGACGTGAACTAGCGTCTCACCCTCTTCCTTCAACTCACCTTTGTATGGATGATAATTAGCAAAACCAAGTGCTTCCTCATCAATTTGTGGTGCGTATTTTTCATACATTTGTAGAGTTGTCGGCTTTTTCTTTCCAAAATCAGCCGTTAATTTTTCGTTCGGGATTACATAGGTCATTGGTATGCTATCAGCATTGCCACCTGGTAAGCCGATTCTAAATACTACTGCATTTGCTAAATCGTCTTCGTAAACTGATGTCCGAAGCGATAGCATTCGTGCATGTTCGGCACCGATATTCGCTTTCATCACACCATCTGCATTTTCATTTTCTTGTATAGCTCGATCCTCTTGCATCGTAGAAAAATTTTCAGGAGGGGCATTTGCCTCATCCTTAACTGGATTATTATTTGTTAAAAACACGTACCCTGCTATTGATAGTACAAAAACAGCTGCAATACTACTAAAAATAGGTAACTTACTCTTTTTACGCTTTTGCATCGGCTTGATGCTTTCATTCTCATGAGCAGCAATAGACCGCTCTTGCTCTTCAAGCACTTTTGAATCTATTGGTTGTTGCATTGCTTCTTGAAGATGTATATTATCTTGCAGACGTGAATCTGCTAGCAATCGTTTCAACACTTCTTCTTTCGAACGGTTATCAGTCAGCTTCGGGGCATTCTTCAACATTTGTTCTAGTTGTTCATCGTCGTCAAATTGTTTATGAGTCATTGCCTTTTCGCCTCCTGTTCCCTAACCTGTTGTAGCTGTTGCCTTAAAAATTTAATGGCTCGATGTTGCGTCGTCTTAACCTTTGCTTCTGTCCAATCAAGTATTTGCGCTGTTTCAGCAATCGATAAATCTTGGAAAAAGCGCATAATAATCACCATTTTTTGATCCCCTGTACAATTTTCAAGTGCAGACTCTATTTGCATTAATTCATCACTGGCCTGTAGCATATCTTCCGGTGATGGTGTGGTTGAATGTAGTTGTTCCGTTTCCCAGTCAAAAAAATCGAGCGAATGTTTTTTCCGCACTGCCTGCTTTCTAAAATGATCTATTGCGACATTTTTAGCAATAGCAAAAAGCCATGTTTTTTCACTGCTATTTCCTGCGAATTGTTCATACGATCGCAGAACACGAACGTACACCTCATGTGATAAATCCTCAGCAAGTGTACGATTTTTCACTAGATAAATAAGAAACTGGAACACGTCTTGATGGTATGAATCGTATAATCGATGGAACACGGAGTCATTCAAAGCACTCCACCCCCGTTCTCATAGTATTTGTCGTCTAACGCTCGCACAAGTTACATCTTAATTAATGATTTTTTGCTCAAAATTTCGCTATGTGCCATTCCCTGCACTAAAACTACATACAATCAGCTAACAGACTTTGGCATTAAGTTTTCGAATCAATGGGCTTCTAACGGACAATGTTAGTTAGTCGAAGGGTAAATAGAAAGTAAAGGTTGTTCCTTCTTTTAATACACTATCGACCATAATATTTCCAGAATGTGCCTTTACAATGTTTCGAGCAATAGCAAGCCCTAAACCTGTTCCCCCTTTAGAACGTGTACGCGCTTTATCAGCCTTGTAAAAACGCTCAAAAACATATGGTAAATCTTCCTGTGGAATACCATGTCCTGTATCCTGAACTGAGATTTTAGCAAATGTCGGTTCCTTCTCTACTTTCACAAAGACAGAACCTTCATCTGTATGACGCAGTGCATTATCAACTAAGTTCGTTAACACTTGTTCAATACGATCCTCATCCATGCTTATGACCGCATCTTCCTCAAACTCACTATTAAATAGGAGCTGTACATGCTTCTCTTTTGCTACTTGTGCAAATTTTTGCGTAATGCGCTCAAATGTCGCATTAATCGGTACTTCATCTTTGTATAATGTCATATGTCCAGATTCCATCCGTGCTAAATCCAATAAATCTGTAACTAAACGTCCCATACGCTTTGATTCATCATAAATAATTTTAGTAATCTCATTGCGCTCTTCTTGATCTTGTATAAAATCATCATCCATTAGCGCTTCTGAGTAGCCCTGAAGCATTGAAATAGGTGTCCGTAGCTCATGTGAAACATTGGCAATAAAGTCTGAGCGAAGCTTTTCTAGACGATGCTGTTCTGTCATATCACGGATAACAGCAACAGCTCCTCGTATCAATTCCCCACTATAGAGCGGGCTAATCGTAAATGTATAATAATTTCCATCCATCTCAATTTCTTCTTCCAGCTTATCTTCAAACATTAATACATGATCAAGCATATGATATAGTTCAGGTGGAATAGGCTTGGCACTTTGCGAGCCTTTATTGACAAACCATTTTTGCATTAAGCGTTCCGCAGGTGGATTGCTGAGTAAAATAGTACGATCCCGATTAAACGTTATAACAGCATCAGTCATAGAAGTTAAAATATTGGATAATTGCTCATTTTCTTGATTGATTACTTCTAAATTATGCTTTAACTGGCGCCCCATTTGATTGAATGCAACCGCAAGCTGTCCAATTTCATCGTTTTGCGTTGTCGGCATTTTTGCCTCGAAATTACCTTTTGCAATTTCAAATGCTAGCTCGCGCATTTTTCGTAGCGGCGAAGTAATACGTGATGAAAGGAAAAATGCAAAGAATGTCGTTAACACAAAGGCAATGAATGCCGCTAAAAAGACAATTTTCGTAGTCTCTTTGGACGTTTTATGTAACGCATCTGGACTTTGGTAAATAAATACAGCACCATGCACTTCATTTTCTACGTTTAGTGGGAAACCTAACACGACATACGATTCCATTTTTTCTTTATCAGTCGAGGAAGGCATCATCATTTCCTTAATGATTGGATCATCTGATTTGAAAACTTCATGGAACGCTTTATTCGCTAAAATTGCGCCTTGAATTTCTTTTTTGTTAACGCCTTCCTGCATCGCAAATGTTACTTCTAGATGATTAATGGCGATAAGCGCATTTGTACCATCAGGTAAAATATCTGTTAATAGTTGCGAAGTCGATTCGGCTGTTTCATTGTCATCCACTATACTCGCTATTGTTGCAGCCGTTTGACGCAACGAAATCTCGGCTTGCTGCATATGATAGTTTTGAAGGAATTCGAGCATTAAAACCGTGAAAACAAATAATACAAATGAAACGAGAAGCAATATGGTTACCCATAGCTTCCCGACAACACTGTTCCATATTCTATTCATTGACAACCTCAAATTTGTAACCAACGCCCCAAACAGTAACAATCATTTTTGCAGCGTTTTCTGATACACGATTGAGCTTCTCACGTAATCGCTTAACATGTGTATCTACTGTACGTAGATCCCCAAAGAAATCGTAATGCCAAACCTCTTTTAGTAATTGTTCACGGTCAAATACTTTGTCTGGAGATTTTGCAAGGAAATACAATAATTCATACTCTTTCGGTGTTAAATTTACTTCGATTCCCTCTGCAGTTACACGGTGTGCATCATGATCAATCATCAAGTGTTGGAATACCACTAAATCTTTTGATGAAGATGCATTTGTTGTAGGTGAAAATGCTTGTGAGCGACGCAAAATAGCTTTTACACGTAGCACTACTTCACGCGGACTAAATGGTTTTACAATATAATCATCTGCCCCAAGCTCGAAGCCTTGTACACGGTTCGCTTCCTCACCTTTTGCAGTTAATAAAATAATTGGAGTTGCAGCACGTTCTCTAATTTCTGCACAAACTTCTAGCCCATCTTTTTCAGGCATCATAATATCTAGTAAAATACAGTGATACTCTTTTTCTAAAGATTTCTCGATCGCTTCTTCACCATTCTCTGCTTCGTCGACTTGGTACCCTTCGCGCTCCAAATACATTTTTAATAAGCGGCGAATGCGATCCTCATCGTCTACTACTAATACTGAAATATTCTCTGACACTTTCACGATCCCTCTCTTCCAAACTTTCTCTATCCTCTATTGTACATGGTACACAACGTCTTGAAAAGAAAAGAAAGCCCTTTCGCCGCAGCGAAAAGGCTTTTCGTTTCCCATTGTTACGCGTAGGAGTGTAAACCTGCAAGAATTAAGTTAACAGCTATTAGGTTAAATAAAATAATACCAAAACCAATTAGTGCTAACCAAGCAGATTTTTCACCTTCCCAGCCCTTAGATAGACGTAGATGTAGGAATGCTGCATAGAATAACCATGTAATAAGGGCCCATACTTCTTTCGGGTCCCATCCCCAGAAACGACTCCACGCAAGTTGTGCCCAAATCATCGCAAAGATGAGTGCACCTAACGTGAAAACAGGGAAACCAATAATAACAGATCGATAACCAATTTCATCTAATAATTGCAGATTTACACGTTTAACAAGCGGCTGGAACAATGCGCTAATTCGACGACGTGCAATAAGACGAATTAACAAGTATAGTAATGACCCTACCAGTAAAGACCAAACAACTGTTGTTAATTTTTTCGCATTAATGAGTGCAGGCATTTCTACTAATGGAGACATGCCATGCTCCTCAACTGCCTCATAATCGTGCATGCCAAAAATTGGTGGCAAATTATAAGTAATTTGACGAGATACACCTTCTTTATCAAGATACGTGTATTTTGATTCGTAATCCATAACACTAAATGTAGATGAAACAGCAACAAAGCCAATTACAACAACTAAACAGTACATAACGGCTTCAAGCCAAAAACGTTGCTTTGAAGGCTTCTTTAAATCAACAACTTTTAATAAGTAAATTAAACCTGCAACTGCACTAATTGCTAAAATGGATTGACCCATGGCAGCTGTAATAACGTGAATTGTTAACCAATAACTTTGTAATGAAGGTACTAATGGACTTACTTCGCTCGGGAACATCGACGCATATGCAATAATTAAAAGCGCTACAGGTAACGCTACAAATCCTAATGCTGTCAGACGATAAATAAAGTAGATTAAAATGAATGCTGCAACGATAAACATCCCGAAAGCAGTTGTAAATTCAAACATATTACTTACAGGAGCGTGCCCTGTATGAATCCAACGTGTAATAAAATAACCAAGTTGTGCAAGGAAACCAACAATCGTCACTGTAATTGCAAGTTTACCCCATTTATCAGTATTTTTACCGGAAGCATTGGATTGTTTAATTGCACCGCCAAATAATAAGGTTGCTACTAGATAGGCTACAAATGCTACAAATAATAGATTCCCACTTAAGTCAATCAAACTCATAAGGTGTTGTCACCTTCCTTTTTATTATTGCCATGGCTTGTGGACTTTTCATCCTCTTCTGCTATATCTAACTGGTCATTATATTGTGGTAGACCAGCAAATGCAGTCACGGCATCTAAATCTTTTTTCATGCTAAACATATTTTTGTTTACGTGGGCAGCCATCAGTAATTTACCATCTGGCTCTACTTGTAACCAAAGACGACGGTGATTCCAATATGAACCAATCGCAACGCCAATCATGAAAATAATACCACCAACAAATAAAATAGGGATTGTGCGGTCTTTACGTATCGTAAAGCCTGACATATCTCGTGTTTCCACACTTGCAAATTTCATTTTGTATTGATTTTCGCCTAGTGGCTCTAGTGTTTGTTTAATAGCAACAAAGCTTGTTTCACCCTCTGGTGTTTCTGGTGTTGTCATTTTAAATAGAAATGCTGGATTATTAGGAACGGACGTCGCAGTTTGCGGTACACCATTTTCAAACCCAGAGAAGTCTGGCGTGTAGACAAGTAGTTTAACAGATGTACCATTTCCTAAATCATAGTCCTTTTTAGGGTTTGTTAAATCGATTTCTACTTTACCAAGTGATTGCTCAGTTGTTTTATTTACTAGTTCAAAATTCATTTGCTTCAATTCATTTAAACGATAATCCATTTGATATAATGCGTAGCCATCTTCTTTTAACGGATGGTTAACTCGAATTGAATAATCTCTAACCTTTTCTAGATTATCCGTATCACCAGCAATTGCATCTTCAGGCTGTTTGTATAACGTAACATTAGTTTGGAAGTTTTTCGCAACGACGTTCACGCCTTGTTTCAGCTGTTCGCCTTGTGGTGTATTATCATGTGTTTCTAAAATAAATTCATGATTTTCAATAAAATAACCTTCCATACCCGTTATTGCACGTGTTTCACCTTCACGTACCCATATCGATTCATCGACATAAAAACCAGGAACTAAACGCAACATAACCCCTGCTAAAAAGATAATGAGGCCTACATGATTTATGTACGGACCGTATCGCGCGAAACGCCCTTTTTCTGCTAACAAAGCACTTCCATCTCGACGAACATTATATTTCATCTCAGTCATTTTCTTTTCAACTTTATTAAGCATCTCTTCAGGACTTTCAGTTACTTGTCCTTCCGCAACAATACGTTGGCGCTTCATAAAGCTTTCATGGCGCTTTACTCGTTGATTTTTCAATGATTTATAAAGTGGTATACCACGGTCAAGACTTGCAACAATAATCGATACCGCAAGCATCCCAACTAAAATTTGGAACCACCAAGAGCTATATAAATCTGAAAGACCTAATGTATAATAGATTTTCCCCACGAAACCATAAACATCCTCGTAATATGCTCCCTTTTCAATGTCAGAAGCTTTTACGTAAAACTCTTGCGGTAATAAGGTTCCAATTGAAGCTGCTATTAATGTGATAATAATTAAAGCGATTCCAACTTTAACACTAGAGAAAAAATTCCAAATTTTATCGACAATTGTTTTGTTGTACGTTTTTGAGCGAATAGCCGTACCATCATAGCGCATATCGACAACTTTATTCTGTTTTTCTTCTTCGGTTAAAGGACGACCACATTTCTCACAGAGCTTCGTGCCAAACGGATTACTATGTCCACAAGCACAAATGATATTCTCCATCGTCAATTACCCCTCATTTTGGCTTTATTAATTCCATGTAAGAAGCGATATTCGCCTCTGTCATTTCTCCAGTCGTAATTTTAACTACCTTACCATCTGGATCAATTAAAACAGTTGCAGGTAAATTCCCAACATTATAGGCAGTCATAACACTTTTTGTTTTGTCAATTACTACAGGAAATGTAAGATCGTACTTATCGACAAAATTTTGTACTTCAAAATCTGTTTGTGCAATGTTGACAGCCAATGTTTGAACACCTAGGTCTTTAAAGACTTGATACTGGTTGTTCATAGCTGGCATTTCCTTCTCACATGGCTTACACCAAGTTCCCCAGAAATTCAAAAATACCCCCTGCCCTCTATAATCAGACAGTTTGTGTTTCTCTCCATTTAAATCTACTAACGTGAAGTTCGGTGCTTCAGAGCCAACTGCTACTAACTCTACCTTATCCTTTGTCGCTGTCCCGTAAACAGTGTACCCTATGGCAAGCGCCAAAATAACTAAAATAATGGTACGGGTTACAAGACGTTTTTTCTTTTTCTCCAAGTTAATAAACCCCCTACTCAAATACGCCTCGAGGTAATTATGTCGATATTTCGCATTTGAACAAGAAACATCTGTTATATCTCCCCGAGACTTACTTTGTTCAGCGTCTGCTGGATAAATTTAAAACTGGTGTACTATTCTCACCTATTATAGCAAAATGATACAAATTAACTTAGTTATTAATTATGAATGATTTATGAACGTTTCCACACGAGGAAAGTGAAAAACTCACTATACGTATAACGGTATGTTCACCTTCCATCGCTAATGTCCGTTTAGCCGAGTTGTCCCGTTTCAGCTAACACGCGTAATTGCTTGACTTCATGCTTCGACAATTCACGGTATTCTCCTGGTGTTAAACCATATAAATCTAAAAACGCAAAACGTTCACGTTTCAGTTTAACTACTGGTGTACCGATTGCCTCAAACATACGACGCACTTGACGATTTCGCCCTTCGTGAATAGTAATTTCACAAATCGCCTTGCCTGCTTGCTCATCAAAAGAAGTCATACTCACTTTTGCTGGTGCTGTTTTGCCATCTTCTAGTTTAATACCACGTTGTAGCTTTTTTAGACCCTCAATTGTAGGTATACCTTTTACTCGCGCAATGTACGTTTTATCAATTTTAAATTTCGGATGCGTCAACATAAAAGAAAACTCTCCATCATTTGTCAGTAATAATAATCCAGATGTATCATAATCTAGACGACCAACAGGGAAAATACGTTGCGGAATATGCTTAAATAAATCTGTGACAGTTTTGCGTCCTTTATCGTCCGTTACAGCAGAAATTGTTCCACGTGGTTTATATAGTAAGTAGTAGACTTTATCTTCTTTCTCAAGTTTGACACCCTCTACTTCAATTGTATCCGAGTTGGAAACTTTTGTTCCTAGCTCACGTACAACAACACCGTTTACCTTTACTTTACCTTCTACAATCAATTGCTCTGCTTTACGCCTTGAAGCGACACCCGCATAAGCAATAACTTTTTGTAATCTTTCCATTCTTTCACCTCTAGTTAAAAATGTAACCTTTTTAAGGTTATTTTTCCCGTCAATCTGTGAAAATTATGTCATACTTTTGTGTAATATAAAAGAGAAACTAATTTTGTACTAGTAATACGATAATTCTAAATAGTGTATTATTTGCTAGTTTATCGATTATTTGTCTTAGCGTAACATAAAGATTCATCGATGTTTGCTATTTATTTCTAATATGGACGAATCAACAAAATGCAAATCGCATTTAGAAAAGATATTTTATAAAGTGTCAGGCACTCAAACAATTCTGAATATTCACGACACTATCAACAACCTTATCCAAGTAAACATCTACTTACACTTCTGTCGGAACGCACACAAAGGTCCGTCTTAGTGCCAGGCACTCGAACAATAAAAAAAGCTGCACTCTTTAGGCAGCTTTTTATTATTCATTTTCACTATATACATTTTCGATTGTAATGCCACTTTTACTTAATTCATAATTGATAAATGCCTTCGCTTTTGCTAACTTCGCCGTTAAAGATTGTTCGATTGTCGAACCATCGTTTAATGTGAATATAAGCTTATCTGGTTTAGTTACGCCATCTTTCTGCACATTTGTTTGTTCGACTTTAACAATCTCTTTCCAGCTTGTCGAGTCTTCTTGCAAGCTAAAAAAATTATTCGTATGTAACCCTTTTTCATCAATAATTTGATAATGATTGATACATAAAAATAAAATCGCTAGAACGAGCAGCCATGATGTACCAACGATTGTTCGTTGGACATTTCTCCCCTTTTTTGTAGTGGGAGTAATCAATAAATTTATTAATAAAATTATTGCCATCGCAATTAAGACAAACATCAAAATAATATATGCTTTAAAAATGGTCTCAAAAAGGTAATATTCGTGCGGTCGGTAAAGAAGCTCTTGAATGGGAAATAGCAAAATAAATGGTGCTGTAAAGCTTGAAAGAAATAAAATAATGATAATAGCGATTTGAGTTTGCTTACGGTTATTTTCACTAGTAGCCATAATAGTATACCTCCTAATGCTTCCATATTATAACTCTCATTATTTTACACCATTTACAATAAATATAAAATAGTTTCTAGTAAACAATATACCATATTATGCATTATAAAAAATCAGCGCATCGCTTTTAACGATCCGCTGATTCTACTTTAACAGGCGTTGCATAAATACGCTCTTCCCCGATAAATATCGAAAGTACTGCTTCCTTTCTTTTTCTGGACACTTGAAGTACTTGCCTAACTGTCTTTTTTTCCTCTTTGTTTAATTGCAATTGAATTGGTTGCTCTAAACGGATAGCCAGTTTATCGTTGACATTGTATTTCCCCTTTTTCACAACCGTCTCCATATTATAATTTTTCCAAACCTCATTCGCTAAACCTCGATGCATATTCCAGTCATCAGATTCATTTAAAGTGACAACAATACATGTTTGCCCATCTTTATGAAAAGCAGTTGCCAATGTTCTTCCAGCGACCTTTGTAAAACCAGTCTTTCCAGCAAAAGCAGTACCTGTTGCTGATTTTAATGAACTTACAGGTTGCTCCGTCTCATCATCTACATCAGCTGCGACTCCTGAGCCTTCTCGTAATAAGCGGTGTTTATTTTCCCACAGCATGCCGTTTTCTGTATTGGCACGATAAAGGACAGTAGATGCAATTTTTTCAAAGGTTTTATTTTGGAGAGCTAACCTCAACATCTCCGCTGTATCTCTTGCAGAAGATAAATGCTCATCATGATGCAAGCCAGACGGGTTCATAAAAACTGTATTTGTGAGGCCAGCAATCACCGCTCGTTCATTCATTAATTTGACAAAACCTTCAACTGAACCACCTGCATGCTCAGCTAATGCAGTTGCAGCATCATTGCCAGATCGGAGCATTAAGCCATAAAGCAAGGTTTCAACTGTTACCGTCTCACCAGCTTGCAAATAAATAGACGAACCTTCAGCCATTGCAGCCCTTGGAGAAATGACTACTTCATCTTGTAGATCACTGTTTTCAATGGCGACGAGAGCTGTCCAAATTTTTGTTAAACTTGCGATTGGGAGCCTTGCATCACTATTAGTACCTGATAATACGCGGCCTGTGTCGCCGTCTAACACAACATATCCGCTTCCGCCTCTTGCCAAACCATTTTGTGGAAAAACTAAAATTCCAACTACTACCATGAACAACATTACTCGTAGTAACCGTAGCAACAAGCCACTCCTTATTATAAGTGATAGATAAGTAAAAACTATTAAACTAAAAAGGAAAGCGACGAGCACATTTCCTCTATTACTTAACGCCGTTAAAAGTTTCTTGGAATTTGGTCATAAATAAATCCGTTTCTTGCTCTGTATCTCCATTTTCCTCCTCAGGTAATGGAGGCATTTCTTCAATACTATTTAAACCAAAGTAATTTAAGAACTCTTTCGTTGTGCCATATAAAATAGCACGTCCAGTTCCCTCTGAACGGCCAACCTCTTTCACTAGCCCTCTGGAAGCCAGTGTTTGCAGTGGCCGTTCACATTTTACGCCTCGTAAATCTTCAATCGCTACCCTTGTAATAGGTTGTTTATACGCCACTATAGCCAATACTTCTAAGGATGCCTGAGATAATGATTGTGCTGTCGGATTCTCTACTAATTTTTGTATCGTATCTGCAAGCTCATGCTTTGTAATTAACTGGTAAACGCCAGCCATTTCTTTAATTGTAATTCCTCTATTTTCATCTTCGTCAAATGCTGTACGTAATGCATCCATAGCTTGTGCAACAACTTCTTCTGCATCACCAAGTAAGTGTGCTAATTGCTTAATCGTTAAGCCATCATCTCCCACAACAAATAATAAAGCTTCAATTCTACTTTGTAGGATCATTGTTTTCGTCATCATCCCATTCCTCCTTCTGTAATGTGACCGTTAGTTCTTCAAAATTACCGTCTTGCTCTACAATGACAATCTGACGTTTCATCAGTTCCAGCAGTGATAGAAACGTTAAAATCAGTGTTGGTTTATCTTCATAGGGAAAAAGCTCGAAAAATGATGCACGTCCACCTGTGGAACGTAAAGAATTCACAACCGAACGCATTTGATCTTTAACCGAGCGTTCCTGTCTCGTGACAGTTGTTTTTAATGGCTTTTTTAATTTTTTTCTGCGCATCAGCTTTTGGAAGGCACCAAGCATATCATATATATTGACATTCATATCGAACAACGCCATTTGCTCATCTGATGCCAATCCCGATAAATCTGTTGGTGGTCTCGTAAACACCTGCGCTCTATCTGATTCAAGCTCCTGTAAGTTGCCTGCCGCTTCTTTATATTTTTTATACTCTATTAAACGTTGAACCAGTTCCTCACGAGGGTCAGGTCCATCGACTTCAATTTCCGCATCCTCTAGCTCTCCTTCATGTATCGGTAAGAGCATACGACTTTTTATGGCTAAGAGTGTAGCAGCCATCACTAAATACTCACTCGCCTCATTTAATTCCAGTACCTGCATCGCATGGATATGATCTATATATTGTTGCGTAATTTCAGCCATTGGAATATCATAGATATCAATTTCCAATCTGTGAATTAAGTGCAATAATAAATCAAGAGGTCCTGAAAAGGCTTCTAATTTTACTTCATAAGACATTATTTTACCACCCTGATCTTCAATGTTCTTTTAGTATAGTGGAAAGGAGTCCAAAATGCATCCACAGCACCATACTTTATTTATTGATTACTGTGCCTATTTCAATGGCAATGGGGATTTTTTTGAATGCCATGAAGTACTCGAGGAATATTGGAAGGACATCGCGCCTGGCAATAAAAATCATCCTCTTGTAGGTTATGTTCAATTAGCGACAGGATTATATCATTGGCGTCGCGGCAACGCAACTGGTGCTTTCAAAATCCTACATAAAGCACTCAATAATTTTCAACTCAATAAAGGAAATGTGTTTTTTCATGAAATAGACTACACAATTCTTATCACAAAATTAACCGAAACGCTCAACAACATTCGAATGGGCAAGTCCTTTCAAGCGTTTCAATTACCACTAATGCCCGCTTTACATGATTTAGTGATGGCGCGCATACTACTTTTACCGGAAAGTAGCGCTGATTATCTTCTTCATAAACATATGCTCCGTGATCGCTCACATATTCTTGCTGAACGACAAGAAAGCAAACAAAGAAAAAGCAGACGTTAATTTTCGTCTGCTTTTTCTTCATTACATTGTATACATTTTTGAACAAATTCACGCGTTTCATCCGTTGCACGCACATGTTCGTATTGGCCAAGTTCTGCTACTTCTTGTAGCATTTCTTTTGCCACACCTTCACCTCTATAAGATGGAACTACAGAAACGTGCTGAATAGTTGCTGTGTTATTGTCTACTACAAGCCCGACGATACCAACATACTCATCGTTCTTTTTCCATAAATATAATACCCAATTCTCATCATTTTCATAAGATTGGATTGTCTCTGTGAGCTTTTTAATGTCTTTTTCGTTAGGCATAAACGAGAGTAGCCCCATCGCTATTTTCTCGAAAGCTTTTTTATATCGAATTAACATATTTGTCTATTCCCTCTTTTTCTAGCTGTACATAATCTTTGACTATCCTACACGATTTGTACTATTACCGCAAGCCAATTTCTGTCTTACGAACCAGGGCCGAGAATACCTTTTGATGCTAACACCCAATAGACAACGCCCCACAATAAAATAAAAGTCGTCATGGACGCTAATAATACCCATTTATTTTTTCTCAAATTCATTCACCCTTTTTTAACGTTAACGGGAGATCATTTTGTACAATATCTTCATAACTTTCACGTTTAATGGCTAATTGGTGCTGTCCATTTTCTACAAATACCACTGCTGGACGTGGTACACGATTGTAGTTGCTCGCCATCGAATAGCCATATGCCCCTGTACAGAAGATTGCTAGTACATCACCTGAAGCTGCTTCTTGTAATTTTGCATCGATAATCAATTTATCGCCCGATTCACAAAGTTTTCCAGCTACAGTGTACGTTTCTTCTTTAGGTGCATTGGCTTTACTCGCAATGACCGCCTCGTATTTCGCATCGTAAAGTGCAGGACGAATATTATCACTCATTCCACCATCAACTGCAATGTAGTTCCGTACATCTGGTACTGTTTTTTGAGAACCTATTGTATAAAGTGATGTTCCTGCATCGCCAACCAGTGAACGACCTGGTTCAATCCAGATTTCTGGCATCGTTAGCCCAAGTACCGTTGCTTTATTTTTCACAACTGTAATCATGTCCTCAACATATACTTGCGGCTCAAGCGGTGCGTCTTCTTCTGTATAGCGAATACCAAAGCCCCCACCTAAGTTTAACACAGTGCACGTAAAACCGTGAGTCTTGTTCCAGTTAGAAATCTTGTCGATTAATTTTTCTCCCGCTAAACCAAAGCCAGCTGTATCAAAAATTTGAGAGCCTATATGGCAATGTAAGCCTAAAAGCTGTAAGTATTCATGTTTAAATGTTTGCTCGAATGCTTCATCTGCTTGGCCGTTGTTTAAGTCAAAGCCAAATTTAGAATCAGCTTGCCCTGTCGTAATGAAATCATGTGTATGTGCCTCAACACCTGGTGTGACACGTAACAAAATACGCATGTTTTGCTGACGGCGCTCTGAAATTTCTTTTAAAAGCTTAATTTCATAGAAGTTATCTACTACAATACAACCAATTTTTGAGTCAAAGGCTAGCTCTAATTCGGCAATACTTTTATTATTGCCATGGAAGTGAATGCGCTCTGCAGGGAATCCAGCTTTTAATGCTGTAAATAGCTCCCCTCCAGAGACAACATCCAATGATAGATTTTCCTCTGCTGCTAATTGATACACCGCCACACATGCAAATGCTTTTGAAGCATAAGCTACTTCTGCTTTTACACCTAGTTTTTTAAATGTATCGATAAAGCTGCGTGCACGCTTCCGAATAAGCGCCGTATCGTACACAAAAAGTGGTGTACCGTATACTTTTGCAAGCTCTAATGTGTCTACTTGTCCTATTGTTAAATGTCCATCTTCAGAAATCGCTTGTGTTCCATATAAATGCATTTGCATCTCTCCCTTTTCACGTATCCATTTTGTAACAATTGCACCTCATGGTGTACCCAAAAACTTAGTTTTGAAAACATCCAATCGAGACATTATCTTTTACGAGCATGTCAATGGCTCATTGCTCATACCATTTGGGCATGCTAACAAAAATAATTTTTGCAAAAATCACAAAATACTATAGGTGAACTTTATCACATGAAAAAAGTGAGTGCAACGGCTCCTATGATCTTTTTCGCTGTTTGGAATCGACAACAAAAGGTCTTAATGCATCCGATGTCATTGGGAAACGGATAATTACCCGAAGCATCGCTGTTGGGAAAAAAGGTACGAGCGGCCACAAATACGGCGCTTGTAACGGACGTAATGAACATAAATACGTAAATAATATAAATAACCCAATGAATAATCCATCCGCCCCCCAAATGCCTGTCATAAGGAGCAAGAAAATTCTAAAGAGCTTAATGGAAATACTTAGCTCATAGGATGGAATAATAAATGTAAATATCGCTCCTACTGCTGTATATAACACAACTTCTGATGAGAAAACGCCAACATCAATCGCGATTTGTCCAATGATTACCCCTGCTACTAATCCCATTGCAGTGGACAATGGCGTAGGGGTATGAATGGCGGCCATCCTTAAAAATTCAATCCCTATATCAGCTATTAGAATTTGCAGTAATATTGGAATATGTGATTTTTCCTGACTACCTAAAAAGGACAAGGTGTCAGGTAATAACGATTCGTTCGTTACAAATAAGTACCATAATGGTAGTAATAGTAACCCCATAATCGTTCCGAAATAACGCATAAAACGAACAAATGTCCCAACAATTGGCGCTTGTCTGTATTCTTCAGCGTGCTGCAATAAATGGAAAATTGTAATAGGTACTAAAATAACTGAAGGTGAAGTATCCACCATAATGGCCACATGGCCCTCTAATAAATGAGCAGCGACAATGTCGGGTCGTTCTGTATAACGTACAAATGGTATTGGGTGAAACTTTTGCTTAAATAGCCACTCCTCTAGAGATTTATCGGCCATTGTCAAACCATCATGGTTAATTTGACCAAGACGCTGTCGCAATTTATCGAGCATTTCCTCATTTGCAATATCCTTCATAAACGCAATTGCGACATCGGTTTGACCGATTTTGGATATTTTATGTAGCTCGAAACGTAAATTACTGTTGCGAATGCGTCGACGCACTAAAGCTGTATTTTGTGAAATCCCTTCCGTAAAGCCATCCCTTGAACCACGTATTACCTTTTCATTATCAGGCTCTTCTGGTGATCGGCCTGGATAATTTCGCAGCTCAGCAACATAACAGTAACCACCTTTAGTGATAAATGTTACTTGTCCACTTAAAATGGCGAGCAAATAGGCTTTACGCTCTGTTTCTTCAGAACGACCATGAAAATTGAAAATTGTTTCAAAATATTCTTTCTCATCGTCAATATCGATGTCTTCTTCAGGTAACATACTAGATAGTAGCTGTGTTAGGGCTTCCCCATCTACAAGCCCACTAATATATGCACAAAGAACCGGCAAATCTTTGACAAATAAATGCTTAATTCCAACGTCAAATGATTCGCCGTCCCCAAATTGCTCTTTAAGAAAATCTTCGGCTTCTTCTAAGCTGTTAAATAGTTTATTTGTCATGGTGTCACCATTTTCTTAGATGTCTTTTTCTACTCCATGTTCGACTGTGGCACTCGTGGCCATCCAGCTTTTTAACTGCGCTAAAATCTTTTTCTCTAAACGAGATACTTGTACTTGTGAAATACCAAGCCTGTTGGCAATTTCAGTTTGTGTACAGTCTGAAAAATATCGTAAATAAATAATGGATTGCTCTCTGGGGTCTAATCTTGTTAGCACTTCTTTAAGCGGAATATACTCAAATGGTTGCTCAGATTTTTCATCCTTCATTTGGTCCATTAACGTAATAGAATCCCCTTCACTTTCATACAATTGCTCATGTAAAGAAGCAGGATCCCTTAAAGCATCCGATGCCGTTACGATTTCCTCTGTCGTAACACCAAGTACTTGTGCTAAATCTTGAATGGTCGGTGGATGCTCATTGTTCTTAATAAATTCGTCAGTTGCATGGCGTATTTTAAAGTTAAGCTCACGAATCGAGCGGCTCACCTTCACCATGCCATCATCCCTTAAGAAGCGCTGTATTTCGCCGATAATCATCGGCACCGCATATGTGGAAAACTTCACATCGTATGCTAGATCAAACTTATCTACAGATTTCATAAGCCCTATACAGCCAATTTGAAATAAATCTTCGAGCTCCACGCCCCTTGTAGTAAAGCGTTGGACGATGGACCATACAAGTCTCGTATTCCCCTCAATCATTCGTTTACGAGCTTCATGGTCGCCCTGTTGTGAACGCGCAATTAAATCACGCATTTCCTCCTGTGACAAAAGCTTATCGGACGACTGTTCTATCGGCTTCACGATAGCAACCTCACATTACCGCCGTGCGAACCGAGTAAAATTTTTTCGTAAACGTTACTGTTGTACCTTGTTGCCATTTAGACATTACTGTCAGTTGATCTGAAAAGCTATCCATAATTGTAAAGCCCATTCCGGAACGTTCCATTGCACTTTTCGTTGTAAACAAAGGTTCCATTGCTTGACTCACATCTGCAATACCAACCCCGTTATCCATTACAGATACGGTTACAATATCATCTTCGCGCTTTGCATGAACTGTAACAACACCTTTGCCATCCTCTTCGTAACCGTGGATAATGGCATTGGAAACAGCTTCCGAGACAACTGTTTTAAATTCTGATAGTTCATCAATTGTTGGGTCTAATTGTGCGATAAAGCCCGTAATAGCCACACGTGCCAAAGCTTCATTTTCGCTAATTGCTAAAAAAGTTAATGTCATTTCGTTATCCATTTACAATCCCCCTAACTCGATCAATCGCTTCTTCCTCTGTTGCATCCATCATCCACGGACCTAAACCTGAAAATTGAAATACTTTTCGCATTGTCGGCGATGGATTCAATAAAATTGTTCTTCCAGCCACTGCCTCTAATTCACGCATCCGACCAAGCACAAGGCCTACACCCGAACTATCCATAAACGATAGTCGCTCGAAATTCCAAATGATGGTCGTTACAGCGCCTTGAAAAATTGCTGTAGAAATTTTAGCCCGAATTTGCTCAACTGCATGATGATCGAGCTCACCAAATAAACGTATAACCACTGTCTCTCTCGTTACCATTTCTAATTGAAAATGCATGAACATCGCCTCCTCCTCGTGCAATTCCACATTCCATATAACAAATCCTTGCTGTTGACATAACTAGTGCCAAGTCCCTCGAAATAGTGTAAAATCGACATTCTTATTGCTTTTAGGTTAAGTGCAGTATGGGATAATTAAGAAGGTTTTAAACGTGGTCTACATTTTTTGTAAGTGTAACTGCGTAGGAGGCTTTTATATGTAGGTAATTGGTAAAATAGTTGCCGAACAACAAAAGAAAAAAGTGTTAGATTGACTGCAGTCAATCTAACACTTTTTTGCAATGTCGTTGATAATTTACTAAGGAGGACGCTTTCCACGGGCACACTGTAAGCCACAACCGTCGCTATCGCTTCACCAGTTGCGTCTTGCATGCCTCCCGCAGAAGTATACGCCTCCGCTACCATCAACTAGCGTATTCTGTTTTTTATTTATGCAATTGTATAAGCTTGCTGTACTTTATCGACTGTTTCCTCATTGATTTCACTGTTTGAATACAGATAAGCAATCGTTTCACCAGCCGTTACACGGTCACCTTTTTTTGCGACTAGTTGAATACCCGCATCATAATCTAGTGCGGATTCCTTCGTTAAGCGACCTGCACCAAGACTAACGCTTGCCTCACCAATCATTAATGCATTAATAGACTCTACAACGCCTTCTGACGCTGCTGTTACCGCAATCTTATGAGCCGTGTCATTTTGCACAATATCCGCTAAATCTCCGCCTTGTGCCACTATAAATTCCTCAAACTTAGCCGCTGCAGATCCGTCCTCTAACACTTTCTTAACTGCCGCTACTGCTGTTGCTTCATCCACTCCAGCTGCAATCTGATACATAAGTGAAGAAATAATGATGCACTCCTCAAATAAATCAGCGTGCGTCTCCTCTAAACGACCACTTAGTAAGGCATATGCCTCCACTACTTCAAGCTTATTACCAATCATTTTTCCGAGTGGATTATCCATATCACTAATATGTGCGACTACTTTACGTCCTAGTTTTTCACCAATCGCTGTCATCGCCTCAGCTAATTTTTTAGCTTCTTCTTCAGTTTTCATAAATGCGCCAGAACCACATTTGACATCTAACACAATGCCATCTGCGCCACTTGCAATTTTTTTACTCATAATAGACGCAGCAATTAACGGAATAGAATCGACAGTACCCGTTACATCACGCAATGCATAAAGTTTTTTGTCTGCTGGCACGAGATTACCCGTTTGACCAGCAACAGCAATTTTATGTTTATTGACATTATCAATAAATTCTTGTGAAGACAGCTCTGTTTTTAAGCCTCGAATCGATTCTAGTTTGTCAATTGTACCACCTGTAATACCAAGGCCTTTACCACTAAACTTCGCCACTGGAATGCCTAGTGAAGCAATAATCGGTGTTACGATTAACGTTACTTTGTCACCAACACCACCTGTTGAATGTTTATCAATTTTAAAGCCTTCGATCGAAGTTAAATCAATGACATCTCCTGATTCAATCATTGCCTTCGTTAAATAAAAAGTTTCTTCATCTGTCATGCCAATTAAGCGAATGGCCATTAGCAAAGAGCTTGCCTGATAATCTGGAATAGAACCTGTTGTATAGCCTTCAACAAAGTATTGAATTTCTGCCTGTGAAAGCTCCTTACCTTGTTTTTTCTTTTCAAATAGTTGCACCATATTCATGGAAAATTCCTCCTTATTTTAAATCATTTAAGAAACTTTTACCGAATGGTGGTGCTTCTACATTGAAGTTTTCAGCGACAGTTGCGGCAATATCTGCAAAAGTCTCACGTAGAGCTAGCTCGCTACCACCTTTAAAACGTGGTGAATAGATAATTAGTGGTACGTATTCACGTGTATGATCTGTGCCAGGGAATGTCGGATCATTTCCGTGGTCAGCTGTAATCATAAGTAAGTCATCTTCTGTCATTGCCTCTAAAATTTCAGGAAGGCGTGCATCAAATTCTTGTAGGGCATTGCCATAGCCAAGTGGATCACGACGATGTCCAAAATTCGCATCAAAATCTACTAAATTTAAGAAGCTTATCCCGTGGAAATCACGTCGTGCAACCTCTGCAAATTGGTCCATGCCGTCCATATTATTTTTTGTACGAACTGCATCAGTAACCCCTTCACCATTGAAAATATCTGAAATTTTACCGATAGCGATTACATCTAATCCTGCATCCATTAATGCATTCATCGTTGTGCGACCAAATGGCTTTAACGCATAATCATGACGATTTGGCGTACGCGTAAAGTTACCTGGTGTACCGATAAATGGTCGTGCTATAACGCGTCCTACTAAGTACTCTGGCTGCAATGTTAATTCACGTGCAATTTCGCAAATTTTATAAAGTTCTTCAAGTGGAATGATTTCTTCATGTGCAGCAATTTGTAATACAGGATCAGCAGATGTGTAGACAATGATTGCCCCTGTGTCCATATGTTCTTGCCCAAAATCATCAATCACTTGTGTGCCACTTGCTGGCTTATTACATAGTACTTTTCGGCCTGTACGTTGTTCAAGCTCCGCAATAAGTTCAGCGGGGAATCCTTCTGGGTACACTTTAAATGGTTTATCGATGTTAAGACCCATAATCTCCCAGTGACCTGTCATTGTGTCTTTCCCAACAGATGCTTCCTGCATTTTACCGTAGTATGCTTTTGGCGCATCCACTGCTTGCATTCCTTGAAGCGCCTCAATATTTGCTAAGCCAAACGATTCCATAACGGGCATTGTAAGCCCATTCATTTTTTCAGCGATATGGCCTAATGTATGTGCGCCTACATCTCCGAATTTAGCTGCGTCTGGTGCCTCACCAATCCCAACTGAATCCATTACAACGACATGGATTTTTTTAAATGGTTTATTCATAATTGTTGCCTCCTAATCTCACGACTCCATTTTACCAAAAACAAGCTAAAGGATAAAGGTCAGACATCCGACTAAGGTAAATATTTATTCTTTTATACGAAAAGAGACTCGATCCATCGCTTATTTTTCTATGTTAAGCACGTGGATGGTACTGCTTATATACCTCAGAAAGTCTCGTTTTACTAATATGCGTATAAATTTGGGTTGTAGAAATATCTGCATGACCTAGCATCTCCTGCACTGCACGTAAATCAGCTCCATTCTCTACTAAATGGGTAGCAAACGAATGGCGTAAAGTATGCGGTGTAAGCTCATGCTGGATGCCTGCCTTTAATGCGTGCTCCTTCATTAATTTCCAACAACCTTGTCTAGTTAAACGTTTTCCACGTTGATTTATAAAAAATGCATCTGTTTTTGGATATTTCCCTTGTAATGTTCCTCTTGCGCCATCTAAATAAACACTTAAAGCAGAAAGGGCGCTTTTTCCTAGTGGAATGATGCGTTCTTTGCCGCCCTTTCCAAATACACGTACAAAGCCCATTGTCAGATGAATATCAGCTAAATCAAGTGCAATCAGCTCACTAATACGCATACCAGAGCCATATAGCAGCTCTAGCATCGCCACATCACGAATACCTTGCGGCTTACTGCGGTTCGGCGCTGTCAGTAAAGCTTCTATTTCTTCTATGGAAAGGATATTCGGAAGTTTTTGTTCAATCGTTGGCATTTCTAAATGGACTGTTGGATCTGATTCTGTTCGCTTTTCTCGAAGTAAAAATTGGTGGAAACTACGAATCGATGAAATATGGCGCGCAACAGTACGGCTTGTCTTCCCTTGCATACGCAGTTGTTCTAAATGACGTAATATAGTTGTCCGTTCAACATGCCGAAAATCAGTCATCCCTTCAGCTTCTTGCAAAAAATGTACATAGTTTTCTAAGTCTCGGCGATAGGATGCTAATGTATTAACGGATAATTGCCGCTCTACCTGGATAAAATGGATATAATCCTCTATTGCATATTGAAATTCATTCATCACAACGCCCCCTCACTGTCAATTATTCTCTATTTTAGCACGCCTATAAAAAAAGTGCGAAAGGGCTCACTTCAATCGAATTGACTAGTTTAATAGAAAGTCCAAGCATACAAGTGAAAAAACAAAAAACTGCCTAATGTAATCTATACGTAAGATTTCATCAGACAGTTTTTCGTTATTGTTCTTCATTCGTTTCGTCGGTTTTATCATGACAACGCCAGCAAATACCGTGGAAAGTTAGTCGGTGATCTTTTATAATAAAGTTCCAACGTTTCTCAACAACGGCTTCCACATCCTCAAGTAAATCTTCTTGAATTTCATCTACAGCACCGCACTCGATACAAACTAGATGATGGTGGAAATGTGCAGCTCCTTCTTGGCGCAAATCATAGCGTGATACGCCATCGCCAAAGTTGATTTTGTCGACGATTTTAAGCTCTGTTAGTAATTCTAATGTTCTATAAACAGTAGCCAGACCTATTTCAGGTGCCTTATCTTTTACTAAAAGATAGACATCCTCTGCACTTAAGTGGTCCTCTTCGTGCTCTAGCAAAACAGCAACTGTTGCTTCTCGCTGCGGCGTCAGCTTATAACTAGCACTATGCAACTGTTTTTTAATACGATCAATACGGCTTTCCATGTGACGCCCCCCTAAACTCATTTCATTATACCAAAGGAGTAAATCCTATTACAAGATAGTGAGTAGATTTCAAATGCATTTATGCTTTTAGCTGTTTCTTCACTTGAGTACATACGATATTACAATAAACTCAGCAACTATTATGATGAAAAAAGCGATAAAATTCAACAAAATTGTCCGTCCATTCATCTTTTTCCCGATTTTTCGCTTCGACCAGGCGGGTACAAGTAAATTACATAATACTAGCAACAATATACAATAGATAAGCTGAAATGGAAACCACCAAATCGTATATAGCCAAAACGCCTCAAGTTTTTGCAGTAAAAATACGGAGCTAAATCCAAAAAAAGTTGCGCGCATCGCGACTGTAACACGTACTAAAACTTTCAAGACACTATGTGTAGCAAGTAACAATACAATTCCGACTGAAGCGGCGACAGGTAGCACTAAACGAAAAATAGATTGCCTGTCCACATCTGCTAAACGAGGTTCTATAAATAAAATAAAAGGCTCTGCATTCGCCCCTCCAATAATATGAAAGCAGATGACGCCACAAACGAAGCTCACTGCAACAATTGATGCGTGATAAAATAGAGAAACCGTACGAGACATTAGCATGCTCCTTTTCTATCAAGGTTTGTACAGCTTATGCTCGTCCGCTTCTATTATGCTAAACTTTATTTATCTTGTTGCAATGCAAACCAAAGCACGGCAAACGCTGTCTTAGCGTCATATATACGCCCATCAGCGACCATCGCTTGTGCCTCTTCCAACGAAACTTCTAGTAATTCGACAAATTCATCTTCATCTAGTTCTGCGCTATTTTCAATCTGATATAAATCTGTTCCTACAAATAGATGAATCACTTCATCTGCAAAGCCTGGTGAAGTGGCAAACGCTTGTAAATACTCGAATTGATGTGCACCATAGCCTGTCTCTTCTTCTAGTTCTCGACGAGCAGTATAAATCGGTTCCTCACCTATTTCAAGTTTACCAGCAGGAATTTCTACAATAGAACGCTCAAGCGCTTTACGATATTGCTCAACCATAACGAGCTTGCCTTCGTTGGTAATGGCAATGATTGCTACCGCACCTGGATGCTTAATAATTTCACGCTTAGCCGACTTGCCATTTGGTAATGTGACATCATCGACCTGTAACTTAACGATTTTCCCATCATAAATTGATGTCGTTTGTGTCGTTCTTTCTTCAAACTTTTTCATTGCCCATAACCTCGCTTGTTCTTCAGATATGTTCATTGTACCATTACAAGTAGAGAAATCGAAGGAGGGCATTCGTATGAAAAAAAGACAGCTCGGCTCAAGTAATTTATTTATTTCAGAAATCAGCTTAGGAGGTATGTCTCTTTCGACAAACAAAAATAATGCAGCAGCCATTATCGAAATGGCACTAGATGCTGGCATTAATTACATTGACACAGCAGATTTATATGATTTTGGTGCCAACGAACAAATTATTGGTACCGTTTTGGGCAAACGTCGACAAGATATGATCGTCGCAACTAAAGTAGGCAATCGTTGGTCACAAGGTGTGGACGGCTGGCATTGGGATGCCTCCCCTACATATATTAAAGAGGCCGTGCATCAAAGCCTGAAAAGACTAGGTACAGATTACATTGATGTCTATCAACTACATGGTGGTACGATAGAGGACGATTGGGATGGCATTATTGATACATTTGAAAACTTGAAAAAAGACGGTGTAATTCGAGAATATGGCATTTCCTCGATTCGACCTAATGTACTAAAACGTTTTTTACCAGCTAGCTCTGCAAAAAGTGTCATGATGCAATATAGTGCGTTAGATCGTCACCCCGAAGAATGGCTAGATTTTATTGCCAGTGAAGGTGCTTCGGTAGTAACACGCGGCACCGTTGCAAAGGGCTTATTAACAAATACTTGGAAAGAGCGCTTGCAACGTGTTAACGGTTATCAAACCTATACACTAGATGAATTAACCATGACATTAACAGACTTAGCAAAACACTATGAAGATTTACATGCATTAGGGCTTGCCTTTAATTTGAAGGAACCTACTATTGCTTCAACTGTGATTGGTGCTAGTTCACAGGAACAACTTGTCCAAACACTTACAGCCTACGAAAAAGTCAATTCCATTACTAACTTTGACGTAGCTAACAAACTAACAAAAGAAGAACAATACGCAGACCACCGATGAAAAAATGGCTAATTTTACTGCTCCTTTTAGTTATTCTCGCCATTTCCTCTAGCATGAGCTACGAACAACAGTCTATTATTCCTGAGCTTGAGGAACTTTTGGTCAATAAACCTTTTGAAGCACAACTGTCAGTATTAAAAATTCCATATTGGAATACAGTCGTGTCTGTTGAGGAGCGGGGCTACTTTGAATTTGTAGAATTTCTAATTCGAAAGTTTACGCATTTTATAGGTTTTGGATGTATTGCACTCGGAATCTACTTTGCATGGGGAAAACGGCGTTTTGCCGCGGGCGTCGCCATTGCCCTTACGGCAGTGATTGCGATGCTAGATGAATTCCGCCAAAGCTTTACACCTGGACGAACAATGAACGGGCAAGATGTCTTAGTAGATACAGCTGGGGCTATTGTTTTTATTAGCATCGCCTTAGCCGTGAAGAAAATACGGATGTTTAGAAAATAATTATTTATCGTATATAAGCAAAGGATTTTTATCGGCGATTCTCACGAGTCTACCGGCGATTCCAGGCACTCTATCGGCGATTAACAAAAAAACAGTGAATCTCTCATACGAGATTCACTGTTTTTACTAATCTAAGACTAAAACTTAGAGCCTTTATCACCGTACTCGTTTAATAATTCTTCAAACGATTTGTTTTTCTCACGCTGCTTGCGCTCAAAGGCTAGCTGTGCTTGACGCTCTTCCTCTGCCGCCTGCTCTTTCGCTGATAAATCTTGTTTTGCAGCTTTTAACTTCGCTAACACATCGCCACCAAGCTGGTCGGCTAATGTCACAGCTTCTTGCTTTGGTAAACTAGCTGTGAAACTATCATCTACACGCTGCTGTTGTTGTTTTCGTTTTTTTCCCATTACTTTCACCTTCTTACTAACATTAAGGGCGTTGAACAACTGTTGCTACACCTTGTCCACCACCGATACATAATGTGGCAAGGCCCGTTTTTGCATCACGCTTCTCCATCTCATGTAGAAGTGTGACTAAAATTCGCGCCCCGCTTGCACCAATTGGGTGACCAAGAGCAATTGCTCCCCCATTTACATTTAGTTTATCATGATTGAAGCTTAGTTCGCGATCTACAGCAATTGATTGTGCCGCAAACGCTTCATTCGCTTCAATTAAATCTACATCTACTAAAGTTACATTCGCCTTTGCTAACGCTTTTTTCACCGCAGTTACTGGACCAGTCCCCATAATTGAAGGATCTACGCCAGAGCTCGCATTTGCTGAAATTTGTGCCATTGGCTTAATCCCTAACTCTAACGCCTTCGCTTTTGACATCACGACAACTGCTGCTGCACCATCGTTAATACCAGAAGCGTTCGCTGCAGTTACTGAGCCGTCCTTTTTAAATGCAGGGCGCAGCTTTGATAAGGATTCCGCTGTAACACCTGCACGTGGAAACTCATCTTGATTAAAAATAATAGCATCGCCTTTTCGTTGAGGAATTTCCACAGCAACGATTTCATCATTAAATTTACCAGCAGCAATAGCTGCTTCTGCACGTTGTTGTGAACGTGCTGCGAAAGTATCTTGCTCCTCACGTGTAATTTCATACGCATCACATAAATTTTCCGCAGTAATGCCCATATGATAATCATTAAATGCACACCATAAACCATCATGAATCATCGTATCCACGACTTTTTGATCTCCCATGCGGAAGCCTTCACGTGCATTTTTTAATACATACGGTGCTTGGCTCATATTTTCAAAGCCACCAGCTACAATGATGTCAGCATCGCCTGCTACAATTGCCTGTGCTGCTAAATGCACTGCTTTTAAGCCTGAGCCACATACTTTATTAATTGTTAAAGCAGGCACTGTATTTGGTAATCCCGCTGCAATCGATGCTTGACGAGCCGGATTTTGTCCTAGTCCAGCCGATAAAACATTCCCCATGATGACTTCATCGACTTGCTCACCTGCTACGCCAGCGCGCGCTAATGCTTCTTTAATAACGATACTTCCAAGAGTTGTTGCCGGCACATCCTTTAATGTTCCTTGGAATGAACCGATTGCAGTACGCACGGCACTAACAATCACTACCTCGTTTGTCATAATCATTCTCCCCTTTTCCCCGTTCAAAAATCAACACTGCATGCATATGCTACTAGCAGATAACTATATTTTAACAAATATTTTGACGATTTTCGATAACGGAAATAATCGCAGTATTTCAAAGGTTGTTGTAAAATGTTGTCGTGTTTTAAACAAATATAGTTGGGAACATTACAATTAAGAAACATGCATTTACCTTATGATAACTTAGGGACGAATGCCTAGACATACAAAGAAACAAGTCGTGGAGGTATTGAAGATGAAAAAGAAAATGCTTTTATTTTCAGGTATTACAACGACGCTCGCCGCTGCTGCAACGGGGCTGTTCGGCTTTGCGCTTTCTAATAAATTAATGTACATTCAGCAAAAAGACCCCGATTTTATTCGTGAACGCGAAACAACTGCCAAACGTTTTGACGAAGCTTGGTACAATAAAAATTTTAAATGTGAATTAAATATTGACTCTCCTAATGGCTACTCCATTCGCGGCATTATGTTCCAACCACTACAAACAAATAATACGATGATTATTTGCCATGGGGTTACAGAAAATAAAATCAACTCGGTCAAATATGCACGTCTTTTCGAACGACTAGGGTACAATGCCGTTATTTTTGACCATCGAAGACATGGGGAGTCAGGCGGCAAAACAACAAGCTATGGTTATTATGAAAAAAATGACTTAGATGCTGTTGTAAAAACCGTGAAAGCGATGATTGGTGACAATGCCATCCTCGGTATTCATGGAGAATCAATGGGTGCAGCTACAATGCTGTTGTATGCGGGAACGGTTGAAGATGGTGCTGATTTTTATATTGCTGATTGTGCCTTTTCAGATTTTTCAATGCTGCTTAAACAAATTGCAAAGACTGAATTTAAATATGGTTCTATCATTCCGATCCGTTTCGCTGATTTCTTTATACGACTACGTGATGGTTATTCATTTAAAAGTGTAACGCCCTCTGAAGCTGTCACACACATTGAAAAGCCAGTTATCTTTATCCATAGTATTCCCGATACATTTATTCCAGCTTCCATGTCACTCGATTTATATAATAAAAAGACTGGACCGAAAAAGTTAAAGCTTTTTGATAAAGGTGCGCACGCTCAGTCCTTTAATGAAAATATGGCTGAATATGAAGATCTGATACATGACTTTTTAGAAAGTTTTATTTATCAAAAAATAAATCACGATTCTTCCTCATCCAATGTCATTCCTTTTCATCGTTAAATGAAAAACCTTGCAAGCAAAATGTCCATCTGACTTAAAGGACATTTTACAATTGCAAGGTTTTTTATTATTCTGCAAAAACGATATGCCATTCATCACGTTTTGCTAAAAATTCTTTTGCAAGTGCCTGTGCACCTTCAAGACTATGACTTGCTGCCCAGCCACATTGCACTTCATTACATGCTGGTACTGCTGTTGCATTCGTGACATCTGTAAATGTTTTTTCTAAAATCGTTAGCAATTCATCATAATCATTATGATTAATCAACGATACATAAAAGCCTGTTTGACAACCCATTGGACTGAAATCGACAATATGGTCGGAATAATTGCGAATAATATCAGCCGATAAATGCTCTAAAGAATGGAGTGCTGGCATTTCCATATGCTCCTTATTAGGCTGTTTTAAGCGAATATCGTATTTATAGACTTCATCGCCACTTTTTCCTACTTTTACACCTGCTAAACGAACATAAGGTGCTTTAACTTTCGTATGGTCTAAATCAAAACTTTCCACATTTGTTTTTTCACGTTCCATTGCTAACAGCTCCTTTTCTTACAATACTAACTATTATAACCGGTTTTCTATGAAATGTGTAAATTTTTAAAATAGAATGATAATTTAGCTGTATCCTACACAAATTTTCAAAATAATAACAGTCTAAATCTTTCCCCTTTTGAAAAAATATTTTCGCACTTTTTATTACTGTTATTCTGATACCCTAATTAATAAAGGTTTTATCAAGTAAAAAATTTTTTCTTCTCATTTGTCAAAAAAATTTTCTGTATTTACTAACTTTTCTTGAAATAGTAGTATCATAGCAGTTTCAACTTTCTAGATCGCTGAAACCAATGGATGCGGGGGAACCAAATTTTTTGGATGAACATTCAATCCAAGGGGTGAATCCTTGTTAAGGTAGGGCTACTCAAAGGCCCGAATCCGTCAGCTAACCTCGTAAGCGTTAAATGAGAAGGAAGATGGAGCTTGTACTATTTGAAAATGATGTATCTACAAGTCTTAGGGCTTTAAACATACTTATGATCAATACAACCTCCAAAACTCCCCATCATTACTTTTTATTGAATTAGAAAGCGTGATGAAACGATCGTGGGTAACACCATTTATTATGTTAGAGATATTTGAAAACGGATTCAACACCACTTATCTCCATCGTATTGCCCTGATTATTAAGTGAAAACGGAGGAAACCAATATGACTACTCAACAAGGAAAAAAAGGCATCTTTTATGGATGGTGGATTGTAGTGGCATGCGTCATGATTATGACATTTTTGTATGCACCAATTATTAATTTAGTGTCACTTTATACTGTCCCTGTAACAGAAGATTTGGGAATTGGAAGAACTGAATTTATGACGTATTATACGATTATGGCTTTAGTATCAATGATCTTCTGTCCAATTGCAGGAAAAGTGATGAGGAATATGGACATTCGTCTTTACTTGACGATATTTACAACACTAGGCACCATTTCATATGTAGGATTTTCATTTGCAACGACTGCGATGCACTTTTATTTATTCGCAGTGCTAATGGGGGCTTCATTAGCAGGAGCTGCTCTTATTCCTGCACCAGTATTAATAACAAATTGGTTTAACGAAAAGCGTGGATTATGTTTAGGGATTGCACTAGCAGGTAGTGGTCTTGGCGGTGTCATCCTTAGCCCTGTCCTAAACTGGCTTATTACAGATTATGGTTGGAGAAGTGCTTACCTCATTACGGGCATTTCAATGTTTGTGTTAATCGTACCTATGGCATTATTTGTTATTCGACTTAAACCTGCAGATAAAGGTCTTGTTCCGCTAGGTGAAATAAAAAATATAACGACTTCTTCACAAACAGTAGAAGGGCTTTCACAAAGGGAGGCATTTAGATCCGTATCATTTTGGGCACTTTGTGCGGCAATTGTTGTCGGTGGTATTGTCGTGAATGGTATGATCATTAACCTCGCACCTTATTTAAAGGATATTGGTGGCACACCTCAACACGCTGCAATATTGCTTTCTTTAGGTTCAGCAATGGTCATCGTCGGAAAATTATTAGTCGGTCGCTTATACGATAAATTAGGTACCATCACAACATTACTTATTATTTGTGGCTCTGGTTTAGTAAGCTTTTTATTTTTGATGAGAGGCGACCTATTAATACCTGGTATCCTGTATACGATATTTACTGGATTTGGTGCGACGGCCGTTACAGTTACACCTGCTTACTTAACTTCATCACTATTTGGGGAAAAAGAATATAGCGCGAAATTCGGGATTGTCTCATTATTTTCATCACTAGGCGCTGCACTAACACCAATTGTTTCTGGCGCAATTTATAATATAAATCATTCCTATGGATTACTGTTAAATGTCTTAATTGTACTTTCAATCGTGTTATTTGGATTGTTTGTCATTGCCATTAAAACAAAACCTAAATTTAATACAACTTCAGATATGGAATATTCATTAGACTAGAGAGGTGTATTCATATGACTAAACATGAAACATTAATATTGGCGGAAAATTTTCAAGAAGAATTCATTCATCATCGCAGACATTTACACCAACATCCTGAAATTGGATTTGAACTACCGAATACAGTCGCATACGTTGAAAAAACATTACTTTCCATGGGCCTAACACCTCAAAAAGTAGGACAAGCAGGGCTAGTTGTAACGATTGGTAATGGCAACGGGAAAACAATTTTACTAAGGGGCGATATGGACGCATTACCGATGGAAGAAAACACGGATTTACCGTTTAAATCAACAAATGGATTTGCACATACTTGCGGTCATGACATCCATACGACGTTCATGCTCGGCGCAGCAAAGCTTTTAAAAGAGAAAGAAAAAGAGATTCATGGTACTGTCAAAATTATGTTCCAGCCCGCCGAGGAAATTGGTCTTGGCGCAAAGGATATGATAGAAAATGGCTTACTCGAAAATCCAAAAGTTGATGCTGCCCTTGCCCTCCATGTCACTCCAGATTTAGAAGTAGGGAAATTTGGTTACAAACCTGGCATCGCCGCTTCATCATTAGATGGCTTCTTCCTAAAAGTGCAAGGCAAAGGCGGGCACAGTTCTGAGCCTCAAAATGCCATTGATCCTTTAATGATTGTCAATGCGATATACAATCAAATGAATACATTAGTCAGCAAAGAAATTGATCCTAAAGAAAGAGCCGTTCTCGTTATTGGTAAAATGGGTGGCGGCACAGTAGCAAATATAATTCCAGATACAGCACATTTAGAGGCTACACTACGCTCTTTCAAACCAGAAGTTAGGGATCATCTATTTAATAGAGTTCAAGAAATTATAGATGCGACAGTGAAAATGATGCGTGGAACATATGAATTAAAGACTATCTCTACCCCATCACTTTATAATAATGAAACACTGTGCAAACAAGTCGTACCTTTTGTGAAAGAAATTTTAGGGGAAGACAATTTACAAATTGACGCTGAACCATTAGCAGGCACCGAAGATTTCTCTTACATTAGCCAACAAGTGCCAACAATGTTTATGTGGGCTGGCTCCAACGGATTAGGTGACAACAACTACCCACTACACAACCCAAATATTATGTTAGACGAAGGTGTTATTCCATTAGGGGTAGCGGTCGTTGTGCATAGTGCTATTAGTTGGTTAAATCAGGCTTAGCCTTTTCTAAAGTCCAGAAGGTAGAAGAACTCTAAAATTTGAGTTCTTCTACCTTCTTTTTTCTTGTTCCTATTAAAGCTTATATCATCTACTGACATTTAGCCTCTACAACAAATTTACCGGTATCAATATCCTCTTAAGTAAATGACATAGCAAAGCATGCGCTCTATTGTTTCATCTTTCATTATAACGAACGCCACCTTTTCTTCAGCTCTATACAGGAATTTTCCAATCTCGGTTCACAGAAGTTCCTAAATATTCATCTGAGTAATTTGAAACTACTTCTTTTTGCGGGAATTTATTCAAATACCATCGTTTCATTAGTATATAGTAAATGAAAACAGATATAGGGAAACCTACGAAATACATGTAATCTATGAACACTATAGCGAGTACACTACTAATGAGCCACGCTAGCATACCTGCCAAGTTTACCCCACGATTGTATGTAAATTGCCCCTCCTGCCTATATAAATCTGTCACATGTAAACGACGCTTACGAATTATGTAGTAATCACAAATGATTACACCCGCTAATGCTGACATTGTTGCACCATAATATCCTAAGAAAACAAATAATTTATCTAAAACTAACCATGGTTGAAAAACTGTACCAATAATTCCTGCCAAAATAATGCCCCATGCATAAGATAAATTAAATTTAGCTCCTGCATTTACAAATGTTAAAGATGCGGGTATTAGATTTGCGGCAGAATTGGTTGACCATTGTGCTAAGACAACTAGTAATAAAATGATTACCATAATCCAACCAGTTGCAAGCTGTTGCACTACTTCAATAGGATTCCAGTTGCCAGTAGCTAAAAAACTTACTGCTCCAATTATACCGATAAATGTTTGGACAGTTGGCAAGGCTAACAAATGAGGGATGTAACTATTTGTATTTCTCCGGAACCAATTGCGCTCATTTCTTGGTGCTTTCACATAACGCGTTAGATTTGGTATATCCACTGCAAGTAAAGACCAGAAGCCCATATTAGCAGCCATAATAAGCAACCATGTTGTTTCAGCTGAACTGCCCTCATACGTAAAAATATTTATCCCTTCTACTGTAGCTATACTTGAAATCTTCACAAAAATCCAAATTGAAATCAAAATAATGGAAGGTGCTGCAATAACGGCAAATCGATCGATTGCCTTAATACCAAAGGCGGTATTCGCTATTTGAACACCCGCAAACACAACATACCATACAAACCAAAAATCAAATCCCGTTAAATTTGCCACAATATAGTTAATGGCCGTTGCGCCAAGATATGTTTGAATACCGAACCAAATACAAGCGACTATACCTCTTATTAACGATGGAATATGCACACCTACAGTGCCAAAAGGTGCTCTTAAATAAGCTGCAAACGATAAACCATGCTCAATACCAATATCTCCGGTTAAACTCGCGACAATCGCTATTAGTACATTGGCAACAAAAATTGCGCCCGCTAATTGCCAAAGCGTCATCGATTCAATACCATTTGCTCCAATTTGGAATGTTGCAATAATGACCGCCATTCCGACCCAAATATTAAAAAAACCTAGACCTGTAATAATGCGATGCCTTCTTAAAGTGGGCACGATATCCTTGGTAATTAATGTGTTGCGTTTCATAATTCTCCCCCCTGATTAAAACTTTATTCGCTTGGATGAAAAACGGCTTTATTTAAATCTCTTAAATAAGGTACTTCTCTTCGTTGTTGAATGACTCGTTGTAAATTGATTGTTGCTACAATGCATTCATCCTCCTGTACAGCTTCGGCTAGGACATTGCCTTGTGGATCAATAATTCTACTTTTCCCACCAAAATGTGTTGTCTGTTTTTCACTTCCTGAACGATTGGCCGCAATAACAAAACAACCATTTTCGATAGCCCTTGCTCTACTCGCTATGTCCCACACGTAGTAACGCTTTTCGCCAAATGCTGAAGGGTATACGAGAATATTAGCTCCTTGTAATGTTAAAATTCTGGCTCCCTCTGGAAATCCAATTTCATAGCAAATTTGTAAACCTATTTTCAAATCATCTTTATGGATAACTGACAGTGCATCTCCTCTATTAAATCTAAGATTTTCTTGATCCCAAAGATGTGTTTTTCGATATTTGCCCAATATGCCATTTTTCGCTATGACGAAAGCGGTATCAAAAATTGTACCTTCGATTTCCCCTCGTTCTAAAATACAGCCGATCATTGTAACATCGTGTTGAGTCGCAATACGCTGTAAATAGTCGGTCGTTTCCCCTGGAATCGTCTCAGCATATTGCCAATCTTGTTCTTCAACCCGATAACCCGTATTAAATAATTCAGGTAATACAATGAGTGTTGCCTGTTGTTCAAGCGCTTGTTCAATTAACATTTGCGCCTTTTGTAAATTGCCAGCTTTATTGCATAATTCACAATTCATTTGTACAGCTGCTACTACATGTTTCAAAGTCATCACTCCCCATGCTTTAGTAAATTAATGACGGCCTATATCAACTACATACAATAGTCCTCCTTTCCTTTACAATTTTTCTTAGCAAAAATCGTGCCAACTTTTCAAGGTTTAAAATAATGTTAGAAACCCACTTATATTGCCAATTTTTTAAAGGGAAAAATGAAAACTTTGTAGCAAAGTTATGCGTTTCGGCATAGTAGCAATGCAATTTAGTGTTTATACTAGTAGAATTTCTTGAATCGCCGGTAAAACTCGTGTTTTCGCCGATAGAACCATATAAATAGCCGGTAAAACTCGTGTTTTCGCCGGTAGAATCATATAAATAGCTGGTAAAACTCGTGTTTTCGCCGGTAAAATCATATAAATAGCCGGTAAAACTCGTGTTTTCGCCGATAGAATCATATAAATAGCTGGTAAAACTCGTGTTTTCGCCGGTAGAATAACGTGTATCCTGCACTGTGCGGAAAGTGACTGACATAAGAGAGACCATCAGAACAACAAAAAAGTGTTAGATTGATTGCAGTCAATCTAACACTTTTCCCCTAACTATAAAATTCATTCTATAAATTTCAAAAATCTGTTACTCCATATATTTTCATAAAAATCAATTGTCTCTTGTGCTGACATAAATGGGTTATGGATGGTAGAAGTCGCTTTACGTACCATAAAGTTTTCATATCCCAAGCCATGGGCGAATTTAATCGTTGCATCCATACAGTATTCTGTTTGAGCGCCGCAAAATTCAATTCGCTGCACAGCTAATTCGTCTAAAATTGTTTTTAAGCTTGTTTCGTAAAAAGAATTTGCATGTTCTTTTCTAACCAAGTAATCTTGCTTTTGCACATCTAGATCGACATGAATCGCCCAAAGTTCCTCTTCTGGTACGAGTTCTTCATCACAATGTTGAACAAAAATAATTGGTTTTTGGTGTTCTCGATATAAAGCGATTCGATTATTTACTTTTGTGAGTAAATTTTGTAAATCAAATAAATGCTCGTTACTGAAACACACGCCATTTTGTAAATCGATAACGATTAAAACATCTGCACTAGTCTTCATTATCTTGCCTCCTCTATTTATACAAAAATTCTATCATTTGAAAACGGTATAAAGATATAGCATGACATTCAATTAGTTATGCTACATTATAATATACATCAGTTAATTTTAATCAGAGGAGGAATTTACTTGAAATTCATTAAAATTAGCCTTACATGTCTTATCGTTTACATATTTGTGCATAGCCTCATTAAAAATGATTTTTTATATAGTCCAATATCCTCGCTATTACTCGGCTGCTTATTAGCAATTGTAGGATTAGAACAATTTAAAAAAAGACGCAATTGGGGTTATTTATTTTCAGCAGTATCTTTGCTAGTAATCGTAGTAAGTATTTACTCATTTTAACCCCAAATACTAGTCATTTATTATTTCATAAAAAAAGAGAAAATACCTTGCTCGACGTAACACAAGAGGTATTTTCTCTATATTTTTTACTCGAAGCTTTGCATCTGCATATTAGGACAGCGTTTACTTAATTCTGCAATGAACTCCGTTTTATTGTCTGGTGAAATCTTTATACTACTAAAGCTTGTAGATTCCACACATAATTCGAGTCCTTGATCTGTTGGTGAAATTTTATAACCAGTGAATTCATCTGTTGTCGGAGAAACCTTTGTTATATTTTGATAAGGGATTCGACGTTTGAATGGTCCACCTTTAATACATAAATACTCTTTATAGAAAACATATTGTATCGAAGTGCCATACCACCAAACAAAACCTCCAGCAACAAGAAAGAGAACAGCAATCAGCAGTAAAATTGCAAACGGTAATTGTTTATACAAAGGAAGCAATGGGATTGAACCCATAATGACAACGACTAAAAATATACCGGTTAACAAAAACATGTTTACCTTCGTGCGAAAAACCATTCGTCCATCACCCTTTCTTATATACTTACATTATAAGCAACAATCCATAAAATTGTAATTATTTTCAAAGATGCACTTTGTAATCGAGTCTGAATTACGCTTTTTTATCGAATATTATATTTAGCAATTTTTCTACTAATTGTTGATTGATTCACTTCTAATAATTTTGCCATTTCCACAGTTGTTTTACATGTTTCAAATGCCATCTGCAATAATTCTTTTTCAGCAAATTCTACACACTCTTTTAAGGGCATAATTTCTTTTACGAGTACAGACTTGCTCTTCTTAGTTTCATTCAGTGCAATTGCGAGTATTTCGCTTGTCAAATCATCTGAGTCGCTCATAACATAACTTCGTTCAACTACATTTTGTAATTCTCTAATATTACCAGGCCACTCATACTCGGTTAACTTTTCGGTAAAGGTTGAATTGAATGTTTTGGATGTATGGTATTTGTTATTTAATGTAGTTAAAAAATGCGTCGCTAAAGAAAGTATATCTTCCTTGCGTTCACGTAACGGGGGTAAATGAATTGGAATAACATTTAAACGGTAATATAAATCTTGTCTAAACTTTCCTATATCAACCTCTTCAGCAAGATCTCGATGTGTTGCTGCTATAAACCGCACATTGATATGGATTGCTTTAGTACTACCAATACGTTGTAGCGTTCTTTCTTGTATTACTCTAAGTAATTTTATTTGAAGTGAAAGAGGCATATCCCCAATTTCATCTAATAACAAAGTGCCGTGATTAGCAAGCTCTAGTAACCCTTTTTTCCCCTCTCTATTTGCTCCAGTAAATGCACCTTTTTCATAGCCAAATAACTCAGATTCTAATAAGTTTTCGGGTATAGCACTACAATTGATTTTAATAAAAGGCTTATTTTTCCGATAGCTCATTTCATGAATAAAATTGGCAAAAACCTCTTTGCCAACACCGGTTTCTCCTAAAATTAAGACGGTCGAATCTACTGCTGCTACACGTTTTGCAAGTTTAACTGCTGCCTCTAGTTTTTTACTTTTATAAACGAGCGAACTCGAAGGTGCCTTCCTATCGTTTTGTAATTTTGACAATTCACGTTGATATTCATTTATTAAACATTTCAACTGTTGTATTTCTTGTTGTAGGTTACTAATATCTGTAATATCCCTCGAAGCATTTACAACCCTTATTATTTCTCCCTGCTTATTTTTTATAGGGGTTCCTACTACTAATAACCTTTTGTTGTTTTTAGTTGATTGGACCGTTGATATTTTCTTTTTATTTTCTAAAACTAGTCTTGTTATTGAAGGTTGGTATACCCCTTCCTTTTCCAAATCTAAAACATTTTTCCCAACAAGCTGTTCTTCACTTACACCCCATATATGCTTGCATGCTGCACTAACTCTTAATGTATTTCCTTTGTGATCGGATACATACAGAACGTCGTAAATAGATTCAAATATCGCTTTTAAATCTTCACTTTCTTCCTTATACCGTTCATAATCTTGTTGCAATGGCCATGACGAATTAATAGAAACTAATATGTAGTTTTTGTCTTTCTCACTTATTCTAGAGAAGAAAAATTGATATGCTTTGTCACCGCAACAAAAACTTTTCATTAATGGAATGTCAGTGGCAAAAGCTTTTTTCAATAGCGGTGCTAATTTTCGATGATTAATAATTTCACGGTTAAGTTGAATGGCTTTTTGTGCTTTGGTATTTAGCATTTTAATAGAAAAATTTTCATTGTAAATAATTGATGCTAATGGTAGCTTTTCGATTGTTTCAGAAGAAATTTTAGTATTTCCAAGCATAGTACCTCTCCATTCTTTAATTTTTTCAGCATTATAACATAAGCTTTATGCAATTGTGCATATTTTCTAAATTATTTAAAAAATTTATTACAAGAATCATTTTTTTCGCTAGACTAATGATAAAAAATCATTAAAGGGATGGATGATAGATGCAACGAGAGATTTTAGTAGCATATGGTATTGACGTTGATGCAGTAGCAGGTTGGCTTGGGTCTTACGGAGGCGAAGATTCACCTGATGATATTTCACGTGGTTTATTTGCAGGTGAAGTTGGAACTCCTAGACTTTTAGATTTATTCGACAAACATAATATTAAAACAACTTGGTTTATTCCTGGTCATTCGATTGAAACGTTCCCAATTGAAATGAAAGATGTTTTTAAACGAGGTCATGAAATTGGCGCACACGGATATTCTCATGAAAATCCTATTGCGATGACACCGAAACAAGAAGAACAGGTTTTGCTCAAATCGATTCAACTTATTGAAGATTTAACGGGCAAAAAACCGACTGGCTATGTTGCACCTTGGTGGGAGTTTTCCAATGTAACGAATGAATTATTAATTAAACATGGCATTAAATACGATCACAGTTTAATGCATAATGATTTTACACCTTACTATGTACGTGTCGGGGATAAATGGACAAAAATTGATTATAGCAAGCAAGCTGAAGAATGGATGAAGCCTTTAGAAAGGGGCGAAGAAACCGATTTAATTGAAATTCCAGCAAACTGGTATTTAGATGATTTACCTCCAATGATGTTTATTAAAAAATCTCCAAATAGTCATGGTTTTGTTAATCCTCGCGATATCGAACAAATGTGGAAAGATCAATTCGATTGGGTTTACGAAAATATGGATTATGCTGTATTTACGATGACAATCCATCCAGATGTCAGTGGTCGTCCTCAAGTATTACAAATGCATCATCGCCTTATAAAGTATATTAACTCCCATGAACATATTCGGTGGGTAACATTTAATGAAATTGCCAACGATTTCGCAAAACGTTATCCACGCACATAAGGGGGCATCCTATGTGTATTTTTTGTGGTGATTTCATTGCGAACGTACATTGGACAGAGTTTAAAGAAGATGCTACATCTGAAATTATTGTTGGTGACTTACAACGTTCTAGACAGCAATCGAGAATTGAGCGCGTTCAATTCATCAACAAAATTTTAGTTTTATATCAATTAAAACTTACTGAATGGAATGGCAGTAAATTTATTCTTAGCGATTTAAAAGGGAATACATCAATCATCCATGATTTAGGGACTTTATGGGCTGAAGTAGAAAAGCTTAACGGCTACGCTATTGATCCACTGAGCGCGGACGTAATGGAAAAAATAACGATAGCGAATTGAGTGAAAGTATATGCCATCTAGAAAAAAAGCGATTACGATTTTAACTGGTAGCTTAGGTAGCGGTAAAACAACACTGCTTCAAAGCTTATTAACGCATCATCAACTAACTGAAAACATTGCGATTATAGTCAATGAGTTTGGCAAAATCGGCTTAGATCATCATTTACTAAGACAAGCAGAAGAAAAAACGACCTTACTACAAGGCGGTTGTATTTGTTGTCATGCGCGTGAAGATTTAGAGGAAGAACTAAAAAACTTGTTATTTAGTTCTGAACAGGGTGAAATTGATTTTGATCGTATTATTATCGAAACAACTGGCTTAGCTGACCCCGCTCCGATTTTATTTACCATCATGACAAATCCCCTTTTACAACATCGTTTTGTTGTTGATGGGATAATAACAACCGTCGATGCTAAAAATGGCGCTATGCAAATAAAAAATCATGAAGAAACAGTCAAGCAAATCTCGGCAGCTGATATCGTTGCGCTAACGAAAGTAGATATAGTAACGACAGAAGAACTTGATTTGATTTGTGCAGAAATAATAAGAATTAACCCAACATGTAAAATTTTTCATGTTGAAAATGGCAATGTGAACCCATCTATTTTAAATGTTGAAAGGAAACTTTATAACAATCGTCTACCTAGCAACTATCAGCTACCTCCTTACAATAATACATCGCATATTCATTCAATTTCTTTTGCATTTTTGCAACCGTTAAATTGGAATAGTTTCGGTGTATGGCTTAGCTTATTACTATATGCAAAAGGAGAAAACATCCTGCGCGTCAAAGGAATGCTCAATGTCGGTGAAGCAGGGCCGATCATCTTAAATGGTGTACAGCATATTATTCACCCTCCTATCCATTTAAGTGAATGGCCAGAAAATACAAAGGTTTCACATATTGTCTTTATTATGAAAGATATCCCACCTACGTTATTACACCAATCATTATTCTCCTTTCAAACATTTCTTGGTACGGAAATCAATTTACTGCATGTTCATTGCATTTAGGAAACATTGTCGAAAGCTTAATATGAATACGTGCTTAGATGAATCCATTCTTTCCTCGCATCTAAGCACGTTTTTTTATGCATTACTTTAAAAGACCTTCCCTCTATATTCAATTGTTTCATCCATAAACTATCATTTAACATCCATATTTGCCCTCTATTTCCTATCTCTAATTTCTTCTAAAATTTCGATTACTCGATTGTTTTGTTTTTCAATATTTATCAAACTTCGGTAAACCGCTACTGCTTATGAATGCACATGTGCAGAGTAATTTTAACAACGAAAAAAGCAACCGGTTTACAAAACCAGCTGCTCCTTAAAAACTCCAATTATTTCTGGAATTTATTCATTTGAGTCATCATTTGGCGTACTTGCTTTTCAGACGGCGTACGACCCATTTGTGCCATCATCATTCGAATCATTTGTTCGTTAATTGGTGGGTTTTCTTTTAAATATTTCATCATAGCTTGACGTGCAAAATAGAAACCAAGTGCTGCGCCAGCTGCTAATGCGATAATTACAATAATAATCCAGCCCCATGTAGGCATACAACCAACCTCCTCCACTACAATATACCGAGAAAAAAACTCTCCACGCTCCATTATACACCAAATACTAGCGTGTTACTATATATTATAGTGAAAATTCCTAGTGCATTGTATACTTCATCGGCTTTAACCAACCACACTCATTATCTTGTTTATTAAAGGCAATAAAACGCTCACTCATTTTTGCTAGCATTTGAAATAAATCCAAATCAAGCATTCGCGACCCTTCACAATAGACACAGATTTTACGATCTACTAAATAAATCGCCATCTTTCCTTTTATCGGATGTTCTAAAAATAAAGCATTCCGCGCTCTTTCTAAATGAGCATATTTGGAATCTAGCTGTGCTTCTAGCATTGCAGCAATTTCATCGAAGCGGACAGTTTCACATATATACGCGAGTTCTTTTAAGGATTTCTCATTGGCATCTTCACAGCCCTGCATCATTTCTAATAACTTACGCTCTCTACCGAAAATAAACGTTAAATGCTCTTCTTTTATTTTATATATGGAATAGGTTCTCACCAGAAATCCCCCTTCGCTCAGTTTCTTTAACGTAAGTATAGCTGATTGGAACATGTTAATTTGTCAAACGAAGGAGGGAACCATCTTCTATTTTTGTCGAAAAGCTTCTAGTTTCAGCTTATAAAATAATGCTCAGCCTCAAGACCTAGATGAAAATCCATTTCCAGTCCGTTTTAGATGATCTTTCAAACAGGTAACATAAAGATACAAACGAAAGGAGCTAAAACATATGAAAAAATTTCTTTTATTAATTGGAGGTATTATTGCAGCTTGTGTCGCACTTGCATTAATTGGCCCAATTACAGGTTTATTATTTTCAGGTGTACTCGTTGCACTAGGCATGCACTTCTACATTGGCAGTAAATCGACATTTGCAAAAATCATTTGGTTTACAGTTGGTCTAATTGGTGTGCTTTCAGCTGTTTCTAATATTCCAGCAATGATTGGTCTTGCAGCAATCGCCATTATTTATGTTATCTACAAAAAATGGAATGGCGAAGACGTTAAAATCCCAACAGTGGAAGCGAAAGAAGAAGATCCGTTTACAAACTTTGAAAAAGAATGGTCAAATTTAACAAAATAAAAGGAGCGAATTAAAAATGAACTTATTCCAACGTTTTAGATACACAATTGAGGCTGATTTACATCAAGTATTTGATAAAAAGGAACAAAAAAATCCTATCGCCATGTTAAATCAATATATTCGCGAAGCAGAGAAGCAAACAGAACAAACAGGCAAATTATTAGAACGTCAAGGCAAGCTAAAAGAAAAAATGGAACTTGAGCTAAAACAAAATGCCGAATTACTAGCTAAACGTGAAGCGCAACTTCAATTAGCATTAGGTAGTGGCGAACAAGACTTAATCGATTTCGCTTCTGACGAAGTAGCAGCTTATACAACTCGCAATCATACGTTGCAATCAAGTATTGAAGCGAGCACGCAAGAATACTTTGAGCTAGAGCGTAAATTTGAAACAATGAAGCACAAAATTAAAGATATGAAAGTTCGTCAATTACAGTTAATGGGGAAAGAAAATGTCACACGTGCACACCATCAAATGGACGGCATGCTTGCCAACAACAACAAGGCGAATTTCGAGGATTTAGAATCTTATATCGATAAGCTTGCTTACCGTATCGACAAAGATCACGAAGTAACAACTTTTGAGGCACGCCTTGCAGCGCTTGAAAAAAATACAGCCGAAGCTACTTCACCTCTACTCATTGAAAAGAAATAACATGTTATAATGGAAAGAAATAAGGGATGCCTCAATTATTGAAGCATCCCATTTCTTTGAGTATAGGGGGAATAAAAAGAGATAAAGGATAATGATCAATGAAAAATAATAAAAGAAGGAAACGGTTTAATCTATTGATTACTATATGTATTTTTGCTTTTCTTATACTTATGTTTCTAACAATCCTATTATTTAGTTATCGTTTTATCGCACAACAACACATTCAACAAAAAAGTAGTGATCTAATCGCCAATGGTGGCATTAGTGAGCTTAAAGAAGTAAATGTAAATGGAGACAAACAGTTTCTATTAATTGAAGGTAAAGATAAGAACAAACCATTTTGTTTATTTTTACATGGTGGACCAGGCTCGCCGTTCCCATATGGCGTAAGCGCTCGAACATTGTTTCCGGAAATAACCGATCATTGTGTTGCTGTGTATTATGATCAAAGGGGTTCAGGTAAAAGTTATACTAAAGATTTATCTATTTCTACAATGAACCTTAGTCAATTCACAGATGATACGAATGTTATCGTTGATTATATTAGAGAAACTTATCATCAAGAAAAAATATTTGTCATTGGTCAATCTTTTGGTACAGTGATTGGAACTCAATTAGTAGCCAACTATCCAGAGAAAATTCATGCCTATATGGGCATAGCTCAATTAACGAGCAGTAGTAAAGGGCAAGAACTTGGTTATAATTGGTTAAAGGGTGAAGCTATTGCTAATGATGATAAGAAGACACTCCAAGTATTAGAGACTTTAGGAGAAGGACCGTATTTTGCAGAAGATGAAGATCGATTTAGCGATCTTATCAATCAATATAAAGGCATGAATTATTATGATAATACAATAAAAAAAGTGAATGTCATTGATTTAATAAAAGGGGCGTTTACTTCCCCTGATTATTCACTACAGGATTTATATAAATCATTTATTTCAGGTCCACAATTTAGCCTTATCAAAAGCACCGAACTAAAAAAAGAAATCATTAAGACAGATTTTTTTGAGTCTGTAAAGCGTATCGATGTCCCTGTATATTTTATTCAAGGTAAATACGATAAACAGACTAATTATGAATTAGCACAACAATACTATGAATTTATAGATGCACCAAACGGTAAACAATTTATCACATTAGAGCACTCTGCCCATTATCCGAATGCACTTGATGCTGCTATAATACCAAACGCCATCAAAACGATGGTAGAAGCTCATTACTAGGAATCTGACATTCCTCAGAAATAAATTTAGTAGAAAGAAGGGTGACCCTCTTGCAAAACTTTACAACAAATAAACTTACATTTTGGGTACTATGCTTCTTTTTACTCGTTTTTGTAGAGCTCACAATTTTCAATAATGGTGGCGCTTTTTGTTTAATAATTGGAGCTGTATTGCTCTATTTAAGCTTTTCGAAAAACATACGATTTTTAAAATGGACTGGAATTTTCTTTATCGCCATCTCCCTCTTTACGATGTGGAGTTTGCGCCTATTTATCGTTATTTTGCTCTTATACATGCTCTATCAATACTTACAACGAGAAAATGAACCGAAAATCGTTACATTAGAGTTCGAAAAGCTTCCAGCAAATAAAAATGAACTATTTGGTACAATACCTGCACCTGTCGATGCCTATAAATGGCAAGATGTACAAATCCAACGTCTTGCTGGTGACATTACAATCGATACAACCCAAACGATTTTACCTGCTGGCCCAAGTCTAGTTACAATACGACAAGGAATTGGCAAAGTGCAAATATATGTTCCTTATGAAATTCCATTTCGATTACACTACACGACGTTATTTGGTGAATTTACGTGTCTACAAGGCGGTCCACAGCGACTCCTGAATGAAAGCATTGTGTTCTCAGATGGCAACCATGAAGATGCAAAGCGTACCCTCGTTATACACGTTGCTACATGGCTAGGAGATTTGGAGGTGCTACGTAAATGATTGCATTTCTTTCAAGAGTATTTACTTTATTTTTCATATTAATTGGTGCAGCATTCGGCCTTCTCTTTGCTGTCTGGGGCGAACCAAATGAAAAAGTTTGGCAACCTTTATGGCAACAAAATTATGATAATATGCCGCTAGGTGGCGTAATTTTAATAAGTCTGTTTGCTCTTAGTTTCATCATTTCATGCTGGATTAGTATGACAGCTCGAGCGCGAGAGGCACAAGCTACTCGCTTTGTGAAGGAATTAATCGAGCCAGATTTCGTCCTTCCTAAAAAACAGGCATTACCGAAACCGTTGAAAAAAGCGCTTGTTCAAACGAGCGAGCTAATCGATACACAGCGAAAAAGTTTACAGCGACTTTCCAATGAACGCGCGGAAGCGAATGATAAAGTCATCCAAGAGCGCATTATTGCCGAACGTCAACGTCTTGCACGTGAACTGCATGACTCCGTTTCACAGCAATTATTTGCCGCTTCCATGTTACTTTCTGCTCTAACAGAAAGCGATGAAAATGCTAAAAGCTTAAAGCAAGTAGAAAAAATTGTACAGCAGGCACAGCTTGAAATGCGGGCATTATTATTACATTTACGTCCTGTTGCTCTGCACAATAAAACACTCGCCCAAGGCTTAGAGGAATTAATTATCGAGCTTCAACAAAAAGTATATTTTCATATTGAATATGAGCTAGAGGAAATGTCTTTATCGAAGGCAGAGGAAGATCATTTGTTCCGCATTGCGCAAGAAGCTTTATCAAATACGTTGCGTCATTCTAAAGCAACTGAGGTTGAACTACTTCTTGTTGCTCGAGATGGTTTAGCGATATTACGTATTCAGGATAATGGCCTCGGCTTTGATGTGGAAGCTGATAAATCAACTTCCTATGGACTACAAAATATAGCCGAGCGAGCGGTTGAAATTGGCTGTACGTATAAAATTGTTTCTGTTCCTGGAGAAGGTACAATTGTAGAGGTAAAAGTTCCCCTACAGAAGGAGGTTGTTGAAGTTGATACAAGTATTAATAGTGGATGACCACGAGATGGTCAGAATTGGCGTATCTGCCTACTTGTCAGCACAGCCTGATATTACCGTTGTTGGTGAAGCGGAAAATGGTGCAGAGGCTGTGGAACGTGCCCTCGCCCTTCGCCCCCATATTATTTTAATGGACAATGTCATGCCTGTAATGACAGGAGCGGAAGCGACTGCCAAAATATTAGAAGCCTGGCCAGAAGCGAAAATCATGATGGTCACAAGCTTTTTAGATGATGACAAAGTATATCCGGCTTTGGAGGCTGGCGCGGTCAGCTATATTTTAAAAACATCCAACGCTAAGCAAATTGCTGACGCCATCCGTAAAACAATCGGTGGAGAAACCGTTTTGGAGCCAGAAGTCACAACTAAAATGATGCACCGTATGCGCTACGGTTCGAACACACCACTGTATGAACAATTAACTGACCGGGAAATGGAAGTGCTTCTATTAATGGCAAAGGGCAAAGCAAATCAAGAAATTGCCGACGACTTATACATCGCATTAAAAACTGTGAAAACCCATGTCAGCAATATTTTAGCCAAATTAGACGTCCAAGATCGTACACAAGCCGTCGTCTACGCCTTTCAAAATGGTTTGGCCAAATAATATTATGAGTGTCACGAGATTACCGGCGATTTGTGCTGTTTTAGTGGCGATTCTCTGAGTTTTATCGGCGATTCTCTGAGTTTTATCGGCGATTCGCCATGTTTTATCGGCGATTCCTCTCGTGCTATCGGCGATTCGCCACGTTCTATCGGCGATTTCCCTCGTGCTATCGGCGATTCATGCCCTTATATCGGCGATTCCTCATAAATTACTCAAAAAAATACCGCAGCGCTCAATTAGAGCGTTGCGGTATTTTGTATTATAGCCAAATCTTATAGCGCTTTTACTTTCGCTACAACATTTTCTACTGTGAAACCGTATTTTTCCATTACTAATTCACCTGGTGCAGAAGCGCCGAACTTGTCGATAGCAAGAACGTCTCCTTCAAAGCCAGTGTATTTATGCCAACCGAATGATGCACCCATTTCGATTGCAAGACGTTTAGTCACAGCTTTTGGAAGAACTGATTCTTTATATGCTGCATCTTGTTTTTCGAAGCGATCCATTGACGGCATTGACACAACTGCTACATCCATACCATCAGCTTTTAAAGCTTTTTGTGCTTCGATAGCAAGTGAAACTTCAGAACCTGTTGCAATTATAATTGCATCTGCTACTTCTTTAGAAGCAGGTGATACAGTGTAAGCACCTTTTGTAACACCTTCGCGAACTGTTTCAATTGACGCGTCAAGCACTGGTAAGTTTTGACGAGATAATACTAATACAGTTGGTGTGTTTTCAGAAGATACAGCAAGCTCCCATGCAACTGCAGATTCATTTGCATCTGCTGGACGTACAACAGAAAGATTTGGCATTGCACGTAATGAAGCTAAATGTTCGATAGGTTCATGTGTTGGGCCATCTTCCCCTACAGCGATTGAGTCATGTGTGAATACATATGTTACAGGAAGACCCATTAATGCAGAAAGACGAACAGCTGGACGTACGTAATCTGAGAATACGAAGAATGTACCACCAAAGACGTTTAGACCACCGTGAAGAGCCATACCGTTCATTGCTGCGCCCATTGCAAATTCACGCACACCGAACCAAATATTGCGACCAGCATAATCGTCTGCTGAGAAATCGCCTGCGCCTTTCATCGTCGTTTTGTTTGAGCCTGCAAGGTCAGCTGAACCACCGAAGAATGATGGAGTTTTCTTCGCAATCGCATTGATTGCATCACCTGAAGAAGAACGTGTTGCTACAGATTTACCTGCTTCATATACTGGCAATTCTGCTGCAAAATCTTCTGGTAACTTACCATTCATAGCATTTTCGAATTGAGTTGCTAATTCAGGAAACTCCGCTTTGTATGCTTCAAATTTCGTATTCCAAGCCGCTTCTGATTGTGCACCTTGCACTTCAGCAGCTGCATTGAACGTATCATATACTTCAGCAGGAATTTGGAATGGTTCGTGCGCCCATTCGTATGCTGCTTTTGTTAATACAACCTCATCAGTACCTAGTGGAGCACCGTGAGAATCAGATTTACCTGACTTGTTTGGAGAACCGAAACCAATTACTGTTTTCACTTCAATAAGTGTTGGCTTGCCAGTAGATTTTTTAGCTTCCTCGATTGCTTTGTTAACAGCTTCTACTTCTGTGCCATCAGCAACTTTTAAATAGTTCCAGCCATATGACTCAAAGCGTTTTTGTACGTTTTCAGAGAATGATTTTTCTAAATCACCATCTAATGAAATATCGTTTGAATCGTATAATACGATTAATTTTTCAAGTTTTAAGTGACCAGCTAATGAAATCGCTTCAGCTGCAACACCTTCCATTAAATCGCCATCGCCGCAAAGCGCAAATGTATAGTGATCGACAATATCATGTCCTGGTTTATTATAAGTAGCAGCTAAATGACTCTCTGCCATTGCCATACCAACTGACATGGCAATACCTTGTCCAAGAGGACCTGTAGTTGCCTCTACTCCAACAGTATGACCGTATTCTGGATGTCCTGGAGTTAATGAATCCCATTGACGGAAGTTTTGAATTTCTTCCATTGGAAGGCCGTAACCTCCAAGGTGAAGTAGGCTATATAAAAGCATAGAGCCGTGACCTGCTGAAAGTACGAAACGATCGCGGTTATACCACTTTGGATTAGCCGGATTGTGGCGAAGTTGTTTTGTCCAAAGCGTATAAGCCATTGGCGCTGCCCCCATCGGTAAGCCTGGGTGACCTGAATTTGCTTTTTCAATTGCATCAATTGACAATGTTCGGATAGCATTAATCGCTAGTTGATCCGCATGTTGAGTCATTATGTTGTGACATCCTTTCTCGTCCTATATATTGTTCTACTACAGTTTAGTCAACATTGTCCTAGAAAACAATGCTTTTGTTATACTATTTGAGATTTATGTCATACTTTATCATCATTTTGTAACTTGCCATTTAAAATGTAAGAATTGAATGATGAATATTATCCAGCTATAACAATAGAAAATCCAAATGTTCTAGTAGTGGATTAAATGTGACATATTAATTTAAAAATTTATTTTTTTTCGCTTGTTTTACCTTCTCAGGTGTAACGTCATTACCTTCTTCATCGACAACTTTAACATTTTCAATCGTATCGCGCATTGACGCTCTAAATGTATCTAAATATTCTTTGCGAAGAGAAGTACGCTCTTTCGCTTCTTCCTCTGTTAAGTTGCCCGCTTTTGCTTTTGCTGCTAATTCATTAATTCGATTAATTTTTTCTTTTGATAACATTGTTACACACCTTTCAATACCTTTATCACTTCAGTATGCAAAGTATAGCATGGTTTCCCTTAAAATGCAGTTATACCAACCCTTAAAAACACTTCTTAGCCATAATTTACATGACTTCCAGATGTTAGTCGTGTATAACTAATTATACAAGGAAAAAATTTATACTTTATTGGAGGAAATAAGGTGAACATCACAACACAACGATTACATATCCGAAAATTTGAAGCACAAGATTTGCAAGCTGTTTATAGTTATATGTCTGATAAATCGGTGATGCACTATATGCCAGAAGGTGTTTTAACTGTAGAACAGGTACAAAAATTTATAACAGATAATAGCGGTGAGCAAGCACAACATTTTGCTATTGTTTTACATGATCAGCAACAAGTCATTGGTCATCTAGTTTTCCATCCCTACTTTGGCGAACATACATATGAAATTGGATGGGTGTTGAATCCTGCATATTATCGTCAAGGTTATGCTTCAGAAGCAGCGCACGCCCTATTGGATTACGGGTTTACGAAAATGAAGCTTCATAGAATTATCGCTACATGCCAGCCTGAAAATATTGCCTCCTACCGAGTGATGGAAAAAATCGGTATGCAACGTGAAGGATTTTTTAAAAAATGCATTCCGTATGGTGACGGTTGGTGGGATGAATACTATTACGCTATTTTGCAGGAAGAATGGGTAGCTATAATATGAAATTAATCTTGCCCTCCTACCTACTTGGACAGTTTATTTTCCAATCAGGAGTGTTTTTAAACATGAAAAAAGATTAGCAGGGCAAATTAATTGCCCGCTAACCTTTCTTGATGTTCTTGATAACGCCTATGTACGGTTGCCTTACTTACATCGAAGCCAAGACCTCTTAGTGTCGTAGCAATTTCCTCATAGGTAAAGCCCCGATTTCGTAGCTTCACAATTTCTTCTATAGGCACTTCCTTACGCTCCTGACCATTTGGATTACCACGATTGGAAAGGTTATGTTCAGGACGATAGCCATTTTCTACTGCACGGCGCATACCACGACGAATTTTCGCATTATGGATTTTACGTTGATATTCCTCAACAATAGCTAAAATTTCGAGCAACATCGTATCCATCTCATTCAATTGTACAGGCCCTGCATCACGCATGGAAAAAACATCTGTTTCCGTTTTTTGCAATAAATGAAGTACAGCCATTCGTGCATTACCACGCCCTAAACGCGTTTCATCTTGCACAAATAATGCGTGTATCTCTTTTTCTTTAATATAATCGAGCATTTCAAGTAATCCTTCGCGCTCAACATCATAACCACTATGCTTATCCAAAAAAACATTTTTCACATCGTAGTTTTGTTCCTTAGCATAACGAAGTAATTCTTCTTGTTGACGCTCCAATGAAGAACTTTGTGTCTCTTTTTCGGTGCTCACACGGCAGTAAATTACAGCCGTTCTTTGTTTATTCATCATCTTTCACTTCTCGCAATTTCAATTGAATTGGTGGGTGTCTGATTGTCACCCACTACTGGTATAACGAGTGATTTTCCAGCAACTATTTTTACGCTATGTAATTCGTTCTCGGCTTTCACAAGTTTTATCCAGTCGTCCATACCCATTTTACCACGGTATTGCTCAGCTAACGACCATAAGCTATCGCCATGTTCGATATAAATTTCAGTGTAAGTAATGTCTCCAGGATCAGTTATAACAAGATAACCTGCAAATAGTAAAAATGCGCCTAATAAAATTGAAATATGTGTATTTTTTTTAAACCAATTCATTCATCATATCCCCTTTTAAGAATGTTTGTTCGGAATGTATGTTCTTATGATAAAGCGAACAGACGTTTTTGTCAAACACTTTTCGAACCTATGTTTGCATAAGTGTTCGCATTCTGCTATACTATCTAGTAAGAAGATAGTAAGAAGAATGATATAAAAAAAGAGGTGAGCAATCATGAAAAAAGTTTCGAAAAGACAAGAGGATATACTAGCGTTTATCAAAGAAGAAGTACGTGCAAAAGGGTATCCGCCATCTGTACGTGAGATTGGGGAAGCAGTTGGACTTGCATCAAGCTCAACGGTTCATGGACATTTAGCTCGTTTAGAGCAAAAAGGCTTTATTCGACGAGACCCTACTAAGCCACGTGCCATTGAAATTTTAGAGCCAGAAGATTCAATTCAAAAGCAAAGCGTCATCCATGTACCGCTTGTTGGTAAGGTAACAGCTGGATCACCGATTACTGCCATCGAAAATATCGACGAATATTTCCCATTACCTGATATTTACGGTACAAGTGAAGATCAACTATTTATGTTAGAAATCATGGGTGAATCGATGATTGAGGCGGGTATTTTTGATGGCGATTTAGTCATCGTGAAGCAAAAAGCAACAGCAGATAACGGTGATATTGTCGTTGCAATGACAGAAGAAGATGAAGCAACAGTTAAACGCTTCTTCAAAGAAAAAAATCATTTCCGCTTACAGCCAGAAAACGCTACAATGGAACCGATTATTGTAGACCAAGTTTCAATTTTAGGACAAGTAGTCGGCTTATATCGCCGTGTACACTAATGCATTCTCATACTTAGCAAACAAAAAAGAGAAGCACTCATGCTTCTCTTTTATATTTTAAGCTCTCCTCAGTAAAGGCTGTAAAAAGCTTCTGTGCAGCTAAATCCCCTACAACTGCTTGTTCTTCTGGGTGCCACTGCACTGCTAAACAAAACGGATAGTCTTCGTGCACGAACGCTTCAACTAGACCATCACTCGATTTCGCTGCAACGATTAGCTTCTCTGCTAATACATTTACAGCTTGATGGTGAAATGAATTCACAGCAATTTTTTCTTCCTCGATAATTGATTTTAACAACGTATCTGGCGTAATTTGTACATAATGTGTAGCAACACCCCGAGCTGCTTGTTGAGTATGCTTTAACAGCTTACTACTATGATATTCGCTATCAATATCTTGGTATAAAGTTCCACCTAACGCAACATTAAGTATTTGCATGCCACGGCAAATCCCCAAAATTGGCATTTTCCTTGTAAAAGCCGCATGAATTAAGGCAAGTTCCACCTTATCTCGTTCTGGATGTATTTGTCCTAGCTTCGGTAGAGGCTCCGCTCCAAATTCAAATGGATGCACATCATGACCACCAGATAATAATAAACCGTCCGTCAACGATAAAATTTGTGCTACATCTTCCTCTACCCCTAGTGGAATAATAAGTGGAATGCCACCAGCCTCAATGACACTTTTACTATAGGCTACATTCAATCTTGACGATAAATCGTCTTCCGCAAATGCTGTAATACCAATAATCGGTTTCATCCATATACCCCCTTACCATAATCCTACATACCAATCAATGATGACATCCCCATAGAAATACACGATAATTGCAGCTAAAGCAATGGATGGTCCAAAAGGAATCGGCGTTTTTCGACCTTGTTGCCGTACTTTGAGCACGATTATCCCGACAATCATACCAATTACCGCCGCTACAAATAATGTCAATAATGTATTTATTGTACCAAGTACAAGTCCAAGTAAAAAGAATAATTTAATATCGCCACCGCCCATACCACCACGTGATACAACAGCGATACAATATAATATGCCAAAGCCAACGACGGCACCTACGATACTATCCCACCAAGGCGTTAATGGCGATAGCATACGTCCAATAGCTAATAACGGTAAAAAAAACAAAAGCACTTTATCAGGAATAAGCATATATGCAAAGTCCGATACGACAAGGATTACTAATAATGAAATCAATAGTATCGCTACGATAAACTCTTCGCTAAAGCCCAATTGCCAATATGAAAAGGCGAATAATACGCCTGTTAACAACTCCATTAGTGGATAAATCCACGAAATTTTTTGTCCACAGCTACGACATTTACCTGCTAAAAAAATATAGGATAAAACGGGCACTAAATCAATTGCTGTTAATTGTCTTTGACAGCTCGTACAATGAGAAGGCGGCTTAACAATTGACTCCTTTAGCGGCACACGTAAGCCTACAACATTAAAAAACGATCCAAAAACTAGTCCAAATACAAATACTAGTATTGTATAAGCCATTTCCATTTTTATTGCCTCCTAAACTAACATAGCGCCCATACTTTGGAGTATGCGCGCCTTTACATCATTGTTCTCCCTCATAATAGAAGGTTGTTACCTGAATGGTAGCTTTAATGGATGAATCTGCATCCTCCTCGAATACGGCCTCTTCCCCAGTTAATGTAATATCTAATGTGTCGATTTTCATCACACGTTCAATTTTTTCAATTTCCTTTAAAAATTCAAGCATTGCCTTCGTATCTATAGCAACAACATCAATACTAAACGTCACTAATTTCAATTCTACTGGTAATGATTCTTTAGCAATAGTAGACGTTGGTAATGCATTATCCCCTTCTTCACTATCTGCTTGCTCGCTATTTTCAGTAGGTTGTTGTGCTGTGACCGCTTGCTCCTCATTTGCTGGCGAGTTTGGGTCAATAATCGAAGAGTCCATCACGAGTGAATCATAATTATTAAATTCTACAGCTTCAACCCGAGTTCCTGTGACTGCTTCTATTTCTTCGATATTTCGAATAACGCCTTCAATGGCACGTGTTTGAGGCACTTTTTTTCGCAAAGATAGCATACTTACACCATGTGATTGCTGTACCGTATCTAATGCAGTAATTTGCTCTTGAATTGATGCAATTTCTTGTTGAAGTGCACTAACGTCTCGTTCCTTCGCTTCTACCTCTTCCAATTTAGGGGTTAATAAGTAGTAATAGAGTGCAAATAACAATGCTGCGACTAATGCGGTAAGCAGAAGAATCGCTGAGTTTTTGCTGCTTGTCATGATTCTCTACCTCCAGCCAAATAAATAAAATCAATTGCCAACGTAATGGTTACCGAATAACGTGGTAATTCTTGATATTTATCCTTCAAATTTACTTCGCTCTGCTCCCCAATCGATAACTCAAAATTTTCAATTGTTCCAACTTGAATATCAGTGAAATAAGGGCTTACGTTTAATTGATCAAGATAGTTTGAAATAGCTGACATCGTTTCAAAATCAGCGGTAATTTCTATAGTTGTTTCACCAAATTTATAATTCCGTAAATACGTCTGCTCTGGCAATAATGCTTGCGTCTCATCTATTAATGGTGTCACAGGGTAAGCTACATGATTGACAAATTGAACCGATTGCTCAAGTGACCCTGCATTCATATTTCGTATACCATCTAATTCTATTTGTAGCTGCTCTTGCTGGGACGTCAACTCTATTTCCTGTGCATTTAATTTCGTAATCTCGCCTCTTGCCTGGAAGTATTGGATTATCATGAATGCTAAAACGATACCAACGAGTACAATAATGAATATATATAAGAGTATTGGTGCTGATTTCTGTTTTTCTAAATTCGGTAAGAGGTTAATTTCAGGTACCATCAGTGTACCTCCTTCAAAGCCAGCCCTATTAGACTCGCAAACTTCTCAGAAAATTGAGGGAATAATTTTTGTACCATAGCATCATTTAACACCGTAATGGGCGTCGTGAAATTATTACTTAGAAACTCAGTAATCGTAGGCAATAAAGGATTATCACCTAAAAGGAAAATATCATCTACACTTTTCTCACCTTTATGTAACGAGAATTTAAAAAAGTTCATAATACGATCAATTTCAAGAATTTGATCCGTTAGTGTCAATTGATAATTATCTTGATCATCTATTAAATGGAAAGAGTAATTAAACTCCTCCTGCTCTTTTGGTTGCCATTTTGCTAAGTTTGTTTCAAACGATTGATAGCGTAAAAACTCTAGTTGACCGTACGAATAAATACTAATCGACAATTCGTTTATAGACCAATCTGCTATTAAATATGTTCTGTCTAATTCTAGTAATTGCATATGCTCTAATAGACGAATATTACATAACGCTCGAATATCGGCAGCTTGCGGTTCTAGCGAAGCATCGAGCAACATCCCGATTGTTTTATTTACTTCTTCTGATGGAGCCGCAAATAACATCGCTTGTCCATCATTCGGTGTTGGATCATAAACATCTATAAGTGGCTCATGAAATGGTAAATGAATCGTTTGCCCAAGCTCCATTTCAGCGTAGCTTTTTAACTCTTTTGATTCAACATCATGCGGATGCTCAAAGCTCTTTAGCAACACGGATGTATCTGGTACAAAAATACGAGCATTTTGCTTCTTGCCTGCCCATTTAGCAACATGATTTTTCATCATATCAAACAATACGATTTCATCATTGATTATTGAACCTTCGACTATTCCTTGCGCCAATGGCAACTCATAGCCCTTCCACTGCGATGGATCAGCACCTTTTGCCACAAGCGCACGCAAAACATAATCCTTTATTTCAATCGACACATGCGAATTCTTTTTCTTTTTAAACATGTGAAAAGATGCCTCCTTTTGAGTAGTATAAAATATATATTTATTATTTAATTCTTTACTTGAACATCTAACTAGGGTTGTTAGATGTTCTATAAAGATTAAATATTATTTTATTATTGCAGTTAGGTCTTTACTCCCCTTTTGCTTATCTTCATTAATCCCAGCTATAGTTGCTCCGGTAAATGTTACTGTCTTATCTCCTGAGTATTTTACTGTTCCAGTTATCTTATTACCACCCGATACCATATCAACTTTTGAAGCTGTATCTGATACAAATACACCAGCATTTTCTAAGTAATTATCTTCTAATAGCTTTTTAATAGTAACTGAAGCGCCATCTTTGGATCCTTCATCGGTGAAATAAATATTAGCCGCATTAATTACATTAAGAGCGTCTGCTTTAGCAGCATTATAGCGCGAATTTTCAATAATATTCCCAATCGCAGGAATGGCAATGGCAGCAATAATTGCTAAAATCACGATTACAGCTAGTAACTCGATAAGTGTTAAACCTTTTTGGTTTTTTAATAGTTTTTTGTTCAGTAATTTTTTGAACATGATGTGTTCCTCCTTTAATAATGTTTTTATAATTAGTGCGAAAACACGTACACCCGTAACGACGCTAGTTATTGTCTACATCACCTCCTTTAAATCATCAATTGTTTACATACTTTCATAGAGTGCGAACATCGGTAGGAAGATTGCTGCTACGATAACGCCGACAACTCCTGCTAAAACGAGTATCATTAATGGTTCGATTAACGATTTTAATGTATCGACCGAGCGATCGACTTCGTCCTCATAGAAATCGGCTATTTTTTCTAACATATAATCGAGCGAACCTGTTGTTTCGCCGATCGATGTCATTTGCGTTACTAAAGGTGGAAATAGCCAGCTTTTTTCTAATGGCTCTGATAATGTGCCACCCTTTTCAAGATTTTCGCGTGCCTCTAAAACAACCTTTCCTACAACTGGATTGCCTACAACTTTTTCAACAATCGTGAGTGCATGTAATATTGGCACTGCACTACTAAACAAGGAGGATAATGTTCTTGTCATCCGAGCAATGACATTTTTTTGCATTAAAACGCCAAATACAGGGATTCGTAATAACACATAATTTACATTGTAATGAAAGAGCTGATTATGGTTATAAAAATACCTAAACAGGATGACTGCTAACAAGAACATGCCAATCACTATATACCAAAATTTAACTAACCAATCTGACACGCTGACAACAATAACCGTTAATAGTGGCATTTCTAAATCCATGTCCTCAAAAGTTGCCATAAATGTTGGGACGATAAAAATCATTAAAAACATCCCTACTGCGATTGTTAGCACCGATAAAATAGCTGGATAAGTTAATGCTGATTGCACTTTTTTCTTTATTTTAAATTGCTTTTCTAACGTACCAGCTAGTCGCTCTAAAGTGTCATCCACATTACCTGTCGCCTCTCCAGAACGCATCATATTAACGAACATCACTGGAAAAACTTTTGGATGCTTTGCCGCTGCATCTGAAAATGAAGTACCGCTACGGATGTCCTCTTCTACTTGCTCCAAAGCCTTTTTAAGTGGCTTACTTTTCGTTTGCACACCTAAAATATGTGTTGCTTCAACGATTGACACCCCAGCACGGATGAGCGTTGCATATTGACGGCAGTAAATAACGAAATCTTGATGCTTCACTTTACCGCCGAGATTTAATTCTTTATGCAAAAGACTTTTCGACTCTTCCAGTTCTCGCGCATTAATGCCTTGCGTGCGTAATTTTTCGAGTGCTGCCTTTTTATTGACTGCATCAATAATTCCTTTTTTGTGTGTACCAGTTTTAGTACGTCCGCTGTAGCGAAAAACGGTCACTGATACTCACCCGCATTCATATATGGTCTTGCATCCTCCAACGAAATTTTCCCCATTGCAATTAACTGCTGCATGGATGACTCCAATGTGTGCATACCGAGCGCACGGCTTGTCTGCATTACACTTGGGATTTGGTGTACCTTTTCATTGCGGATTAAGTTAGCAATGGACGGTGCCTGTACTAATATTTCCGTTGCTGCAATACGCCCCTTTGCATCTTTTCGAATAAATAAACGCTGTGAAATAATCCCTACTAATACATTCGCTAACTGCACACGAATTTGACCTTGCTGATGTGGTGGAAAAACATCAATAATACGATCAATCGTCGTTGGTGCACTACTTGTATGCAATGTCGCCATTACTAAGTGACCTGTTTCAGCGGCTGTAATGGCTGTTGAAATCGTTTCATAGTCACGCATCTCACCGACTAATATCATGTCAGGGTCCTGACGTAGCGCAGCACGTAAACCATTGGCAAAGCTTTGTGTATCCACACCTACTTCTCGTTGATTGATGACCGACTTTTTATGTGTATGTAAATACTCAATTGGGTCTTCAAGTGTAATAATATGCTTTGCTTTCGTTTCATTAATATAGTCAATCATCGCAGCTAGTGTCGTCGATTTCCCAGAACCTGTTGGACCTGTTACTAAAATAAGTCCTTGTGGTTTTTCAGCTAGCTGATACAACACCTGAGGCATATTTAACGATTCAATCGACGGAATTTTTGCTTCAATTAAACGTGCCGCGATTGTCATTTCATTTCGCTGATGATAGGCGTTTACACGAAAGCGACATTTCCCGGGCAATGAATAGTTAAAATCCGTTTCACCTTTATCATGAAATTCTTGGAGTTTATGGTCAGGTAAAATAGCTTTCACCATCGTTTGTAATTCTTCTGAAGTAAGCGGTTCAGTCCCGTAATGCTCCAACTGACCATGGATGCGATATACAGGAGGAATCCCCTTTGTTAAATGTAAGTCTGAAGCCTTTTCCTCAAATGAACGTGTTAAAAGCTCTTCTATATTTCTCGATGTTGTCATCATACGGTTCACATCCTAGTCTACATTTGCTACACGTAATACTTCTGAAGTAGTCGTTTGTCCTTCAACAACTTTTAACAATCCATCTACTAGTAACGTGTAATAGCCTTCTTGTTTCATATAGTCGCGAATAGCACTATCTCCACTACGATTTAAAATCAAATCTTTAATCGTCCGATCGATTGGTAAAATTTCATGGATGGCCATACGCCCTCGATACCCCGTTTGATTGCATGAAGGACAGCCCCTTCCACGTCTGCCATGTGTTACCCCTTCAATGCCGTTTTTCTGCATGATTTCTAGTTCGTGATTCGTAAATGCATAGGTTTCTCCACAATCTCGACATACTTTACGCACTAAGCGTTGTGCCATAATACCTACTAATGAAGAAGATAGTAAAAACGGCTCTACCCCCATGTCCTGCAAACGAGAAATAGATTCCACCGCACTATTTGTATGCAATGTACTTAACACTAGATGCCCTGTTAAGGAGGCACGCACAGCAATTTGCGCAGTTTCTAAATCTCTTATTTCCCCAATCATTACTATATCTGGGTCTTGTCGCAAAATAGAACGTAATCCAGTTGCAAATGTTAAACCAACTTCTTCTTTCACTTGAATTTGGTTAATGCCATCGAGCTGATATTCCACAGGATCTTCTACTGTAATAATATTGACGCCCTCTTCGTTCAAGTTACTTAAAGCCGCGTACAATGTAGAGGACTTACCTGAACCAGTAGGGCCAGTAATGAGCATAATGCCATTCGGGTGCGCAATCATTTTACGGAAAAATGCTTCATTGCGCTCTGTAAAGCCAAGCTGATCTATCGCATTCGCTACATTGCTTAAATCCAAAATACGCATGACAACTTTTTCTCCATAAACAGTTGGTAGCGTAGAAAGTCGAATATCCACTGGCTTGAAATTGACATTTGTTTTAATACGTCCATCTTGTGGAATACGATTTTCTGTAATATTTAAGTTGCCCATAATTTTAATACGAGCAAGTACAATACTTTGCATGTGCTTAGGCAAAGACCGTTCAGTTTTCAGCACACCGTCTACACGATATCGAACCCGTAAATCCGTTTCTTGTGGGTCAAAGTGAATATCACTCGCACGTTGCGCAACACCGTTCGCAATAATTTGATTGACGAGTCGCACAATCGGTGAATCTTCACGTTCGATTTCTACTTGTGTTTCTCCAGCAGTTGCCCCAATATCTTGCAATGCCGCTTCCATTGATTCCTGTAAATCATAATATTTCGTAAGTGTTCGATATAAATCATCTTTTGCGGCTATACTTGTTTCGATTTGACAGCCTGTCGCCATGCGGACTTCTTCGATTGCGAAATAATCCATCGGGTCTGCCATCGCGATAAATAGCTTGTTTTTCTCACGTCGAATCGGAATAATATTTGCACGTTTTGCTAGCTCCGCAGGAACGAGTTGAAGTAAATCCGGGCTTATTGAGTATTGATTTAAATGAATATGTGGGATGCCTAATTGAAACTCCAGCACCTCAATTAATTGTTGCTCTGTTAAGATATTTTCTTTAATTAGAAAATCGCCTAACTTTTCTTCCTTTGTTTTCGTCGTAAGAGCATACTCTAGCTGCTCATTCGTAATAACTCCCGATTCAACAAGTAAATCCCCTAAACGCTTACGCCCAGTTCTTACAGCCATTTGCATATGCTCCTCTCATTACGGACTTGTTTGTACAAAATTACCGCCTTTATCGTAGTAACCATAAACAATTTCCGGATCATTCGACGATGTTGTATTTGAAGATCCACTTGTATTCGAAGTGTTACTATTGGTAGATGGATTTTTAGAAGGTTGTTCTGGCGAATCCGCTAATCCGTCCCCATCTAAATCAACCTGTAAATCCGCATCATTTGAAGTATCTCCTGTACCATCACTTACTGCAGGCTGTCTTGAAGATTGAACGACAATTCTATTGATTGGTGCGTAGTAATCACGGCTCACCAATTCTTCTCTAGAACTACCGTTTTCCATTATCGATCGATACACTTCTACTCGCACACCTTCTTGTCCATTTTGTATAATCTCTTCTTGTCCAATGGCTAAATCTTTTGAATAGCGAGTAATGATTCGCGGCTGTACGATTTTATCTTTACTTACACGAACGGTAATTTCTTTTTCTTTGTTTTGAGCTAATAATTCTACTTTTAATGAATCGTTTTCAATCATTAGTTTTAACTTACTCGGTTGGTTGGCATCATTGATAAATTGCAAATCTTTATTTAATGCACGATTGACTGCTGCATCCAAACCTTGTTGTAAATACTCAATCTTTTTGTCTTGTGCATGGCGCTCTAAAATCTCAAATTCTGTTTGCAGTACCGTATGATAAATTAAAGAAGCTACAAAATTTAACCCTTCACTATTGGCTTCCTCTGCCTTTTCTCCTATAACGCTTAACAAGGAGAACGGCTCATTCGGAGCGATAATGTAGTCATTTAACGTATTTACTAGTGCTAAAACACCTTTTGCATTTGTCGGTATTTGCTCGATTGATAATGCTAATCGCTCTGCTTCCATAGAAGTCGTATCTGCAACGATTGCTTCAATGCTATGATTATTTAAATAAGATGCTTGCGCTATAACTTCATTTAAAGTTGTTTCTGCCTCCCATACCCCCATAGATTCAAGCTGCTTTGTCAGCTGCTCGTCCCCTATGACTTGTAAAGGAATATGAACTGTTCGTTTTCCCTCCCAAAAGGCAAACCAAGGCTTACCCGTTAAATTGCGATATTCAGCCACCGAACTTGCGACGTCAAATACTAACAATTTTGGATCGAGTGATGTTGTTACACCTGCACCTTCAACAGTAATTGGCGTATCTTGCCAAACACGAATAGCTTCTTGCAAAGCTACCTCTATTGCATCCTCTTCTAAATTTTTTACTAAAACGCCTCCAATTGAGGAGCCATCACCTTTTGCTAGCGCACGATCTATGATTAGATTCGGAAGCCATAAAGCTAACAGCACAACTAAACCTACTATAATCGCACCCAACTTCAAATATAATTTCATAGCCTCACAACCTTTACTAATTTATTGAAAAAATGAATGTCTATTATATTATTTAAAATCATTACTATATATCTATATTTTTATAATACTACAAAGGTATCTCGTTTGAATATATCTTTTAACCTAAAATTTGTCACATTTTTGTACAATATATATATCAAGTGTGTAATTTCATTCATTTCATTATATTGTAAATGTGTTTTTTAACCTATATAATTAGGCTGAAAACTACCTATCAATTTGTAACATAACGGAATTTTTGGATAAAGCACTCTATAATCGAGGTGAGTATATGAAAAGGATAAAATCACAGCGAGGATTTTCTTTATTAGAAGTTGTAGCATCTATCGTATTAATATCTATTATTTTATTAAGCTTTGCTCAAATTTTTGTTCAGGCAAATAGTACAGCAAATATTAATAATGAAAAGTTAGTGGTTATTAATTTAGCAGATGCTTATTTAGAAAGGTTAAAGGCTACAGGGCTTGAAGAAAAAAAATTTACTAACATAGAAGATTATTTTAAAGATTACCCGAAAACAGTAAAAATAATAGACGATCCTAAATCTCCTACCTATACAGTTAGCATTAAACCGTCAAACACAAATGTAATTTCCAATGCAATTACAACTGAAATTAATCAAAACAAAATAAATATAGTAGTAACAGTGACTTCTAGTAAAAAAATAAATAATAGAATAATCTCAAGCACCACAGAGGGGTATGTTCAAATTGAAAAAAAATAAACTTGATGAATGCGGTTTAACGTTAATAGAAGTTTTAGTAACAATAGTATTGACGGTCACTATTGCCATATTTTCTTTCTCCTTTCTCACTAATAGTATAAACACCCAAAAAAAAATAATAATAGAAAACAACATTCGAGACGAAGCTGATTTAATCATGAGTAATCTTGTTAAAAACTTTTATACATTAAAAGAAAACGAAGTACGAAAAACTGAGTTTGATGACATTAACAAAAAATATTTAATCTATACTTCAATACTTGAATCATCATGCTCAAAGCCAACATCAGTTGAATACAAAAATAATTGTATAATCACAGGCTTTACTCCCGCTACTGTCGAGGGAAGAACAATTATGAAATTGAACATAAAAAATCAAGAGTACCTTGTTTCCAATCCCTATATAACAATCCACAAAGATTCATATATAAAGAGCAGCACTAGTACAAATAAGAAAGTAAGTTACCATATAAAGTTAGCGCTACAATACGATAATAAAAAGTTTTCAAAAGTATATTATTTTGAAAACCAAATACAAAGTATTCCGGATATAAAAAATTAGTACAAGGAGTGCGCCAATGAGAAAAATTCTTCGTAATCAAAATGGATATGCGTTATATATTGTTTTTTGCTTGATTATTATCGTCTCAATTTTAGGTATAAGTTTACAAATAATCACAACTAGTGGCTACACTAAAAATCATAAAAGAGAAGAGGTCGTTCTTGCCCAAGATTTATCTACTAAAGGCATAGACTATATCCAAACTGAAATCGACACATATTTTAAACAAAAAATTGGGGACCGGTGTAACTATTTTAGAATTTGAACAAATCCTTAAAGACTCGCTCGAAGATCCTAGTAAATCTAACTATCTATGCCCTAAAACCATCAATATTAAAGGGAAATTAGGAAATACAAAAATATGTATTCAAAAAAGCGAAAAATTTTCTGATAAACAAGAAGATCGTTTAAAACGAATAATTACTGTAAAAAGTGAAGGAATTACAAATAAATCAAATCAACATAATATTAGTTATGCAAAAATTGTAGTTGGCTCTAGCTCAGTTCCAGAGCAACTTAACTATGCCATCTCGACAAATGCAGATGAAAAAGGAAATGGTGGGAATCTATTTTTATTTGGTGGTATTGATGTGCTCGGTGATATAAAAGCTGATGGAGATATTTACTTAAATAAATCAGCATTTAGCGGCTATTTAAATAGTCCAACCTGGAAAGATAGTACGTTTGCAAAACTTACTGCTGCTGAAGGAAATTCATTTCCAAAAATTATTGTGAATCCTAAAAAAAATATTATCGAAATGAAAAAAAATATAACGGGTACTTCATTTGATAGTTTTATAAAAGCCCCATCTTTGAGCTATTTAAGTAATAGCTATACTTTGTTTAAAGTTAATGAAATGGATGCAAATGAACAAAGCAAACTTCAAAAATTATTTAAAGACTATAATCTTAGTGAGAAGAACAAACCTAGAGTGATTGTTCAAAATGTATTGCAAGATACAATAAATATTAAGGAGGAAGTGAACCCAAGCGGGAAAACATTATTAAAAAGCTGCGATAAAAACACGGATGCCTGTAATACTATTACTATAAAGGGTGAAAAAAATAAAAATACTTCCTATGGTAATAAAAAAGATTCCTATTATATTAAAGGAAATTTATTAATTGGTCCTTATGCTGGAACCGATACTTTAGAAAATGACCAAAGCAATTATTACAATATTACTTTACAAGGGAAATACTATGTAGAAGGTTATATTGATATTAAAGGTGCTAAATTAAATGGGGATGCCACTTTTTACTCTTTAAAAGATATTGATATTACATCAAGTGTTATTAATGGATACAATGGAGGTACCAACTTCTTCTTCGCAAATGACTTTATAAATATTTCAAATATTTCTTCCGAAACAGCTATTAATAATTACAGTAATATTGATGGTTTCTTCTATACGAAAGGTCATTTTTTAATGTATGGTTTTGGGTCTAATATTAAAATAAATGGAGGAATTTCTGCAAATAGAATTGTCCTAACCGCATTAAGGGGAAAAGCAAATACAGGGGATTTAACTTCTGAATCTAGATTACGTGTAAATTATGATTTTGAAATGATTAAAAAGTTTATCGAAACACGGGATCAAAATACAATAAAAATAACTACAACAACCGAACCAATAATACTAGAAAATTTCTAAGCTATTATTATTTCAAAAATAAATCACAGGCAAACACTAAATGTTAGCCTGTGATTTTTCGTTATTTCCTCAACAACCGCCCCGACAGCAGCATGCCAATTCCACCAATTGCAATGAAAAGTACTGCTCTTATTAATAAATCGAGTGCCGATAAATCGAAGAATATAAGCTTTACAAATGCGATGGCTAGTATGGCAAAGCCAGAAAGCCGAAGTATTCGTAAGTGTCGTACTGAGCCGAGCCATAGTGACAAACTTGCCGACAAGAATAGTGTTATTGTCGTGAATGCAATACTGAGTTTCCAATCCAGTAGATTATTGTAAGCTAGCTGTGACACTAGACCGCATAGTGCAATCATCGTGAATACTACGCTTGCGCTGACAATTGGATCTAAAAATTTCGTCATATGTTGTTGATAAATTTGATAAATGCGCCCCTTCATCAGTAAATCGAAGATGATAGCTACAAATACTGCAATATAAACTAATCTAGTACCAATATTCAACCATACAATTCCTTGTACATTATATGGGATCACACTGAGCATGAGCGTAACAAGAAGGAAAAACAGACCGACAACTGGCGTTAATGCACGGCCTTTATATTTTTCAGGTAGCAACAGCGAGCCCACAAACAGTATCACTATACCGATACTCATCAAATGCGGGAAATTGCTAGCACTTGTAACATAAACACTATCAAGCTTAGCAATATAAGCAAGGAAGTATCCAGCTGTAATAACAGCTAAAATATCTGTCACATATAAATCCTTCATTATTTTCTCAAAAGCATTCAATGTTTCCTTCTGACGTATTGTATACATATAAATAATTAACAAGTATACGCCAGGCAGTATTAAGCTAATATGTCCTATGCTAAAAAATGGGGTCGGCTCATGTACGATATAGCTTAAAATAAGTGCAATTGAAAACCCGAATGAACTAACGACCTTCATTAAACTTGCTCGTAGTCGTAAGCTCATCATAACACCTGCAAATGTCATGAATGGTAAAAGTAAATCATCAACCTTTTCTGGTATATTCATAATCAATACTGTATTACAAAGTGTAATAAATGCGAGTGTTACAGCACTATCAAATGCCTCCTGCCATTTTTGCTTATAGCTATAACTCGCTACAGTTACAAACAAAATACATAGTCCAAGCAATAGTACCTCATTATATTCAAGCCGACTACTTACGAGGTTCATAAGGAGTAAACTAAAGATCCCTAAACTGAATTGTAGTCCAGCATGAATATGCTTCGATTTAGATTCAGCATTATATAAGCGACACCAACTCGTGTAAAAGATTGCAAGTGTAATGAGCAGTCCTATTGCAAAAATAACTCGATTGTCACTATTCATAAACGCTACAATACTTACTGCCATAATAGAGAAAAAGGTTGTGACATAGAGCGCAATTTTTTGTTTATGTTGAAGTATAACGAATTGCAGCATTGTAAACAGGACGATCACAAAAATTAATATAATGAACGCGCTAAAATCCATATACTCTAGTAAATATGGTAGTAACAACGAGGTAAAAGCAACAAATAAAGTAAGCACTTCGTTTTTCTTTAAATAGCTAATGGCTATACCATAGACAATAAACCCAAAGGCAATGAACAGTGCTAAAGTTAAGCCTAATACCTCGTATAAAATAGCACCAGCCGCGGTTGTTAAAATTCCTACGATAAATGCCCCACCGTATAAGGAAACGGTTACAGCTGGTGATGCCAGCTTTTTATGTTCTAAAACATAAGCTATAGCCCCTAATGCGATTGATAATAAATAAGCGAGGATGATTTTCACCTCGTTCGATAAGTAGCCATAATCACTAACTAGCTTTAGCCCCCATAACACTCCCAGCACTAAAATAACCATAAAGACTTTCGGGAGCGCCCACATAATTTGCTCCTCAAATGAACGCTGTGGCTGAGCATTAGTTTTCGGTGTTGATTTTTGTATTGGTGTTGGTGTTGGCTCTGGTAATGCAGGTTGTACAGTAATGGATCGGTTAACATTTTTTACAGTTGTCTTTTGTTGTGACTGTTGTTGCTTTAACACATCCATTTCCTGCCGTAACTCTTCCATCTCCTTTTCAAGCTTAGCGATTCGCTGCTCCATTTCAAGCGACAATCAATCATCCCCCTAGCTATTAGAATTTTCTTACATTATATCATATTCATTCTATTGTAAAATTACACTTTTTTAAATGTAATGAAATGTTTATCTTGGTCTGCGATACATTAAAGCACGTTCACTATCACTGGTGCCACTTGTAGTCGGATCAACAACAACCCCCATTAATACAAGAATCGATAACACTGTATTCAAAATGGACGTTAGTTGCTCACTCATTCCGCTTGTTAAATCAAAGCCAAACAAAGCTCCCACTTGCTGAGCGAGTAGTAGCAGCATGGAAAACAACGCTAATACAAACGGCTTATGCATGAATCGAACTTTCCAGTTAATTCTCATATTTGCTCACCTCCCCCCTTCCTCACTACAGTATATGCGCCTTACGACTTGGCACATATGCAAAAATATAGCTTTACAAAGAGGAATTTATAATTTCTTCCCAATAAAATTGTCGTTTCAATTTCTATTAACGATAGTTACAGTTTTATCGGCGATTTGCGCTAGCTTATCGGCGATTCACATTGTTTTATCGGCGATTGGAACTAGTTAATCGGCGATTCACACCGACTTACCGGCGATGACAACCTTTTCTATGAACTAAAATTTACAACATTACATAATATAGAAATGAACTAATGAATAAAGGGTGATGTAGAAAATGTCTTACAGAGAAAGACCCGATGTGTGGGACGAAGATGGAAGGGATATTGATCGTTGGGAAAATGACGGTGGTAGAAGTCATTTAATAAGACAGGGAATTTCCGCTTGACCACTTGTCTGCTTTGCAAAAGTACTGTAAATACAAATGGGCTGTCTATTTCTTAAGATAGCTTATTTGTATTTGTCTTGAATAAGTCCGCTATGTAATAAAAAAAGGAGATGAACTATTGATACATAGCTTCATCCCCTCTAATTCTAAGCTTATCATTTACGTCAATAATTTGTAAAATCCTCCCTATTTGTGCTTAAACAAGTACTCCTAATGACAGGACTATTAACCACAATGGAAAGTCTACAAATGACCTTAGTGGTAATAATTACGCGCGCCAGTAAGCAGAAAGATTATTTTTTAATACTTTCTTTTCGCCTTGTTCAAAAGACTCTAAAATTAAATTTTTTTCAAATTCATTGATATTTAAAAGCGATACTTTATTCTCTTTTAAAAGGTCTAAAATGTTTTTGTTTTTTTGAAGATATTGAGTAATTTCTAACATGTCCTTCACCTCATCTAAATATATTGTTTGAATATTTCAACATTTTGTGTTGGATATACTTCTTTTAATAAGTCTAGTGCAAGATTAAGATATTTAGATTGTATTAGATGCACGTAAACGTGTAATCCAGAATCTACAATCTGCTGTTTAGTAATACAAATCTTCGTAGTTGCATTCCCTTGCTGTCTATAATACAATCGCAATTCGTCAAATGCCGAATCCTCGAATTGTAATAAATATAGTAAAGGCAAGGTTCTTTTTTTAACTTGTAAATCTCTTTGTAAATTTAATAAGTCGTTATAATCATTTTTAAGTTGAGCGACAATTGCGATATAGTGCGCACTCATTTCAAGCTTTGTTGTATACTTTCCAGTCGCTAACACTGCGCCAAGCGTGGATGAAAGTGCTATTAATGAACCTGATTTCTTTTTAACAACATCTATATACATTTCTTCAGATGTTATCTTGTTCATTAAGTCATGATGCTGTCCGTCAACCGCTTGTAGTAAGTAATGGCAAAATAAACGAGTAACCTCACTTTTATAAGGTATCTCTAGCTTTTCTAGCTCCAACAATACGATACTAACTAAAGCTGTAGAAGCATTCAACAATATGTTCCCATCTATTCCCCACTTTGATTCATCACCGTCTTCAATATCATCAACGATATCCGTAAAAAGAATCCATAATTCTAGAAGATTAAAAACTTCTTCTATAGATTTCGTTAATGTGCCACCATTCATTTGAAAATGCAATTTACTTAAACCACTAAAATCACCACCTTCATGTTGATCTAATAAGTCGTTTAAACAGCGATTAAACTCATCTGATAGTTGATAATTACCTGCAATTATCTTTAATGATTGCTTAATTCCCTCCATCATTCACCCTACCAATTATTTATTTTATTGAGATTTCACCTTACAGCTTTCTAACGATTAAAATGGACTGTTAACAATGCGCAATATTTTGGATGTTCGACTCTGGTATATCAAATACAATTTAACCTCACATCAATGAAAGCGCTTACTGAAATGACTTAAAAAGTTCTAACCATTTATTACATTGGACTTACATATGTATCATACTCTCTAAACAAACTAGAGGTAAAAAATAAAAATGTCTGCTGGTTCTACAACTATTTTTCCTATTAATTACTAGTATATCATCTATCCTTAAAATGTAAATATATACATATTTTAAACTATTAACACTTTTAAACCAATTAATAATAAAAATTATGTATTATTATTACAATTATCTTTCTAAAATCTATATTAGTGATATAAAATTTTTTAGAGCCGTAGAATATGAGTAAAAAGTCATTAATAAAGCGTTTCAACAAAATTGTTGAAACGCTTTATATTTGTACTTCGTCGTAAATTAGTAAGCTCGTGCAAACCAAACTGTATGTTTTGCTTCATGCCCACAATGAATGCAAGTATCCTTTGTAACTGGTGGGTTAAATGGAATGTTACGTGTTGTGAATTTTGTCTCTTCTTTTACCTTTTCTTCACATGCATCGTCTCCACACCAACCTGCTAAAATCCAACCTGGTATTGTTTCATTCTGTTCAGCTTGAGTTAAATGTTGTTGTAACTGCTCCATTGAATCAATATGTGTATGCGAGTTATTCGCACGGAAAGCTTTTGCTTTTTCGAAAAGACGTGTTTGCATTGTTTCAAGTTCTGTTTCAATGCTTTCAACAATTGTTTCTAAAGATACAGAAACTTTTTCTTCTTCATCACGGGCTTTCATTAAACCTTGTTGATTCTCTAAATCACGTGGTCCCAACTCAATACGTACCGGTACACCTTTTAACTCCCACTCATTAAATTTATAGCCTGGCGATTGATCCGAGTCATCAAGGCGAACACGAATTCCTTTTGCTTTTAACGCTGCAAAAATTTCATCTAATTTCTCGATAATAGCAGGGTTCTTTTTCCATGGTCCGACAGGGATTAACACAACTTGAGTCGGTGCAATCTTTGGTGGTAAAACAAGACCTTGCTCATCGCCATGCACCATGATGACAGACCCGATTAATCGTGTCGATGTACCCCAAGAAGTTGTATGCACATAAACATGTTTATTTTCTTTATTTAAATATTTTATATCAAATGCTTCAGCAAATTTTGTACCTAAGTAATGGGATGTACCCGCTTGCACAGCTTTTCCATCCTTCATCATCGCTTCAATAGAGAATGTATCAACCGCTCCAGCAAAACGTTCAGATGGTGTCTTTTGTCCATCATATACTGGAATCGCTAGCAAACCTTCTACTACTTCTTTGTAAATTGCTAACATTTGCATTGTCTCTTTACGTGCATCTTCTTCATCGACATGGGCAGTATGACCTTCTTGCCATAAAAATTCAGAAGTACGGATAAACGGTAGCGTTTTCTTCTCCCAACGGAATACATTTGCCCATTGATTAATTAAAACTGGAAGATCACGATAACTTTTAATCCAATTTGAATATAAATGTCCAATCATTGTTTCAGAAGTTGGACGTAATGCTAAGCGCTCCTCTAACTTCTCACCCGCCGCTTCTGTAACCCATGGAAGCTCTGGTGAAAATCCTTCAATATGATCTTTTTCCTTTTGAAAAAATGATTCTGGTATTAACATCGGGAAGTAAGCATTGCGGTGACCTGTTTCCTTAAACCGCATATCCATCTCAGCTTGAATGTGCTCCCATAATTCATAGCCGTCTGGTTTAAAAGCAATACAGCCACGAACTGGCGTATAATCCATTAAATCCGCTTTTTGAATCGTATCCACATACCATTTTGAAAAATCGTTTATTTTTTGAGCCATCTTCTTTTCCTCCTATGTTTTAAATAATAAAAAAAGCATAAAGCATCCTAATAAAGGACGTCTTTACGCTAATTGACGTGGTACCACCTTAGTTCGACTTAATAACTATATTAAGTCCTCTAAACGTTTGTAACGAAACGACTCGGTTAGTTGTTAACTGACATCTCCGTGATAGGGTTCAATAAGAAGAGGTGATATAGCTTTCAGCCTAGGCTATAATTTCTGTTTCACAATACTTATTTACTTGATCACATCATCGATTTATTATTTATACATTAATATACCAATTTGCTAAATGTAATTCAATCATTACTGTCATACATCACCACATATTACCCTACCCAACGGAGGAAATCCCGCTCGGCGTTTTAAAAATAGGGCAAGACCTTCTCATCTCTCCCAACTTACAGTGTTTTATTTGTTTGTTTAGCTAAAATATCATAGAAATGTCGTTAATCAACATGTATGATGTTTATACTGTAATAAATTTAAACAATTGTTATGGGAAGGTGATTGTATGAAACGTCAACGAACTGAAAAATTATGGCGAGAAGAAAAGTATCGTGTCATGTTTCATAGCCAAAAGCATTACAATCAGCTTCGGCTGGCAATGCGCGATATACTGCCCCATGAACAAATTGAACAATTGATCGAAGATGCATTACAACAAATACCTACTGACGGCAGCATGCGCAATGCGTGCCAGCATATGTGGGGGTATTTCCGTAAAGTTGCTACATCCGAGGAAAAGCAAAAATATGAGAAATTGCTCATCACTGGTCAAATACAGGCGCTTCTTTGCTTTTTACAGCAATTATCCATACAATATAACATTACATATTTACGACAAAGTACTATTTTAAAAATACTGGAAGAGTAAGTCTAATTTTAAAGCAAGATATTACACTCCTTTAAAATCAACCTCTTAGGAGACCAACATGAACAAAAATCAGGACAATACAGAAGTTATCTACCTATCCAATCCATCCGAACGTTTAATGCATCCATTTTATAATAAACAAATCGTCTTTACAGGAGCTCTCTCCACAATGACACGTTCTGAAGCTGCAAAAAAGGCCCGAGCTTATGGAGCTTTCATGCAAGGGGCCGTGACAAAAGAGACAGATTTCCTTATTCTTGGCAAAAACCGACGAGAAAAAAGTACAAAACATTTAAAGGCTGAGCAGTTAATTCAACTCGGTCACGACATTCAAATTATAGCTGAAGATGATTTTATTTGGCTTATTTCGATGTAAAAAGAGTATGTACCATCTTATATGCAGTAACAGTAACCTCCTAAACTCCTTTCCTAAGTACTTTTCATCAATAAAAGAGGAGAGGCTGGGACAAAAGACAAAAAGTATTAGATTGACTGCCATCAATCTAACACTTTTTTGCTATGCCGTTGTTGTCTGCTATGGTGGATGCTTTCCTCGCTCACCACACTAAACCACAAACCTCGCTACCTTGATTTTTGTTGAGTCATGCCTTCTGTGTGTTCTTCAACAATTAACCCAAAAATTGAAAGCTTTACAGGTCTTGATGTACGAGCAGAATTGGCGACTCTACACATAAAACCTAGTCACTCGCCCCTATCGTTGCCAACAGGCTAAGCATATTTTCCGATGAAAAAGATTTTGCACTAAGTAAAGCGATTTCCATTTTAAAACGTAAAAGCAAAGCCCTTTAATTCATCGTTTTCAAAACTGCTTTCGCTTTATGATGGATCACCGTAAAAAAAGAAGCGTCAACTAACAGTATGTTCTGTCATTGACGCTTTTGTTATTACTCGATTACATCAGATGAGAATTTTTGTACATGCGAAGGATTTATTTTTGCAGGAATCGGATTTTGATAAACATCGTCACCCAATCGCTCTTTTAAATCTTGCTTTGCCTGATCTATTAATTGTGGTTGAGCGAGCATTGCTGCAGCAGTTGCCGCCATAACTTTACCAGCATGTAGCATACCTTTATGAGCGATTGCCGTCGTGCCTGTTGCAACCGCCTGCCAAGAATGCAACTGTGTGCCCTGTGCATGACAAGTCGTTGTACATTGTGCAGTCGGCACAACCCAACTCACATCTCCTACATCTGTAGATCCTGGCATCGTCACATTCGTAAAAGCTTTATGGTAAGGAAGTAAGGCTGTTGACAATGGCGCATCCTTCTCTTTTGCTAAAATCTCTCTATATACCGGTATAGAGAGTAGTGCTCCACCGCTTTTTTCCTGTTGTGACAACGTATTGCGAATAGCAGCCGCAAATTGATAGTCTTCTTCGCTAAATTCAGGTGTTCCTAGCTGTGCAAATTGTTCAAACATAACTTGCTGCATCGTATGGTTTGGAATAAGATTGGAACAAGCTTTATCGAAAATGATTTCCACTTCTGTTCCAGTCATTAATGCTGCACCCTGTGCAACTTTACAAACACGCTCATAGATTTCATTTACTTGACTCGTTTTAGGTGCACGTATTAAGTAAAGTACACTGGCATCTGCTTGGACAATATTAGGGGACAATCCACCAGTATTTGTCACTGCGTAATGCACACGAGCTTCCGGAATTATATGTTCTCGGAGATAGTTGACCCCAACGTTCATCAGCTCAACAGCATCTAACGCACTACGTCCAAGATGTGGTGCTTGAGCCGCATGCGCTGCACGACCTGTGAATTGAAAGGAAACTTGTGTATTCGCTAATGAACTTGTGCACATCATTAAATTATGATCGGCTGGATGCCAGCATAATGCAAAATCTACATCATCGAAAAGTCCAGCACGTACCATCAACGTTTTCCCAGAGCCCCCCTCTTCTGCCGGACAGCCATAGTAACGAATTGTTCCAGAAATATTATGTTTCACCATATAGTCACGTAAAGCTACGGCTGCGGCTAAAGAACCTGTTCCAAGTAAATTATGACCGCATCCATGCCCATTACCACCTTGCTCTATAGCAGATTTTATGGCAGTCCCCCCTTGTTGACTTAAACCAGACAGAGCATCATATTCTCCTAAAAAAGCAATGACTGGCTTTCCACTGCCATAACTTCCGATAAAGGCTGTTTCCAGATTTGCAACACCTTTCTCAACATCAAATCCTTCACTTTCCAATGCCGTACATAACAAATCTGCAGATTGAAATTCTTTAAAACGGATTTCCGCGAAATTCCAAATTTTATTACTGATATCGATAAACTTATCTCGCTTATCTTCAATAATTTTGGATAGCTCGTTTATAGCATTTAATGTATTAGACATAAATAATCACTCCAATAGTTTTTATTTCAAGCACTTTAAAAGGATGGATCAGGTGAGATTTTATCCCTAGTTTGTAATGTCATAGCCGTAACAATTGGAATGATGATCATCACCATTAAGAACATAAATGCTGCCGAATAGGAGCCACCGAAAATTGTGATGATGAATCCCATGACAAATGGCGAAATTGCACCAGCTACTTGTCCTCCAAAATACATGAACCCTGTTGCAGTACCAATTACATCATGTGAGAAATATTTCAGTGGTAACGTCAGAATCGTAGTAGTAGCAAATAAACACCCTGCTGATGTTAAAGCTTGGAAAGTTACCACCATAGTTATGGAAGAAGCACTTGTCATGAAAAATAAACTAATTCCTGCAATGACAGCACCAACCATTATCAAATACTTTTCTTTACCTACTGCAAACTTATCAATCAACCAACCTGTAAGCACAACTGCAATGAGCGCGGCAAACGCAGGAATAATTGCAAGTGTGCCCATCGATACCATATCTAAATTTTTCTCTTTCACCATAAATGTTGGCATCCATGATGTGAGCCCCCAATTGACAATACTTACGCCAAAGTACATCAACATTAACTGCCACAACATTGGCATCTTTAATAATTTTTTTAACGGCACCTTAGTAGCTGTAGTTGTTACTGCCGTTTTTATTTGTGACTCGCTTGGCTTTAAAAAGAAATAAAGGACAATCGTCAAGAAAAGCCCTAAAACCCCAAAAATAAAGAACAAATTCCGCCAGCCAATCGAAGTTATTAAAGCGGCAGCTAATATTGCTGAAATCATACTGCCAATTGTCGTTGCGGCAGTAAGCGTCGACTTAGCACGACCTCGTTCAGATTTTGGGAAATTGTCTGCAACTGCTAATGAACTAGCTGCAGGAAAGCTCCCCTCTCCAATCCCAAATAGTAGTCGTATCGCAATAAGCGATATAAATGACCAGGCAAAACCAGTTAGAATCGTGAAAATAGACCATAATAAAACGGATATGAGAATCATTCTTCTTGCCCCGTATTTATCAGAAAGAAAACCTCCAACTAATTGCATTACTGCATAACTCAAAAAAAATACACTAATAATTAATCCAGCTTGCGTTTCATTCAACTTAAATTCTTCTGCTATCGGTATAATCGCCACGTTCATCGAAAGCTTGTCCAGATAGTTGACAATCCACGTCATAAACAAAATTCCAAGAATTATGTATTTTTGCTTAGTCGTACCGGTTCTTTCCAAAAAAAGTCCCCCTTGTGATAAAACACATTATTTTTAGACATATTAAAGACAGTCTTTAATTATTATAAGATTGACTATTAAAAAAATCAATAAAATTCAAAAAATACACTTCTATATTGATATAGACAGCATTTGTCAAATATACTAGAACTAATAGATAATCTAGGAGGAGAATTAACTTTGATTCGAATCGGTGTAATCGTAGCGCATAATTCACTACAAGATGTTTTACCTATCCAAGAAAAATTAAAAGAACGCTGCGAGTTGACTTTTTTTACATATAGAAAACTTTCAGAAATAAAACCTTTATATCTGGAAAACTATATATTTTTTGATGCGATTGTCATGAATGGCTTGGCACATCTAGTGTTACAAAGTTCTCAGATTAACTATCAAATACCAACTCATTATTATATGGCGAATGAGCGTGATTTTTATAAAAAGCTGTTTCATATTAGTAGAAAATATCCAAATATCGATTTTTCAAAAGTGACATTTGATTTTAGTGGCTACACGGATTTAATAAAATTAGAGGAAATATATGCAAAAGATGAGGAAGCTCATATTATCCATTTACCTATTACGGATAATTTTTACGAGGATTTATTAGATAAGCATATTGAATTGAATAGATCCGGGAAAGTAGAACTATCTATTACAGCTTTTAGTAATATATTAAACAAACTTTCAGAGCATGGTGTGACCGCAGAGCTGATAACTGCGTCTCCACAAACTATTCAAGAAATATTTGAAAAAGTAATTCAGGAAGTTCGGCATAAACAATTAACAGAGAGTATTATTGCCATTGGAAAAATTACAAGTGATGCACTGATTCCATCTAAAGTAGAAAATGTAAATACAGAATTCAATCAAATTCTTTTACACACTACCCTATTGGAATATAGAGAAAAAAATCACTTATCGATGATTATTCAAAAACAAAGTGTACATTTCGAAATCTTTACATCTCAAAAAGAATTACTGACAGTTACTAATAATTTTTCACATGATGGATTAGAACAAACATTAACTGAGAGCTTACCTTTTCCAGTGACCATTGGCTGGGGAGTTGGTCAAAGTATTGATGATGCCAGAAAAAAAGCGCATATTGCAAATCATGAGGCTCAAAAACAAGAAAAGTCGTCTTGCATTATTACAGAAAATGGTCAAATCATTGCGCCAAACACGCAAGAGAAAATGGTTTTACATATAAAAGAGGAAACGCCGGAGTTACAGCGTTTAAGTGAAAAACTGAATATTTCTATGCTGTTAATGCAAAAAATTCTCTCCGTTATTGAAAAAATGAATACCAATGAATTATCTTCTGACGATATAGCATTACATTTAGGCATTACAATCAGAAGCTCTAACCGTATTTTGAATGAATTAGAAGAAAAAGGAGTAGCTGAATTAATTTATAAAAAACATGAAAAACTGCGAGGTAGACCTAAGAAATTTTATAAAATCAATTTCCATAAAAATGAAGCATGATACGTGGAACTTCAATTCGTAGGGGGGTCATAATGCTAAAGAAATTCTCCATAACAGAGTTGTCGTAACAGTTTCCTTTACGAGACATATTTTGGACAAACCATTTGATGGCTCAAATAAATCAAATGAGCCAAGGTGTTTTAAAATTACTGAAATAAAAAAATGAGGAGCAAAATTATCTTTGTTTCTCCAAAGAAAAGCACGTTGACCAGCCGCAACACTGCGGTCAATCAACGTGCTTTTAAATTTTAGTAGTATGTCTAATACTATTTTTGCACTACTGGTGCAGGATAGTCAAAGCCCTTTGTATCCACTTCGACTTTTTTCATGATTTGATCTTCGAACGGCTTATCTGTAGCGTCTCGATCAACTGCAACAATCTCATCTACCGTTTCCATACCTTCGATGACTTTTCCAAATGCAGCGTAATCTCCATCAAGATTGGACGCTTCTTCTACCATAATAAAAAATTGTGAGCCCGCAGAATTTGGATTGTTATTCGTCCGTGCCATTGAAATAACACCGCGCTCATGTTTTAAATTATTTTCAAAGCCATTATTCGTAAACTCACCGTTAATCGAGTACTCTGGTCCACCAGATCCATTTCCAGCAGGATCTCCACCTTGAACCATAAAGCCAGGAATTACACGATGAAAAATAAGCCCATCATAAAAACCATCTTTTACTAAAGAAATAAAATTAGCAACTGTATTCGGTGCTACTTTAGGCTCTAGTTCAATAACAATTTTTTTATCGTCATTCATCGTAATTGTCACAATTGGATTTTCTTTCACTGCAGATGCATAATCTACTTTTTCTTCCACTGTCTTATCCTCTTTTGATGTTCCACAACCTGTCAGAACAAAAGCTAGTGCCATCAGACTAAAGACAAAATACAATACTTTAGATCGTGCCAACATTCTTTCAACTCCCTATATAATCAGTTTATTAAAGTATATAACTATAAGATTATTTAAGACAACTTATATATAATCTTACAAATGAATATTAAAAACGGAGATTTCAGGTGGGACCATAAAACGAGCTGGAATTCTAGATGTCCCTATTCCGGTATTTACATAAAGCTGCATCCCATTGCTTTTATTAATAGTATAAAATCCATCACTATATTTTTCAGCTAAGGAAGTAGTCATTGTTTTCATAAATGGAATTTTTATTTGTCCTCCATGACTATGCCCAGCTAACAGCAAATTAATTGAAGTATCTTTTAATAAGTCTGCCATATCTGGTTCATGCATAAGTACAATTTTATAATCAAAACTATCATCCAATTGCGATAACAATTGGTCTATATCTGGATTTCCAAGCAAACCATCATCCAATCCTCCGATAAATAGCTTCTTATCATTTAATACAGTAACATTTACTCCACTATTTTTTAATAAAGTAAAACCTGAATTCGTTAATAAATCTTCATATATTTTAAAAGCACCACCACCGTAATCGCGGTTTCCCCAAACTGCATATTTCCCCACGGTAGCTTTAAGCTTTGATAAATTTTCAGTTACTTGTTGTTTCTGTTGAAATGTAGAAAAATTTTCGAATAAATCCCCTGTAAAAACAATAATATCAGGTGATAATTGATTAATCTTTTCTACTAAACGGTTTAATTGTTTTATTGTGTAAGTTTCACTAACTTGAATATCAGATATTTGAACTACTTTGACTGATTCACCCTTGTCTTCATTTAAATCATACGAATGAATGACAAGCCTTGTTGGTTCAACTTTAAAAGCGTACCCTACAAATAAACCTATTAATACCATCAGTAATAAAACTATTTTTACAATCCTTTTAAAACTCTTCATTCCAATATAAATGCCCCTTTCAAATCTATAACCATTATTATAAAGGTGCTATGTTACAGTAATATGTACTTTTTATGATTGTTAGAAAAAGGCACTCAATAAATGAAAAAAACGTGCACCAAATAGATGCCCGTTCTTTGTTTTATTTTGATTCAACTAAATCAAACCATATCGTAAAACGAATATACGAGTCTACTAACACCACTTCATACTGTAAATCATTTTTAGCTAAGATGCTAGCAACAATCGACAATCCTAAGCCTGTCCCGCTAATTTCTTTGTTCCTCGATTCTTCTGCTACGTAGAATGCATCCCAAATAAAAGGAAGATGCTCTTGTTGCAAACTTGTCGTTTTATTTCGTATCGAGAACTTTATTTTGTTTTTATCTTCATTTGTTAAGTTGATTTCGAAATACTGCTCTTCGCCATATTTAATGGCGTTGCTTATTAAATTATTCATTACAATCTCTATTTGATTACTATCTTCATAAATAAAGGAATGTTGTATTGAATCTAAATTTTGCACTACATGCACATTGTTATTTCTTAATGAAATATTATATTGTGTAATAATTTTTTGAATAAGATGCTTTAATTCGAATGGCTCTTTTTTCACTTCTAATTCGTGGATTTTAGATAATTTGATTAAATAATCCACCATTTCTGAAGTGTAATTTACTTGTTCTAAAATAATATCCGTATAGGAGCCATCATCAAAACCATCTTTAATACCAATTGTATATGCTTGTATTAATGACAAGGGTGTTTTTACTTCATGAGAGATACTTGAAATTAACGTATTTAAACTTTGATTTTTCTTTTCTAATTGTGAATGAACATTTTTCAAAGAATTACTCATTTCATTAATACTGTGTGACAACTCCTCAATTTCATCGCCTGAGGTTATCTCCACTTCTTTAAAGTTTAAATTTGTAATATCTTTTGCTACGTTTTTTAATTTCTCTAAAGGAGTAATAATTTTCTTAGAGAATAGTGCTACCAATAATATACTAATTATAATTCCTAGCAATAAGGAATATAAATATAATTGGTTTACTATTTTTAAAGCATCTGTATTATGAGCAACTACTGTTCCTACTAACACTAAATGTTGATCTTTCTCATACAGCACAGTTAGAAGGCTCGACTTTAGTTTTCCTTGATTAAATAATAGTCTTACTGTTTTTCCTTCCTTTATTTTTTCTAGAGAATTCTCCGTAATCCAAAATTTATTTAAAACAATTTTATCTTTAAACAATGCAAATTCGATATTTTCATTAATTTCATCGGTACTACCGCTATTTTGAATAATAACAATTGTAACGTTATTATCATTTTCAATTTTTTCTTGTGTTTCTATTAGTTGTGGAATTGTTAAATCCTTTAGCTCTTCATAAACGGCGTTAACATTATTTTTCATTTTAAATAAATAATAATTAGCGGAAAAGTAATTGTTTAACAAAAAGGAAACACCGAAAACGATGAGCATAATTACACTCACCATCAATAACAATTTCTTTCCAATTTTATTCAACTTTATCATTAAAGCTATACCCCATTCCTCTATGGGTTATAATATGGTCATCTCCAATCTTGTCACGCAGCCTATTAATGTGCGTATCGACTGTACGTTCCTCACCAAGATAGTCCAAGCCCCAAACCATTGATAACAAAGAATTTCTAGATAATACTTGCCCTTTATTTTCATATAAAATCTTCAATAAGTCATATTCTTTTTTAGAGAGTACTATGTCTTCTTCGTCCTTAAATACTTTCTTACTTTGTAAATTGATTTTCAAATTCCTTATTTCAGCCAACTTTTCTGTTCCAAGCATTTTTTTCACTCTTAAAATTAATATTCGCGGATCAAATGGCTTACGAATATATTCATCTGCCCCAATATCTAATGCCATAAATTCATCATCATTGGACGACTTTGCTGTTAACATGACCACTTTCGTTAAGCTTACTTTCTTTATTTCTCTGCATACTTCAATGCCACTTAACTTAGGCATCATCCAATCCAAAACTGCAAGATCGATTTTTTTTGAATAAAAAATTTCAAGTGCTTCTTCTCCTTCAAAAGCAATACTGACATTAAAACCTTCCTTTTCAAAGTAGGTTTTCAAGATAGCAGTCATGTGTTTCTCATCATCAGCTATTAGTATATTCACTTTATATAAACTCCTTATCTGTCTTACCAGTAACTCTTCTCATAATAAAAGGCAAAAGGTGAAAACCTTAAAAGAAGACTTCACCTTTTTTCTAACATTTATACGATAGAGTAGCATACGTATTTTTACTTTTCTAATCCATTTTTCAGGGCACCCCATAATGGATTACTTACTTCTACTTGTTCTCGATTTGGTAGCTTTCCTTTTTCAAATGCCTCCCAATATTTCCAATTTGGCGGTTGCTCTCCTAATTGATAATCCATGCCTTCCCATGTGTCTTCACGGAATGCATAGAACGCCCAATGCCAGCCATATTCATCAAAAATTGAAATAAGATCTGATAAATATTGATCAGCACCTTTGACCATTCGGTTAATGCCGAATTCTTCCGCAATGATTCGATTAGCAGGAATATTATTTTCTTCTGCCCACTTATCTACAGGTTGTAAAAAGTCTTTTAAAGTATCTTTATTAAACATTTTTTCCGTTTTCTGCTCTCCTACTTTCACCTTGCCAGGATAAGCATACTCGAATCCTCGTTTACGATTTTGACTTGTCATTTCATATGGCTCATACATATGAAATGCGTACAGTACATTATCATCCTGGATTGGTTTCAGATACTCAAATGCCCAAGGAGTTGCATATAATCCAGAATTAAGAATAATCGGTGTTTCTTTATCCACCAAGCGAATCGCTTCTACAATCGTTTCATACAATTTATTTAAATCGGCAGCTGTATTTTCCACTTGACTGTACCAGTCACTATAATCCTGCGTCCAAAAATCATTAAATCCTGTAGCTGTTTCAGGGTGTGGCTCATTCACTAAATTATATCCAACAACAGCGGGATGATCCTTCAATCTAGTAGCAAGATCTTGCCAAAACTGCGCTGATTGCTGATGATAACTTAAATCCTGCCATATTCGATCATCGTTTTGACGATTATTAAATTGTCTCCAACGATTTCCTGGCAAACTTAAAACTGTTAACACTACTTTTGAACCTCGTTCATAAGCTGCATCCAAGTCTGCTTTTAATGCTTCAAAATCTTCTTCTACAATACCTTCATAATGATCTACATTACCAATTAAAAAATCTTTTTTGGGATTTGAATCTGGCTGATCATTAAATAAAAAATCTCTGTCCTTTGACCATTTATCTGGAGCTAAGCGTATAAATTCGATGTTTTCTTTATTAACTTCTGTATAGTTTTCTGGTATGGATTTTGAATTCATGAAATTGGTACCTTTTTTCTGTTCATCCCAAAATGATAACTTGCTTGCTAGTGTACCTGCCTCTATATTTATTTGTTTTTCTTCTTCCTGTTTACTTGCACATCCTCCTACGAGTAATAGGACAAAAACTATAATTAACGAAAGAATACTCCTTTTCGAACGATTTTGATTGACTCTCATCTCCTCACCTCACCTCACAAGCATTGTAAAATACTAATGTCACAAGCATGTCACATAAAAAAATGTCATTCAATTGTTATAAAGTTAAAAGAAATTATTCAGCTAGATCAAAAAAAGTTTGATGATGTGATTTGTTGTAATTTTTCGGTTCCAAGTGGCGAACTGGAACGCACCATTTTATGGACAACGTACGGCATTAATTCTAAAAGCTATTAGCTCATTTCTCCCTCATTAACATTTTATCGTTCATTTAACGTAATTATCTCTCACCTCCTCCCTCCAAATATTTTTAGTGAAAATTTTTAAGTTTAAAATGAGAAATTACTGGCTTCCTTTCGTTATAGTAGATGTAAAGGCCTTTACAAAAATTTGAAGGAGCCATTTTAGATGAAATCTAATGAAACAAATTTTATCCAGCGTCTGCAATTTGGAAAAGAAGACGCACTCGAATATATTGTGGACAACTATTTATCCCTAATAAAGGGCATTACCTATAAAGTGCTATCTCCATTTAATAACCAAGGCATGATAGATGAATGCGTGAATGATATTTTGTTATCTGTGTGGCATCATGCTAAAGATTTCGATGGTGATTCTGCGAAATTCAAAAGTTGGATTTGTTCGATAGCGAAGTTTAAGGCCATTGATTATTACAGAAAAGCTGCTAAAAATATAGAGGTTTCCAGTGATTACTTGGAGCCTTCTAGTGCTGACTCTTTAGAAAAGGATTTGCTGCGCAATGAAAATAGATCGGAACTCATGCAATTGATTAACCGACTTGATCCGATTGATCAACAAATCTTTATTCGAAAATTTTTCCTTGGTGAACATTCAGAAGACATCGCTCGCAGATTTGGAAAAACGAAAGCTTCTATCGACAATCGCATTTACCGCTGTAAAAAGAAACTAAAAGTACATGCATCTGATTTTTTTACGGGAGGTAGTATGGTATGAAAAATATTTATAAGCACTTAAATGATTTGGACATTGACATAGAAGAGTTTGAAGAAATGGAAGTCAGTGCGTTTGAAAAGGCTAGAGTAAAAAAAGAACTGTTGAAAAATATTCACGCTAGCAAACAAAAGAAATGGAAAAAGTCCGTAACTGCTGCTTCTCTTGCATTAGGTTTAATTGCCTCCACCCTCTTAGGTTTATCGTTTACTGCTAACGCAGAAGAGATTCCAATTCTAGGTAATATCTTTAAATTTTTTAACAACGATGGCTTATCTGTAGACTATAAAGAAAATGCCAATCTAATAAATGGAGTTGCCAATAGCAATGGTATCAAGGTAACAGTGAATGATGCCATATATGATGGTGAAAAGCTCATTGTCACATATACAATTGAAACTAATAAATACATGGGGGAAACACTTCATATTAAGGGAATCCCGCTGATAGAAAATAAAGGTGATGGAATAAACGAGGTTTCGCGAATAGATGAAAATAAATATGTTGGGAAAGCCACAACTTTTACTGAGGAGAAGTATAGTTCCATCAATGTAAATTGGAAGCTTGATTATATCCTTTCAGATCTGACAACTGATAAAGAGCACATTACTGGTGACTGGCAATTCAGTTTTCATTTAGACAAAGCAAATATTACAGTGCAAAACATTCAACAGCACAGTGAAACGGAAGGCATTTCAGTAAATATTGAAAATATCACGCTTACACCAACATCATTCCAAATCAATTACGAACAAGCTGTTTCGAAGGAAATAGAAAATGAATGGGATATGGCAGATATAGATATTGAAGTAAAAGATAATTTAGGACATCAATATGTTAGCAACTATCATGGCGGGGCCGGTACAAATGATGTCAAAATGACTTGGAATAAAACCTTCCAGGCGCTAAATCCTGAGGCATCCAAACTCATCATCACACCAAAAGTAACACTCTCGGATTATGACGGAGTCGATTACAATACGGATGGCTCCATTAAAGGGAAATATAGATTGATGAATAGTAAAGCAAGCTTAAAAGAATTTGATATGGACGAGATTATCGTTGAAATCGAAAAATAATATATTAAATCCCTCTTGTTCAAATAGCGAAAATTATTTGAACAGAGGGATAATTATTAATTAGCGAATATTACGTTTTAACAGTACTAATCCAATAGCTATAAGAGCCACAATGGAGCATACAATAAACATTATGGCATACGATGTCAGCTGTACAACAATACCCATCACAAAACTCCCAAATGAAAATCCTAAATCATAAGTTGCAAGATAGACCCCTAGTAAAATATGTTTTTTCTTTTCTGGAATGGCAAACGATATGTAGGTCACAATTGTAGGATATAACATGGCAGATGCTAAACCATTAAACATAGCAGAGAGATAAATGAAGTAGCCAAGATGTTCCCCGAAGGCTAGCATTGTTGTTCCAATGGTGGATGACAAAAGTACAAGTATAATGAAACTCGGATGCCAATGTCCGTCAGAGGGGATTCGTTTTCGCAAAATAAAACGACTTCCTACTACAACAAGCGCTTGGATAAATAAATATACTGCTATATTCCCAAGATTGAACTTTAACATATATAGAGGTAAAAACGTCGATATTGCACCAATTATTGTAGAACCTAATATCATTGTAATAGCTGCAATAACGAGTCCTTTACTACTGGTCGTTTTTTTGACTGCACCAAGCAATTCTCGAAATGAAAAAGCAAGAACTGTCTTTTGATCTTGTGGTAAAGGAGCACGAATAAATAAAAGTAACGGCAAAATTGCCAATACGATAATACAACCAATTAAGTATTTTTCATCTAATTGTTGCCAAAGATTTATAGCCAATATAGGACCATAGAGAGAAGGCATAACTGTTGAAAGAGTATACATTGACATGCCTTGTCCACGATCTTTATTTCTTAACAAGTCACTTATGCCTAGTTGCATCGACATTGAAAAAAAGGCGAGTACGATTCCCTGCAACACTCGCACAACGTAAAGGCTATGAATACCAAATAATATATAAAGCGTAAGTGTGACAGCATGCCCTACTAAAAGCCATTTCATCATTTTTTTCACACTATACTTCGCAATCATCTGGCCAGCCCACGGTCTTAAGATCATACATATAAACATGGTGATGCCCATTATAAAGCCTATTTCACCTTCAGAAATACCACTTTTCTCAGCCTGCAGCGGAAAAATAATTGTTAAAATTGAAGATGCTGTGAAAAATAACATTGATAATAAATAGAGTTGAAGCATTGCTAAAGAAAGTGGTGTAAAAGTACTTTCCATTAAACTACTATTTTTACCTGTCATGATGTTACGCCTACCTTTTACTTTATAACCTCACATTCTCCATCATTCGAATGAGAATCATTTTCATTTAACGATATAGTAGTCTATTCTCTTTTTTTCGTCAATAACTTTTAATAATTTTTCAGAAGAGCAAAATACACCTAATCCAAGGCCTTCAGAGGAAAATAATTCCTTTAATTCCCTCCAGGATTTCCTTCTTATTTACTATTTTATAAGAAAAACAAAACAGATTTGCCTCGTTTCTTTTCAATTTACAAACAAAGATATATGTATATAAAATAGATAAAAAAGTAGTTATGGGGGTGGAGTAATGCATAAAAGCAATAGTTCATTCATTGTAGCGTCTACAAATATTATCATTATATCTTTAGCCCAAATTCTTTATTGGACAGTCCTAGAAGACTCAATAAATATGATGATTTATCAATTTTTACTTTTCCCATTTACCTTAGTGTTGATTAATATAATTTTTTGGTTTAGCAAATTTAAACTACAGTTTTATCAACACGCACTTTTTGCCTACGCTGCGTTCTTTAGTTCGATTATTATTACGTTTATTGCAGTTCTATCAACTCCTGCTCAAGAATTGCCACCAGGCGAAATTGTATTATTTGCAGATGTGTTATTTGTTGTCATTACAATAACAATACAGATGATTATCTTGTTGTTGTTAAATTCCATAATTTATGTGGTTTATAGACTCTATCTTTCTCGGAATAAAATTAATATTTAAGGTTGATTATTTGTCAAAAATGTCCCTTTTAGTATTGAAAGCATCAATTAAATTCCTAGGAAAAAACTGCTTTCAAAATTATTAAAAAGGAGAGGTAAATATGGCATTATTCCCTGAAGATAATGGAAATTTTGATTACAAAGCAAATGGTTATTACATCTATGAAAATGTGGCTGTAGGTTCTATTCAAAATGCTCGAATTAACGTGAAATACCAACGAGCAATCGCAATTTCTTTAATTCATGGTAATACAGCCGTACAATGTGCTAGTTCATTAAGAGAATGTTATAATCTTGCGGTAGAAGCTCGTAAAATTTATTTAAATACATTCCGAGAACGCTTTCCAGTTTCAGCTGAGGCAATGGCTTGGGAAATTTGGATTCATGCTACTCCAGAAGTATTGGATAGAGTGATAAATAATAAAGTTGTTCGAGTAATTCTCGGTGCTACGCTTACTGGAAAAATTGCTATAGCTATTTCAAGAGTAGTTGCTAGTCACACAGAATACGCTGATATAGGTATTAATGATGATTTACGAAGATTTGATAGTTTTTTTGAAAAAGCTTATAACTTAATCTATTAATAAATTTAAAAACAAGAGTGATATATCATTATCACTCTTGTTTTTATCAACAAATCTAGTTCAACAACATACCGAACTATAAAACAGGTAAAAAAGAGATGTTAGCACTAAAATTCCCAATGAAGCATGGTTAAATGCTATCAACTAGCCCCTCTTTATTCCTAAAATTTACTCGTTTTATAACATTATCTTAAAAACTATATTTTCAGTGAATGACATCATTATTGTTATTCGTAATTACAATATTTTCTTTATTAATAGTTGCACCAACAGAATCTTGTTTGAAAACATTGATAATCCCATCTACTACGTTTTGAATAATTTGGTCATCAAATGTTGACTCCGTGCGTAGCACAACTGAACATGTTATTTCTTGATTCTTTGTATCGCCTATATTTGATTCAGAGGTTGCCGAAACTAGCACATCTTCACCTTTTAAACCTGTTTGTTCGGCTATGAGTGATTGTATATTTGCTTTTTTTTCGTCAAACCACTTCATTGTTTCTTCATCGACTTTTTCCATAATTGATACCTTCATTTCACCATTTGGCAATATCTCAGTCAATTCACTTGTAACCTCGGGTTTCGGTTTTGGTTGTCCAATAAGATAGTACGATACAGCAAAAGTCACAGGAAGCATCGAAAATAGTATTGTTTTTTTAGATTTGCTTTTCATCGATATCACACCTTTTTAATTTACTTGTTTTAATTAGTAAACTTCTAAAGTTCCCCCCAAAGGCTTCCAAATAAAATATCTTTGAAATATGTTATTGCCTTCCCTTTCAAACGATACGATACTTATCTATTTCAACTCCCTCCTTTTATTTTTTTATAATTTATCAGAATCTTTAAGTATTTTCAATTAAAAATAGAGAGTAATTATTAAAAAAATTTACTAAGAAACCATCTTTTACAAAGGATATTTCCATTATAAAAATATTCATTTCCTTCAAATACCTCTTAAAAAAAAACCAATTCTCCACTAAATTAACCGAAAATCCCCTAACAATTTTAATCAAATGTATAGTTGATTTTGTTTCAAGAAAAGTCCTTTATATAAATAAAAAATTATTTTGAATGTATTCGCTAGCGCAAAGGAGGGATTTTTTTGATTCAAAATCAGTTACTTAAAAACTTCTTGAAAAACCCAGAAATAAAAGAGCTGTATCAAAGTTATTTAGAAAAGCCTACTGCTCGCAAAAAAGAATTGATTGAAAAATTGTTTCAAATTCATGGTCGAAAGATTCAACTGCTTAGTTATTTTTCACAAACTTTAACTTTTGAATCTCAAAAATTTGATAAAAAAATTCGCCATAACAGTAAACTTAATCAATTGATATTAGATAAAAGCATCGATGGAGGGAGCAAATTGCTTGATTTAATTCCAGATGAACAAAACCTTCATAATTTTGAATTCTACACTCCTGTTGAATCTTGTAAATTAGAAATGATTTTTGAAGATAAACAACTGTACGAAATCGTTTCTAGATTAAGTGCAAAACAAAAGGAGATTCTGTACTTCCTTTTTGTGAAGGATTGGACTGAAGGAGAATTGGCTATGGAGCTTGGTGTTTCGATACAAGCTATCAATAAGATCAAAAATCAAGCGTTACGAAAAATTAAAGAAGAGTATGAATTGGCAAAGCAGAATATTAAAGATAAGAATTAAACTACAAGTCTATGGTAGGTTTTTAGATTAAAAACTCCTAAAGGTGGTTGTTAAATCGCTTTAAATTTCCCTTTAAAAAGTGTTAAATTGGCCAACTTTAACACTTTTATATTAAATTTTAAGGAGGAATTTCATTATGGCGATTTATAATTATCGAAAAGGTTCTACTACATCAACAAATTTAACAAAAGAGCAATTACTTCAGTTGAGGCATGCAACTCTTAGTGGTGCAGAATTTTTACTTTCTACCGCAAATCATTCAAGTATTCAAGATAAATTAAAAAATGTTTATCCTGGAAATTTAAATAAGGTGTTTGGCATTTATTCTGTTACTACTATTGCCACTCGTTTGTCATTAATTTATGATGGTATGCCGCATTCAACAAGGAATACGGTAGCAACAGAAGGAAATACTGCCGTTAAAAACTTTAGCGATATTTTTAACAATGCTGACTCCAATGGTGCTAGATTAATAACTGTTAACATCAATTATTATGAACTATTCAACGCAACGACAGGGGCCACTACCTTGACACTTCCTGTTTCAGTAATCCCTACTCGATACCACTTCTAATCGTAAGCACAAATAAGCCCCTGTCTATAATAGACAGGGGTTTATTATTGAATAGCTTGTTCTAAAGTATTAAAAAATTCATCACTGTTCAGTATTTTAAAATATCTCGTATCGCTACTAAAGCATATTTCTTTTTTGTCTTTGAATATATAAATGTAATAATCCTTATTTGATTTTATTTTAAACCAATAATCTGCATCACTTAACATATATATATTGTTCGATATTTGTAATTGTAAGTTTTGAAAATTATGGACGATTTTTTTCCGCTGTTCTTCCTCCTCTATAAAAATCGTTTCATAATCCTCTATATTCCCATCAATAATCCCAATACCAAGCTTCATTTTATCAGCATTAAAATCTGCATCCTTCATTATATCCGATACTGTATAAATTTTTTCAGCTTCCGCCTTAAGAGTAGCTTCTCTTTTTTTATTTTCATATACATCCAATCCCATCAAAGCAAGACTGACTATAACTACAAAAATGACTATGAAAATTGAACGTTTCCGCATAGAGTTCCTCCTCATTTTTATTTTTTAAATTATATCAAATTTCATATATTTTCACTCTATTTAACTTAAAATTCTCGTAAATTCACCCTTTTACTCTATTGATAAAAAAAGTATGTTTCGATTATTTAATCAAAACATACCTCTATCTGCTTCATTTATTCGTTAAAGAAAGGACCAGAAATAATTTATTCAGCTGTTCCAGATAATCCTAAAGAAATCGGGGGACTTTGGCCATTTTTAAAAAGTGAATTTGTGAACGTTGGACGTTCCTATGATAGTTGGCAAAATAACTAGAAAAAAGACCGTTTCAACGGTCTTTTTGTCCTAGAGTTTGTTTTTCTATGTTCATTTTAATCATTTTTTGAAAGATTATTTAATCGCCATTTATAAAAAACTTTCAGCAAATAATCACTAATCACAAATATTGTTACAAATATACTACTTATTGAGATAGTTAAATAAATGCTATCGTTGAAAGTAGCTTTACTATCAGACATTACCAAACTAAATAATAAAGAATAGGTCAAAGCACAAAGTAAATGCTTAATATACATGACATAGATATTCATAATTTTACTATAATGTTCAATTAGTATTGATACCAATATGGCTACAAGCATTGCAGGCCCAGTAAATATAGTACTATAAATACCATATGATATGCTGTAAGAAGAGCCAATAAATAGCGGAATAATAAATATCCCAATTACTAGTGTAACGACTGCTGCAATTATTTTGTTTCTCAACATCTTTATTCACAACCTTTAATCATTTTTAATATTTTAAAATGGCTAAAGTTATACGATTTGAACGACAATATGTGTAAACAGCTATATTAAACCATATAATACATAGTATTTCGTTGCGCTACTACCTCCTGCAAAAAATCTCTTATACTTGACTTCTATTATATTTTAATACAAAAATTATTATGTATAAATTACTTTTAATGACTTATATTTTATTTTAATTTGTATTTGATCCATTACTTCAATATCACATTTCCTATAAAAGAATATATAAATAAAGGCTATGCTAAATCTTTCAAACCTGTAGCACAGCCTTTTCTAACTTATATTTTACGATTCACTATGGAAATCTGTTCGCTTTGGGATGTGGAACACTCTCTAAATGGAAGTTAGGCATCTTAACTTGAGAGTTTGATACTTGTAATTGTAAGTTTGTACATAATGGACGATTGGGTTTTGCTGTTCTCCACCTTCTACAAAAATCGTTTCACAATTCTCTATATTTCCGTCAATTCTCTTTTTTTGTTTGCGTATTTTTTTCTTTATCCATAAGTTCAAAGAAGGACGGGAGTTGCTTAAATCCTTTTCTCTTTATCGTTGATAACACTTTTAAGATTAGTTCTTGCTCTAAATCCTTTTGATCTTGCTTATTAGTTTGCCTTAACACAGCTTTAATTTTTGGTGTCAACAGTTCAATAACTTCTTGTTCAAATCTGCCATCCACCGCTATCACCTCAAATATATTTATGATATTTTTTTCGATCCTTTACCGCTAAAGCACAACATCAATTTATATGTTCGCCCCCCTCCCTCTGCGCTTTTTGCAATAATAACTGCACAGCTTGCGTGTTATTATTGACTGCTTCTGTCAATAAGGCTAGGGATTTATCAAATTTCCAAAAAACCATTAGAAACGCTACTATCGGAAAACCAACATTACTAATTAAATTCATTAATATAGATTGATCCATATTAAAACCTCCTTTGTTCATAAAGGGGACTTAACATGTATTTTATCAACCTTCTATAAGAATTATTAATGTATTTCCGAACATATAATAATAGCCTTTCCGACTACTTAGTTTTTATAAAACTAAATATCATCTATGGTTGTTATTTTGGCTACTAGTTCCCCTTTATAGATTGTTAGCTAACACAATAGCAATATAAAGGAGAGGTTAATGTGCCAACAGTAACGAAAGAATATATTGCAGTAAAGAAAATAAAAGGAGATCGCGATATTCTCTCAATTCGACTTGCGCAAATTGAAGCAATAGATTACCTAGAAGGAAGAACCAATGCAGATCAACTTAAATCAAATATTGGAAATATTGCATCACTTGCAGGTATTGCTTATTCGGTCTTCGGTAAAAGTAGCGCAATAGGGGTTGCTTTAGGTGTTATTAGTTTCCTCGCTTCAAGCCCATCTCAATCACACCGCAATGGTATGATTCAAGGGCTTAAAGCAGGTAATAATGCGGTGCAACGCTTGGAGAATGATTTAGTTAATTCATACCGATATAGTGAAACATTCGATATTGAGTTAGGGTTTTTAGAAGCGAGTGACTGGGCTACTCAACAGCAACTTTTCAAAGGAGTAACAGGAGTAGGAAAAATCCACGCCTTTTACGATGAAAAAGGTAATCGAATCCCTGTATAAAATAATGAGGTAGTCGAATTTATTCGACTACCTCATTATTATGTAAATAACTTTGAACAAACGAAAAAAATTCAGAACTATCCTCCAGAATATATTGCTTCATCATTTTAGGCCTTTCAATAATTCCAATGATATTTCTTTCGTAATCTAAAATTATTGTATAGGATTGATCTGGATTTACAGAATAAAAGTAAATATAAGCATCCTCATTAAAAGCCGGTCGATTAGGAATTATTTTCTTTTTCATCAAGAGTCTATCTAGTATTGAAGTAAATCGTTTTGTCTCCTCTTGTTCAATATAATACGATTCTCTCATATCTGAAATCAAAACATTATTGATGCTCGCAATATCCAATGTTGGTACAGCCTCATTAAAAGTAATTAGTGGTCTAGTGTACAACCATATTAGCCAAATCACAACTACTATCAACAATAACCATATTTTTTTATTGCGAATATCCATCATCCTCCTTTCCTATTTCCTCATTTTCTTTTTTTAAATTATAACAAAACACTAGCATTTCTTTAAACAGTTGTCTGAATATTACGCAAAATAAATCTATATATCAAGAACATGCACACTAAATTTCACCGTTTTCTAACTCATACGTCGAGAGAATAACACCATCACCTCAAGTGAATCTTTATCTACACCACACCAACTCCTGGTCTATCAACATATAAAATCCATGTCATTATTACTCGGGGTATGCTAAGGTAAATTATCGAAACAATTATATTAAAGGTGGATAATTATGTTAGAAGTAAGTGAAAGTAAGTTAGCACAATATGTTGTACATTATGTAAGCGATACCCTTGTTCTTGGAGAGGAAGCATTCTCTCAACCAGAGGTCATGCTAGAAGCAGCGTTTACTCAATTAGCATTTAACAAACTAGACTTTGAGCAGCAATATGAATTTTTTCATGAATCAAATATTGGATTAAATGAAGTGTATACGTACGTGAAAGCCATTTTTGATGAGGAAGCTAGTTTCCTTGAACAGTCCAAACATATTGCCACGCACTTACATAGTGCATCTGGTCATCCAAATATTAAAAGCGGCGAGTTATTTATTGGACTATTTGACAATTGTTTTATGTCGACAGAAGTAAAGAAAGTTATTGCCATTGTCAAAATTGAAGAAAAAGAAATGTTTTTAGATGTAAAAAATGAACAAAATAAAGTGACTGTCAATGGCATCGACGGCATTAATGTAAAGAAAATCAATAATATGGCCGTCATTGTAGATATGGGGGCAGACGAAGCGCCAGTTGTCTTTATGAAAACGAAAAAGAAAGAAGATGTCGTTTACTGGCAAGAACGTTTTTTGAAAGTTAAAGTAGCTGATGAACATTATCATAAAACAAACTTAGCATTAACTGAATGTAAAAAATATATTTTAAAAGAAGAGAGTTTTACCAATCCCGAAAAGTTAGGCCTTTTAAACAAAACGCTCGATTATTTCCGCAGTGAAGAAGAATTTCAAGTAAACGACTATATTGAAACTGTATTTGAATCAGCAGATTCAACGCAAAAAGATATTATTGTGAATTCAGTCAAGCCCTACGAAACTGTGATTTCCGAAAGTGCCATTGCAAAAGCTGAGAAAAGCTATAAACGTAAAATCAAACTGGATTCCGCAATTGAAATTCAAGTGAACGTACGTGATATTGAGCAAATGGATGAGCTAATTGAAGTTGGCTTTGATGAGGAAACGAATCGCAAATTTTATAAAATCTATTTTAATGAAGAAGTATAATTCGAAATAAGAGTCTGAGACAAAAGAGAAAAAGTGTAAGATTGACTGCAATCAATCTTACACTTTTTGTATTGCTGTTGATGTCCGTTACAGCGGGTCTACTGGCGATTCACTGGCTTTTAGTTGCGGTTTCTCCTTTTCAGGCGATTCACGGACTTCTATCGGCGGTTTCTCCTGCCTTACCGGCGATTCACGGACTTCTATCGGCGGTTTCCCCTGCTTTACCGGCGTTTCATGAACTTCTATCGGCGGTTTCTCCTGCTTTACCGGCGGTTCATGAACTTCTATCGGCCATTTCCCCTGCTTTACCGGCATTTCATGAACTTCTATCGGCGGTTTCTCCTGCCTTACCGGCGATTCACGGACTTCTATCGGCGATTTCTCCTGCCTTACCGGCGATTCACAGACTTCTATCGGCGATTTCCCCTGCTTTACCGGCGTTTCATGAACTTCTATCGGCGATTTCCCCTGCCTTACCGGCGTTTCATGAACTTCTATCGGCGATTTCTCCTGCTTTACCGGTGTTTCATGGACTTCTATCGGCGGTTTCTCCTGCTCTATCGGCGATTTACTTACCGCTGCCAGCTCTTTTGCATCTTCCGTATATAAACAATTTGACCGATATGGTAGGCATTATGCGTTGTCACATTCCCCACTACTTGCCACCAATTTGCATTAAAATACCCTTTTACTTCGCTTTCAAGCTGTTGTTCTGATAATAATTCTTGCCAATATAAAAGGACTGTTAATAGCTGTTGCTGAAGTTCAACGAATGTTTTATTTTCTGAAATGGTAAACGTACTGTCATTACTCCCTACCGCCTGAACTGCATGTATACTATTTTCTTTATATCTCGTTTGCCACGTTTCATTCCAATAAAGTAAATGCTGTACAATTTCAGCAATACTATTACTTTCCTCACTTACCTTCCAAAAAGCTTCTTCCTCTGTTAGATTTTTAACAGCCTCTGTCAATGGGACGTACCAGCTTGGATCGTTTGCATTCGCTAACAACTGATCGGATAAAACATCTTTTAGGTGAAACATTTACCCAACTCCTTCTTTTCCTTAATGTTAATCATTCGCTTTGAGATGGGAATCCCCTCTTTCTAAAGATCAACCGAAGTCAAAAAGATGCTCAAAAAGGATCTCCTCCCTTTTGAACATCTGTATTTTATTTTAATGGAATCTTCAATTCAATATTTTGACCGATAGGATTGAAGTAATAGTCTATTAATATTTTGGCTTTACCATCGTATTTTTTAAAGGTCTCCGTTGCGTATAGGTACTCATCATCATCTGCGTATGAGCCTCCTGCAAATTCTAACACCGTGCCATCTGCTTTTAGAGCACTCACAAAGAACATATGGCGCTCGCGATTATCCCATTTCTTTGCTGCAGTTTTTAGGCTTTGTTGCTCTACAGATATATCCCAATCTAAATAATCTGGTTTTGAAATTATTTTCTGTGTAGCAAAATCAACTTCGATAAAATCCTCACCCTTTGGCACTGCTTGTACAGCACCAATTATAAGCTTCAATGACTCTGAATCATCGAAATAATTACTTTGCAAATATACCGTGAATTTTCCATTGGAATTATTTCTGTATATTGATGAGCGATTTCTATCTGTTTCTCTACGCTCACCACTTTCCGTCACGACTGCAATATCTTCCAGTGCTATTATTTGCATTGTATTTTCCTCGTCAACTTCAATATCGAGTGCCAATTTTAGTGGACTACGGCGAATTTGTTTAATCGTAAGTTTCTGACCTTGGACATCTACAGTACGATTCGCATTAAAAACTTTTTCCTGTGCGATTTCATTTTGTAGTGAAAACGGTATTGTTATTTCAATGTTCCCTTTATCTTTATCATTAAAATGAAAAACAGCTTTAAAATCCTTTGAAGTATAGGCGATAGGCTCTAAAAAACTAAAATCGACTGAAGATGAGATGTTTGTTTGATTACTTGCATTATGAGTAAAAGAACAACCGCATTCAATTTCATCCTCTCCTTGGAACAATTGCACTTTCTCCAAAAATAATTCAAATGGCGCATCCGCATCATAGTAAAGGACAAATCCCGAATAATCTGCTATAACCCCTTGCAATGTAAGCGATAAGCCATCTTTATTTTGCGTCACATTGATTTCTTCATAGTAATGATTATCCACAATATCTTTTATCCCTTTATCTCTTCCTACCGCTAATACAATAGCCTCGAGACCAGGTATTTTTGCAACATAGCTTGCAATTGTTGGCGATACACGAATTGAAAATAAAAGACTTAGACAACACAAAAATACGATTGCAACCGAAACGATGCGCTTCTTTTTTCTTTTTTCTCTCTTCACTTTACGAAATGTATCGATTCGGATTTGATGAAGTTTGTCCTTTGGAACGTCAATCGGTAGTTTACTCATAGCCAGTCCTCCTTTTCTCTTGCGAAGGTTCTAAGTTTTTTTAGAATGTGATGAAGCTTAGACTTTACAGTACCCTCAGGAATATGATTGAGTTCGGCAATTTCTTTATTTTTTAGTTGCTGAAAATATTTCATATAGACGAGTTGCTGCTCTGATAAGGTTAATTGTTCTAACAATTTCTCAATATCTGAGTAAATGGCCCATTCAAATAAGTGATATTCTTCAATTTGAACGGTTTGTTGGCGTTTACGTAAATGATCTTTACAACAATTGATTAAGACACGCACGAGCCATGTTCTGGCATATTCGTGCTGTTGAACGGTATGCATTTTTTTAAGTGCCTTATAAACTAGCTCCTGCATTACGTCTAAAGCGTCTTGCTCATTTTTCATATATGTAAAAGCCATGCGATATAAAATATCTTCATCCATTTCAATAAGAGAAAGTATCGCTTGATGATCCCCACATATAGCACGCTGTGTCATTTCAAATTCCATCCTTTTCGCCTCCTTCCTTCATTAGACTGTAAAATACTTCATTTCGTTCAAATATTTTAAAATATTTATTATGTAAGAAGACATAAAATATTTGGTAAATAAAAAAATCCATTTCAAAAAGTCTTTAAAATGGATTCCTCTATAACTTAGCTATATTTTAATTTCCTAATATCCTCAATTAGCATTTCAACATCTTCCTTTTTAGTTGCCCAGCTAGTACAAAATCTTACAACACTTTGCGTAGCATCGAACTGTTCCCAAAAGGAAAATGAATAGTTCTTACCTAATTTAGTTAACACATCATTCGGTAAAATAGGAAACTGTTGATTTGTTTTCGAATCATATCTTAATGAATAACCTTCTTCAACAAATGCCTCTCGGATCATCATCGCCAGTTCCACAGCATGATTAGAAATCTCATAGTATAAGCCATCTTCAAACAATGTTTCAAACTGGATTCCTAACAGTCTCCCCTTAGCGAGCATTCCTCCATTTTGTTTGATAAAATAGCGAAAATCCTTTTTAAGATTATCATTTATTATGACTACTGCTTCCCCAAACATTGCACCTACTTTCGTTCCACCGATATAAAACACATCACAAAGTCTAGCGATATCTGCTAAGGATAAATCACTGTCTTTTGAAACAAGACCATATCCTAATCGAGCTCCATCCATAACCAATGGCAAACTACATTGTCGGCAAACTTTGCTTAACTCCTCTAATTCGGATTTACTGTAAGTCGTCCCATTCTCGCTAGGATGAGATATGTAAACTAAGCCTGGCTGAACCATATGTTCATGCGTGACATCATTCCAATGCGCATCATATAATTCTTTTACTTGTTGTGCTGTAATTTTGCCATCATCACTCGTTAAAGTAAGTACTTTATGACCTGTAGCTTCAATTGCGCCTGTTTCATGTACAGCAATATGACCTGTAATAGCAGCAACGGCACCTTGATGTGGACGCAAAATGGACGCGATAATTGTAGTATTCGTTTGAGTTCCTCCAACTAAGAAGTGCACATCTGCATTATCTGCACCACACGCTTTTCGAATGTAAGATCTGGCTTTATCACAATGTTCATCCATACCATAACCAGGTGTCTGCTCTTCATTCGTTTCGATTAGTCGGCTCAGTATTTGCTTATGAGCACCTTCTGCATAATCACTTTCAAAACGTATCATTTTATATTTCCTCCAACATATTTAATTTCTTTTGAATCATTAACATAGAGGCATGTATTTCTTTAGTCTCCATTGGTGACAAACCTTGCAGTAATTTCACGATTTGTTCATCAGATTTCTCATTGAGTTGATCAAATAAAGCAAGCCCTTTAGGTGTCAATCGAATCAATTTTGTTCTGTTATCCAGTATCGATGATTCTTTACTAATTAGTCCATCATTACTAAGCTTAGTAATGATTCTGCTCATGTAACTGCGATCAATATTTAGATTTTCAACTAAATTGTTTGAAATACACTGTTCCAACAAACCAATCTCAACAATTACTCGTGCCTCTGTAAAAGAATAACCGGTATCCAAAACATGTTTATCTAATAACCCAAGTAAATTCGTATAAAACCGATTGAATTGCCGTATATCAGCGATAATATTATCATTTACGTTCATATTCGCATTCCTTTATTTGTGGACTATGTCAACAAATATTAATGAATTTAGTGGACAATGTCAACATTTTTTGAAGTAATAAGGTATCACTTGTTTAATAAAAAAAAGAGCTGCTTATGCAACTCAATGGTTTTAATTTGCGTTTATAAAGTAGACTAGGTGATCAGTCCATTTGTCGTTCTCGTAGATGAAACCTTTCCTTGTACATTCATAGACCATTCCAACACTTTCTGCCAATTTTATAGACGGTATATTATCAATATTTATGTGAGCTTCTATTCGATGATAATTTAATTTTTCAAACGCTAAATCAATCGCTGCTTTTACAGCCTCTTTACCATAACCTTGTCTCCAAAATTGGTTATGGATCGTATAACCGAATCTAGCCCATTGAAATTCTCTCCTCATAATTGTCGAAAAGTCTATAAAGCCAATATGAGTATTATCGACTTTTCTAAACACACCAAATATATATACTTTGTCATCAACAGCCAGTTGAAAATGTTCTGTAACTAAATCATGAAACCATTCTTTCGTACAAATACTCATATCTATTTTACCTTCATCGTATTTATGCTGAGAAGGTAAACGATGTTCATATTGGGAAAGCCAAGTAGAATAATCTTCCTCTTCTATTAATCGAATAACTAATCTTTCTGTTTCGGTTTTTATCTTATTCAATCAAACACCTCATCTAGAAATATTTTCTAATAGATATAAAAGTTCTCCTGAAAAACGATAAATCCTTCTTCCACAATCCTGATCCTTCACAGACAAAAAATTGGCCCGCGATAGTGAAGCCCATTCATATGAGTCGTCGATTTATTTTTATAGCATTATTTCAGAGTGTCTCTAAAATTTCCTTTGCAATTTCATCAAGTTCTTCTGCAAGCTCAACTTCTGTAGGGGTTTCGGCCACCCTCGTTAAATATTCTTTAAACTGCTCTCTTGACTCTAATGGCAATTCAATAACTAAAAAGTGAAGAATAAACCACTTCCAGTTATCATCATCTGAAGATAAAACAGCATGCACATGGGGGACAATTTCTTTAGGGAAAGTTAATAAAATTTCCAATACACCAGGTGCAACTGGCCAGTTCATATCCTGCGTAAATACGAGTAGCTCAGGCAATAAAGACACTAGTATATTGCTATCCAGTTTTTTAATTTCTTCAACCTTATCGATATCATGTTTATTTCTTGGGAGGAAAACTTCAAACTCTTCCAAATTCAGCACTCCTTCGGTTCTTGTACATAGCAATTATTATTGTACTCGGCTGCTCCGTTAACTGGGCGCTATAAACGCAGTTAATTAATCAACCATTTCCCAAAATTGAGATGCCGATTTGGAAACTTGTTGGCCCTTTAATTTAACTAATACAGGCTCTAGATGAAAATCAAATTGTTTCAATTCAAAAAGCGTTGTATGTTCTAAAAATGGTGATGTGTAATCCATTCTTGGAATAACGGATAATCCTAATCCTCTACTAACAAGTGCCTCAACCATCCTCAAATCTTTACACTCAATAATGATATTTGGCTTAACCTGATGTTCATCAAACACTTTGAAGAGGTCTTCATGAAAGGAGAGGCCTTCCATTGATCCTAGCATTATGAATGGAAACTGGGCAATCTGTTCAATCGTCACATGCTGTGCTGAAAAAGATGTTACCCAACTTTTAGGGATAATCACAGCGGTTGGATGTTCTTTTAATTTTTTCATCTCATACTGTTCGTTATTGCCCAAGCGTAAAAGTAAGGCAACATCAATCTCTCTTTGCTCGAGTCTTTTTAATAATTCTTCTGAATTCCCTGTTACTATATTCATCTTAACATTCGGATATTGTGTTCTAAACATACTGACATAGTCAATAAGCATGTTTGAACATGAAGATGATACACCAATACTTACTGTTCCTCCTATACCTTGTTCAATTTCTTGAATTCTCTGCTTTACATCTTGCATTTGCATTAGCATTTGATTGGCATATTGATATAGTATTTCACCTGTTTCTGTCAGCTCCCATTTTTGACGATACCGATGAATTAATGTTGTGCCTAGATCATTTTCAAGCTTTTTTAACAACTGACTAAGCGGGGGTTGCGCGATATGTAGCACTTCTGCTGCTTTCGAAATACTTCCTTGATTCACAATTTCTTTGAAGTAATATAGTTGTCGAAAATCCATTTCATCTCTCCGTTATATGTTTTTTAATATGATTAGTTTATCATATATATATTTTTCATATCTTGAATTTGGCATTATAATTCTATATATAGTGCTTATATTAAATAGGAAGTGAGAGATATGATGAATCATCAGATTAAAACCTTGAAGCGTATCATTTTGTACGTGCTCGGGTTATTTTTTATGTCGATTGGTATTAGCCTGTCGATTCAAGCAGGATTTGGCGTATCGCCTGTATCATCTTTAGCATATGCAAGTACACTAACGACTGGTTTATCGGTTGGTGTGACAATGGCACTTGCAAATGTTTTGTACATTATTATTCAAGTAATATTAAGTAAACGAATGGCGTTAACTGAATTTGCAGGTCAATTCATAATTTCGTTTTTATTTGGGTTCTTAATGGATGCAGCGCTCTCTGTTGTACAACTTTTCCCTACACCTGAAACAATCTTTACTCGAATTGTATTTTTAATTATTAGCTTATTTGTTATAGCAGTCGGCTTAATGGGCTATACAACTGCCAAACTTCCATTAATGCCGTACGATGCGTTAACTTACGCAATTAGTGAAAAATTTAAAATAAAATTTGGTAGAGCAAAAATTTCTATCGATTTAATAAATATTTGTGTGGCTGGTGGAATCTGTGTAATTTTCATTCATTCATTAGGCTCAATTGGAATCGGTACACTTATTGCCGCCTATTTTATCGGTAAAATTTTAGGTTGGATACTACCAAAATATCAACTACCTCTTCAACAGTGGATATTTAAAGCAGAGAGGACTTCCCATGGATTTATACAGGAAAAGGAGAACGTGTAATTGTAGATGTACATTTAGTAAATAGGCATATTTTATTTCAATGCCAAGCCATTATGTAGCACAAAATCTCCATTATAGAGGTTGAAAGGATGGATGCGGGAGGAAGGTCGATAAACTATGATGCCTTGAGCCCTTGTAATGTTCAGGCACCTATAGTTTGCATCTTCACCATTTGTTTCTTATTAATTTTGAACGCTTTGATTTGCGACTATATCTTTTGTCGTATCACTCTTTTTTGTATAGTATGAAAATAAAAAACATCCCCCTATTGCTATGACACTCCCTATTCCTTGTATCCAACTCATTTTTTCACCTAATAGTAGAAAAGCTAAAATGGCAGTAAATATTGGATTAAAATTTAGGAAAACGCCAGATGTTGTTGAACCTATATTGTAAACACACATATTCCAAAATAGCATACATACGACTGTTGCTAATACGCCTGTATAAAGAAGCCCACAAATGAAAGAAGTATCTATATGGGAAACAGTAAATCTAGGTATGCTTATTGGTAAAAGCATTATTAGTCCAAAAATAGCTGAGTATAAAGTAGACATTAAAGCCGAAGTTTTGGCCATAGCCCACTTACTACAAATTGTATAAATTCCCCATATACATACTGCAGCAAGCATCCACAAATCTCCTGTATTAAACTTCAATGATAACAAGTAGTCTATTTTCCCTTTTGATAGTACAAGAATGACACCACAAAAGGAAACACTCATTGCAACAATTTGTAGCATATTCAATTTCTCTTTCAAAAATATAGCTGAACAAGCAGCGATGGAAATCATATTTAAAGTTGATATTAAGCCAACATTTGTTGCAGTTGTCTGCTCTAATGCTAAAAACTGTAGAAGGTTAAATAGAACAACACCTGTTAACCCCATTAAAACTAAAGGAAGTATTGCATTTTTTGGAGGCAAAATCTTTTTTTCTTTCCACCATACAATAGGCACAAGACAAATGACGGCGATCATCCACCTCAAAGTCGTCAGGGTGATAGGTGAAGCATGTTCAACAAGCGTTTTACTAACAACAAAACTTCCTGCCCATAATAAACAAGTTGAAAGCAACAAAACATAATACTTCTTCACCTTTTATTCCCCCTTCTTCCAAACAGATTTATTCTTCTACAGGTTCTTTAGGACCTTGCAACTCTAATTGATAAAAATCTAAATCTAGCCAACTATTAAATTTAAAACCTGCTTTTTTAATAGTACCTGAATAGACAAAGCCAAAGTTTTTATGCATATCAATGCTTTTCTCATTTTGAGCATCAATTCCAGCAATTAATGTCATGTATTCTCTTTCTGTTGCAATAGCTATTAATTCTTTAAGCAATGCCGTTCCAATTCCATTTTTTCTATAGTTTTTATCTACATAAATAGAATGCTCAATCGAATATTTATAAGCTGGCCACGCTCTAAAAGGACCAAATGTCGCAAAGCCTACCACTTTTTTTTCTAGCTCATATACGAGTATGGGATTTCCCTCCTGCATCTTTTGGTCATACCAACTTTGTCTATTTTCCAGAGTTTGGGGTTTATATGTGTATACAGCAGTCGTATGGAGAATTGCATCATTATAAATGTTTAAAATGTCCATTAAGTCCTTTGGCGTTGCTTCTCTTATCATGTTTTTTCTCCCTTTCTTTTTCGCTTTATTTGTAATACTCCTTTTATATTAAATCTCTTCATTCATAAGGTAAAATTGAACTTTTTATCCCCTTGCTATAGACTAAAGTTATAGCAAGAAAAAGAAGAGTGGGTGAGGAAATGACATTTCAGCAATTTCGTTATCTTGTAGAGATTGCCAAACATAATTCAATTAGTAAAGCCGCTTCAGCACTTTTCGTAACACAACCTAGTATTAGTAAATCAGTGCGTGATTTGGAAGCTGAGCTAGGGATTACAATTTTAGATCGAACGAACAAAGGGGTAGTTTTTACAAAGGAAGGAACTGAATTATTGTTTTATGCGAAAATGCTACTGGAACAAACGGAGGCTGTTAAACATCATTTTGATAAAGACAAGAAAATGGGCCTAACGAAGTTTTCTATTTCATCACAACATTATGGCTTTGCAATTGAAGCTGTTGCGAATTTAATGGAGCATTTTAAAGAACGAAAATATGAGCTGGCAGTTCGTGAAGGTAAATCTACAGACGTTATTGATGACATCTATTCAAGCAGAAGTATTATTGGTATTTTATCTGTAAGCGAATTAAATAAACACTTTTTTGACCGTCATTTCATTTCCAAAGCTTTACTATTTACTCCACTGACTTCATTGAAGCAGCACGTCTTTTTACGCAAAGAACATCCTTTAGCTCATTTTCAAACGATTACATTTGAACAATTACGAGACTATCCTTATTTAAGCTACCAGCAGGATGATATGCTTTTACATTTTGCAGAAGAAACACTCCATGTCAATAATATTGAAAAGCTAGTCTATGTAACAGATCGTGGCACGATGAATAACCTATTGTCTAATACGAATGGATATAACCTTGGAACAGGGTGCATCGTGAATAATTATATGAATCCAAACGTCATCTCGATTCCGTTAGAAGAAAGTCATCTAATTCAAGTAGGATACGTGAAGCGAAATGATGTATTTTTGCCAGAAGAGCTTCTAATATATCTCGACTTTGTAAAATTAGCATTGGAAAAATCGATGCCTAAAGAAAATTAAAACGCTCTTTCTTTTACTGAAAGAGCGCTATGATGCGTAGTAAAGCCCCAGTCAAACATTCATTAATCTAAAAAAAGAGCTGCACATGCAACTCAGTTTTTTTATAAGATAGTGCCCAGCTGATTGAATAAAAATATCAGTAGCTTGTTAAAAATACTTTTCCATTCGTTCTTTTAGTAGATTCAACTGCGTCAATCGCCTTGTTAAATTCCGACAAGTCATACTTCGAATCGACCATTTTTAAACTTAATTTTTTTCCTTCTATTAGCTTTATCAAATGATTAAAAGTTTCTTGCCATTTACTTGTTGAGACATTTTTATTCCAATGCCGTAAATGAAATATATTCGCATTCACTTTTGCTTGATTGACAATAGCTGCCCAATTTACTTGTATCCCAGATAAAAGACCAATAGTTAAAAATTGACCATTAGGGTGGACACTGAAAGCTAATTCATTGCCATCTGTACCTCCAATAGAATCGATTGCAGCATCTGCCCCCATTCCGTTTGTTAATTCCATAACGGTTTCAATTAGAGCACTTTTTGAGGTATCAATTACAGCAGAAGCTCCAAGTTGAAGTAGTTCCTCTGTATAGTCATTATTTCTTGTCACTGCAATCAATTGAAAACCCAAAATATTAGCAAATTGCGCAATAACATGTCCAATAGCAGAACCACATGCATTCACTAATAAAACATCATTTGGTTTTAACTTTAAAACTTCCGAACAAACCACCCACGCAGTAACTGGATTGATATACATTTGGGCAGCTGTAAAATCATCAATAGAATCAGGTATAGGAACGACAAATTCTGCCGAAGTCTTTACAATCTCTTGCCATGTACCTTCCCCTCGTAAAGGTAATACTCGTTTACCAATAAGATTTTTCGAAACAAAAGGACCTACATCTTCTACAATCCCAACTCCTTCATAACCAGGAATGTTAGGTAATGAAATACGATGGGCATACGATCCTCTAATTGGAATTAAATCAGAAGGATTAATAGGTCGAACCAACATTCTTACAAGAACTTCATTATCTTTAGGTCGTTCCATCGTTTTATATTCAATTGTTAACACTTCTTTAGGACAGCCAAATTCCTTGAATTCAATATACTTTGCATCCATATTATTAAGGCTCCTTACATTTTGAAAAAGTTTGAGTACAATAGATTCTTTTAAGACAAGTCTATTTTAGCAAGTTAAGCTTGTTTCGTAGACATCACTTTAAATCTCTGTAGTTTCATAAAGACGGGTTAGCCTCTTTTCTTTTCGTACTTCTAACACTTGTGGTATAAAAATACCTAATAAAATACAAACAATTCCAAGCCATTGCAAAGGAGAAACGACTTCATGAACAAGAGTAATAGACGCGATAACCGCCGTTGGTAGTTCGACAGCTCCTAAAATTGTTCCAAGGCCTGTCCCGACTTTTGGTATACCAGTGGAAAAACAAATGACTGGTATTACGACACCAAAGAAGCCTAGTATTAATGCATATTTCCATAATCCAGCCTGCAGTGTACCATCAATCAAGTAAGTCGGGGGGAAAACTAAGCAAACAAATAGTGTTGCACTCGTTGTCATTAGAAAGCTTTTTGAATAGATTGGTACTTCGGTGGAAACACGTCCACTTGCAAATATATAGAGAGAAAAGGTTATAGCTGCTAGTAACCCAAATATTATTCCTTTAATAGATAATTGCTGCCCTAATCCTTCAAATACCCCTCCAGCAAACAACGTTCCTACAAATAAGATAATAATCGAAATGACCTTTTCACGACTTGGAACAGTTTTATTAGCAATTGCTTCAATTAGAACACCCATCCATGTGAATTGAAATAACAACACAATAGCAATAGATGCAGGTAGTTCTTTTACAGATAGCCCGTAAAAAATACTTGTTAAACTCATTGTTATCCCAACTGCTAACAGTGATAATATATTTTTTAAAGATACTTTATGACGTGAAAAACAAATAACGAGTAATAATAGTCCAAACCAGCCAAATACATACTGTCCACCTAAAAGTTCAGGAAAGGTAAATCCGTTTGAAAATCCAACTTTTAGAATGGAAGATAGGACCCCATAGCTACAGGCACCTAATAAAACCACTAAAGAAAACTTCAATTTTTCCAAAAAAAATCCCTCCAAAAAATAAAAAATCTCGTCGTCTATAAATAGACGACGAGCGAATGAAACAGAGCTAAAACTCTACAAAATTCCGCCACTCACGAACTCGTGAATGTTTGCTTATAAAATTAGGACAATTATATTCAAATATTTTCTAAGTGTCAACACTATTTGAGTTTTTTTGCACAATAGCTTTAGAATAATAATTGATTAATAAGTTTCATTAAACTTTTATGATTAATTAAAGGAACCACGTTTAACTAATGCACTTAAGTACATCCTTAGTACTAAAGAGACCAATAAAATGCGCCTTAATTCAAAATATCAACTAGTACCTCTCTTAATAAAATATTTTCTAGAATCTTCTCTCATTTTTTCTGATAACACTGAATCGAGCTCCTGATTCAACCAATCAAGTGTCTTTTTTTGAAGAAACACACGCATTTGATTTTCTGCTTCTAACATAACCATGTTAATCGTACAAGTAGAGTTAGTTGTACATGATTGGCATTTCTCATCGTCTTGATACATCACATTATTTTTTAAAATATTTTTACATTGAAAAATTGGTTTGATACCTTCAACTGCCCTAATTACATCCCAAAAAGATATATTACTTGCTTCCTTTGCTAGTTTATAACCCCCATTCACCCCTGGAACAGAGATTACAATGCCAGCCTTTGATAACTTACTGAAAACTTTCGATAAATAGGTTTCTGATAACCCTTGAAATTCTGCTAAATCTTTAATTCCAATCGTTTCATCAGAAGGTATATCGATCAAATACACCAAACTGTGTAAAGCATATTCCACCATTACACTATATTTCATATTTATTCACCTACTCCTATAAGAAGATATTTTAATATTTCACATAGAAAAAAACAATAAGTCCACATCATTGACGGAAAAAGAAAAAAGCTATATATTAATTACGGATAAATATTATCCACGATTATTATTATCTACAATCAATATTGTATAGGAAATTTTAGGAGGAAAACAACTTTGAGTAAACTTTTGGTCATCAATGCACATCCTGAATTCGATTCTATAACTTCCGTTAGTTTAAATGCCTTACGTAATTTTATGAACTTTTATAGAGAAGAAAATTCTAATGAAGAAATCATTGAGCAAATAAATTTATATGACGATTATATTCCTCAGTTGGATAAAACTATTTTCGACGCTTGGAATAAACAAGCAAACAAAGAGGAGCTAACTGATGAACAATTAAATGCTATCACACGTATGAATGAGTTAGTCCAACAATTTAAAAGTGCCAATAAATATATCATTGCTTATCCATTGCACAACTTCAATGTACCTTCAAAATTGAAAGATTATATGGATAATATTTTGATTGCTCGAGAAACATTTAAATATACTGAAAACGGTTCAGTTGGATTGTTAAATGACGGTCGGAGTATGGTTATTATCCAAGGAAGTGGTTCTATTTATACTAATAACGATTGGTATACAGAAGTAGAGTACTCCCATAAATATTTGAAATCTATGTTTAATTTTATGGGCATAGAAGATTATAAAATTATGCGTGTTCAAGGATCCTCTATAATAAATCGGGAAGAACTTTTGAAAAATGCTGTAAAAGAAGCCCAGCAATTAGCGTCCCAATTAGCTAATAAATAAAGAAATGAAAAAGGGAAGAAAGCGATATTTTCCGCTTCTTCCCTTTTTACTACTATATTATGGCTTTGGGACCCTATTGGTGGAATAAGAAAAATTAGTCTTGATAGCAAGTCTCATAATCATCTTTCATTAACAAGCTTTTACAAGCCAACCCATTTTCATGATAAATTTCTTTTTCAACTTTTAATTCGATACTTCTATTTGAATTCGGAAAATTAGGTTCATCATTAAGAATGTACAGGGTATCTGTATCGAGCCACTTCATAGCAAAATTACTTTTTGCATCACTATAATAAATAATTTGTACTTTATCATTCTCAATATTATTTGTAATTTCCACCCATACATTAACACCACCTGCTGCACCACCAAATGGCTCGTAATAAGCATTAGCAGTATACTTTTCTGTAGGGGATATAACAGGTCCGGGCCCCTTTTGGACGAATTCTCTGTCTATTTCACTAAATGTAAAAAAATATGTTTCATATAGATAAATGGACGAAACTAAAGCAATCCCAGATAGCGTTGCCAACAGCATTTTTTTAGGAAAAGGTTTCTTTTTAATGAAGGCAATTATTATGTTAGTACATAAAATTAAAAATAAAATAATAGTTATAAATGCAATTAAGAGACCGAATAAAATTAAAATAATAATCCCTCTTCCATAAATACGTCGATACTTTCAAAATAAGCGTTAATTTAATGGGTATTTAATCTTTTTATTTAATTCTTCTGCTTGATTTATAAAGGTATCCATATCTGCGCGTATCGTCATATTTAATCCTAATCCTACGTCACGAAGTGTTTCTCGCAACTCTTCAAAATTCTTTTTATCCTCTTCAGTTAACTCAGCAAAACTATATAATTTATCATTAGGATATTGTTTTAATGTAGAATATAAGTGTTCAAGAATGTAATTGTCACTATTAGAGAGCATTCCTAATTGTTTTCCAGTATTCATACCTAGCCAAATACCATTCAATACATCTCCTAATTCCGTTGTAACCAAATTGGGATTTGACCAATTATCTTGAATCTGATTATCTATTAAACCTTCAAGTTCTACTAAATTATGTTGTACTTCCGTAACGAGAACTTGCTCTTTAACAAAGTTCATCTTTATTATTCCCCAAGCTATTATTGCGATAAGGAAAATGTTCAAACCTAATGAAATTCGAAATAGTACTTTTTTCTTTTTAGTCAATTTTCTTCTCCCCTCCTCAATAAATTTTATCATAAATTATTAAAGTGTTTTGCCCCGCTAGTTCAATAATAAAAAAGAGCTGCATATGCAACTCAATGTTCTACAAGTAAAGCCCTTGTTAGTATAAGTATAGTTCTTCACATACATAAAAATAGAAAGTAAAAAAGAATCGAACTTCATTTTAATTAATACTTTAGCGTCATTAAGCCCAACTGCATATTCCATCAACTCTCCTCGATTTTCCATCCCTCTTCACCTCAAGTCCAAAATCTCGAAAGAACTCTTTTGCAAACTCAAATTGAAGTTTGAATTCACTTTATATTTGCAAATGAAAAACATTCTGCAACTCATCTGTAATTGACTCAATATTTTTTATTATTTAAAGACCAACTTATAACAACTCTTCTATTTACATTTCTCCATTTTCCCTTTTCAGCTAACTTGCCTCGTTAACACAAGAAGCGATTGCTCTAAATTGAACAATCGCACTCAGTTAGTTGAAGAATAAAATGAAATGTTACTTAAGTATTCAGTAACGTATTCCTGAGAGATCCTTACTAATTTATCTTATAAAATAGTTTTCAAAATCGTTAAGATAATGCCTATGAAAAATCCGCATACAGCTCCATTCACTCGTATCCATTGTAGATCCTTACCAATGTTATTTTCCATCATATTAATAAGTGTTTCGTTATCCAATTTTTCCAGATTTTCTTTCACAAGAACGCCTATTTTTGAATGGTTCTTATCAAGATAATATATAATTTGATTTTGAATCCAATTTTCAATACTTTCCATTTTCTTAGGTGTTTCTAGTATGTTATTTATAAAGCTTCGAATAAATGAAATGATATACCTTTCAATAAATTCTTCATCTTCAGCTAGAACTATCAACTTTTTCTGTAGTTGCTTTAAAATCTCAGTAATTTGATCTATCGAGCTCCAATTGTTTACTTGTGTATTCTTCCAATTATTAATTTCAACCATTAATTCTTCCTTATCAGGTAAGCCTTCTAACTCTTCGCGAATTCGGGAAAGAATCAAATGCCTATATGGGTTATCCTCTCTTTGTAAAAGAGTGATTCTTTTAAGAATAAATGGTTGAAGCATATTCCCTAACTTTTCCTCATTTACTAAATTGCGAAAAGAACTAATAGCCAACTTTAAAAAACCCTCTGCTTCGATATTATCAAGTAATTGTTTGGCTATTACTCCTATTTTTTGCTTTGTCTCTTCTTTTGATATCCACTTTTCGATTTCAGTCAAGCTATAGTTCAAAGTTTTTTCATCTAATTTTTCGTTTAGTGCTAGGGTAATCGTAGATTGAAGAATTTTTTCTACTTTTAAAGCGTGAAGATATTCCTTTACCTCTTTTTCAATAGACGGAGCTATTTTTTCTAAATTTGCAAAGCTGATTATCTCCTTAAGAATCGAACTAATTCTTCTTTTCAAATTTGCTGCTGACAATTCTTTCTCAGCAATTTGTAGGAGTTTATCTGCAAATTGAATTTGTTTGATTTTCTCTATAATACTTTCTTTAGTCAGCCAATCTTTTTCAAGCATAGATATAAGAGCTTTAATCATTCTATCTCGGTTTTTTGGAAGCAATGCCGTATGTGGAATGGGGATACCCAGAGGATGTCGAAAAAGAGCTGTAACAGCAAACCAATCTGCCAGTCCACCAACTAGTCCTGCTTCAAATCCACCTTGCAATAATCGACCCATAAAGGTCTCTTGAAAAGGAATCGTTATAAGAAAACCTGCACCCATAACGCCTAAAGAAATTTTCGCTAAATAATTTGATTTTTTTCCGTTTTTCATCAATGTAATCAACCTTTTAAATTATTCTTGATACAAATTTGTTTTAATTAAATTTTGAATTTTAGTATTTACATTTGTCGTTTTTCCTCTGTTTTTAAAAACCGCACTTACTTATGATATTGTTCACCGAAACTAATATTAAATTCTTTATAAAAATAAAATTTTATAACGTCAATTATTCAAAAGAGTATCTCTAGCCGAGTTCAAAAAAGCTTCGATGGCAGGCGAAATCCATTTCTCTTCATGCCAAAACATTTGGGTTGCAAATGATGTGGCTGTCAAATCCCACGGCAACGGGACCAATTCTCCCCTACTTATTTCTGCTGTCACGGCCATTTCAGGCAATATGGCAATGCCCATTCCTATTATCGCACATTGTTTAATCGCCTCGGCGCTGTTAAATTCTAATTCGGTAATTCCACCCATGCCTTTTTGCGAAAGACTTCGTTCAAAAAACGTGCGATAGGAGCATCCCTTCTCCGTCAACAAAAAGGTCTCACCATTAAAATCACCAATAACTAACTCAGTACGTGCAGCCAAAGGATGATCAGGTGATGCCAATAAATAAAAGGGCTCATCCAGCATTTTTTCTCCGCAAAATCCTATTTCACCCTTGTCCTCATCCAGCATAAAAATAATATCCGCGTCCCCTTCCCGCAAGCTCTGTTTAAGGTTCGAATGAGCAAGCGGCCGAAACATAAGTCGAATTCCTGGATAGCGTAAGCGAAAGCGGCGTAGTACTGCTGGAAGCCGATACGCGCACAATGTTTCATCCGCACTGATGATCACAGTACCCGTCACCTCGCCAGATTGCTTAACGGCATGCTGCGCTTCTTCAAGTTCACTCAATATGTCTGCTACATAGCCGAGAAAACGTCTCCCTGCATCTGTCAGAATCACTTTTTTACCTAGTCTGTCCACTAGCTTGACACCTAGTTCTTCCTCCAATGCCTTCATCTGCATCGTAACCGTTGAGGGGACATAGTTTTGCACTTCTGCAGCGCGGCTAAAATTGAGTGTGGAAGCAAGCGTATAAAAGGTCTTTAGTTGGCGTAATTCCATCTTACCTACCACCCCTTAGTTCAAAAATAATGAACGTTCTATTCAAAAACGTTTCTTTGACTTAACAATAGCACCATCGTACAGTTATCACAAGAAAGGCAATCCATCTTTAACTATGAAAAGGAGTTTTTTACATGAAAGATTATGAACTTTACGAACTAGGTGATGTTCTGTTGCAATCTGGTGACACTCTGCCAAATGCCATTCTCGCCTACAAAACATACGGAACACTAAATGCAGAAAAAAATAATGTAATTGTTTATCCTACCTGGTTTGCAGGTCTACATACCGATAATGAATGGCTAATCGGAACTGGCAAGGCACTGGATCCAGAAAAGTATTTCATCATCATACCGAATATGCTTGGTAATGGATTATCCTCTTCACCAAGCAATACTCCACCACCTTATCATCAAGCGAATTTTCCACTAATTTCGATTTATGATAACGTGCGACTACAGCATCAATTGGTTACTCAAAAGTTTGGTATTACAAAAATTGCACTCGTTGTTGGCTGGTCACTAGGTGCTGTGCAGACCTTTCAATGGGGAGCAAGTTATCCCGATATGATCGAACGAATCGCTCCATTCGGTGGTACTGCCATGACCCGACCACATGCAAAGGTTGTATTTGAAGGAATGATTGCTGCCCTTCAGGCTGATTCTAACTGGAAGAATGGCTTTTACACACAGCAACCTACAGCAGGATTGGCAGCCATGGGGCGAGTCTATGCAGCTTGGGGCTTCTCGCAGGCTTATTATTTGGAACAGCTTTATCAGCAAGAAGGCTACCAAACACTCGAGGAATACCTTGTAGACTACTGGGATCAAGTGTTTTTGACCTTTGATGCCAATGACCTGATCACCATGTTACGTACCGGAATGACTGGCAATATTTGTGCAAATCCAGCATATGACGGCGATTTTGAACTTGCTTTAAGTAAAATTACAGCACGGGCGTTGGTCATGCCAGGAAGTACAGATCTTTTCTTTCCCCCCCAGGACAACAAATATGAGGTACAACAAATGCCAAATGCCCACTTTCTCCCGATTGAATCGAAGTGGGGGCATTGCGCAGGAATTGGACAGCATGATCCAGATTCCGTATTTATAGATAAAAACCTAAAAATGTTACTACTTGAATAACATCTTCAAACACTTGATTTTCCCTTGCATGGGAAGCTGTCTACTTCCATTATGTTATAGATTGAGAGTGATATTTTTAAAAAACCAGTAAGTTTACTAGGCTAAGTAAAGTATTCTTAAAAACATTCACTATTATGATCAGATTGGAACTTTGCTTGTACAGCCTGTGTTGCTTTAGCAAAATGGATTGTGAAAAATAACTATCAGATTTAGGAAAACGAACTTGGTAGGGAAATATATTTACCATTATCTACAACAGAAGCACTATTACTTGAAATACAAATTCCAATTGCAAATAGAAAACTAGAGGAGGAGTGGTTGCGCTGAAAAAAAATCTGATCATCTATGTGCTAGCACTTGCTGTTTTTCTCATCGGAACTGTTGAATACATTATTACAGGAGTAATTGAAATGACCGCCGTAGACTTTGGAGTATCTATTTCTGAAGCTGGGTTATTGGTGACTGTATTTGCTCTCGCAGCAGCCATTGTCGCTCCAATTTTAATCGCTCTGACGATAAATGTGGACCGCAAAAAGTTGCTCTTAGTTACTCTAAGTGTGTTCATTGCTAGCAATGGACTAATGTTTATAAGCCCTTCTTATGAAACAGCATTATTGATACGAATAATTCAAGGGGTTAGCGGAGGAATCGCTACAGTGGTAGCCATGGCAGTAGCTACTCGACTAGTGGAAAAAGAAAAAAGAGGCCGTACTATTGGTATTATTTTGATGGGTCTAAGCAGCTCACTCGTGCTAGGTGTTCCAATCGGCACATTTTTTAGCGAAATTTTTGGTTGGAGAGTTTTATTTGTTTTGATTGGTTTTTTAACCATTCTTCCATTGCTTTTTATCTATAAAAAGGTTCCGGTAATCAAAGAGGAAGAAGCTGTTACCCTAAGGATGCAGCTTTCCATTTTAAAAGATTCAAAAATTTTAACTGCCTTGGCTATTACTTTATTTTATATTGGTGGATACGCTACACTATTTACTTATATTACGCCTTTCCTGCAAGCCACATCTACTCTTTCCATAACTGAAATTAGTGGCATTCTATTCCTGGCAGGAATCTGCAGCTTCATCGGATCAAGAGTGGGCGGGCAATTGGCAGATGCAAAAGGATCGAGATTCACAATTTGTCTCGGATTGCTTTTACAGGGACTAACGCTTATTGTATTCGCTATAGCTGGAGTCAATCTCATTGTCTTGATCTTCGTTTTAATGATTTTTATGTTAGCAACATGGAGTATTTCCCCTGCCCAACAGCTTTTTCTAGTCACTCTAGTGCCTCGAAATCCGGACATTGCCCTAAGCGTAAATACGTCCTTTATTCAATTTGGCTTTGCGCTTGGATCTGGATTAGGTGGGCTTGTCATCAGTCGTACCTCTATTTTAACTTTGAATTGGGTTGGTTTGGGTGCTGTAAGCATCGCTTTACTTCTTGCCATCTTGCTTTTTAAAAAAATGAATAGTGGAATTAAAACTACTATTCATCTCTAAAGAAAATGAAATAGCCCCAATATGCCTACACCCTTCCTTTATATTGAAATACCAGGTTAATCATCGGCATATTCAAATATAGGTAGGGTGTTTTTATAATAGCAGAAATTTTAATATTTCAATCTTCTGGCGGTCAACTTTTTACACCACGCATTTCGATGTAAATGCAACTATGTACTTTTTCAATTAACACCCCCATTTTTGCACGAGCAATTATTGTTGCAACGATTGAATCTTAAAGATTTTTTGTGTAATAATATCTTTTACCCGTTAGCGGATAATCATGAAGTACAAATTCTTCTTTATAGCCTAGCTTGACGTAAAAATCAGGTGCTTGAAAACTAAACGTATTGAGGAAGGCGTATTTGCATCCTCTATTAATAGCAATCTTCTCAACTTTCCTCATCAATTCAGTACCAATATGCTGACCTCGCAGTTCTTCACTTACCCATAAATACTCTACTTCTAACCAATTTCCATGTGTCTCACCAATTAAACCTGCAACTCTATTTCCTTCTTCATCCTCTACAAATAGACCAATATCTTTTACTAATTTATCTTCAATGTTCTCAAGATTGTATTTTAATAACTGTTGAAAAATATGTTCTTTTTCCTCTTTCGTAACCTTTTCTGATTCAATGTATTTCATTTTACCGCCTCCTATTGTTAACTGTTTAAAGAAGAAACTTCTTTTTTAAAATACTCCTGCCGTTTTGCTGCTGTTACAGCCTTCAATGCTATTAACCCTAATAAGAAAAAGGCGATCGAGCCTATTAACCCTATAGGACGGATTGACGTTAATTCAGCAGCTAAACCTATTAAAACTGTTAAAGCAACAATGAAACCTGCTTCTATAACACTAAAGATACTTCCGAATCTTCCCATCATCCCTACAGGAACATGATTTTGGTAGAACGTCAAATATCCTGTATTGGCAAACGTTACAGCAAATCCTATTAAAAAAACACTAGGTGCTGCACTAAAAAAGCCGTTCGAACTATAAAGTACGAGATAACCTATTGATGTAAAGATGGTACCAATACCTATTAATAGATTAACTGCCAGTTGTTTCGAAAATACTGAATTAATAATTGATCCAATTATTATGCCAGCTCCAAAAATACTTAATAAAAACCCATAATTGGTGTCTGATATTAAAAGTACACCTTTAGCAAAGGCTGCCTCGAGAGAATCTATTGCAGTCATGAATATCGTAGTACCACTAAATAATAAATATATCTTTGTGATATAGGTATCGCCCTTACTGAAATTAATAACAACCCGAAAATCATTTTTTATCAAATCCCACGTAAATCTTTGCACTTCTGTTTCTTTGAGTTTTGTTTCAACATTAGGTAGCATCATTATAATTAGTGCTGAAAAAAATAAAGCGACTGCATTGATATGGATGGCGGTATATGGGGTACCCATCCAAAATAAAATCCCAGCAATGGCAGGGCCTATTAGTGAACCACAAGAGTTGATAAAACTACGTAGTGCATTAAAACGTTGCCGATCTTTTTCTGGTATTAGTTTCGTCATGTAAACCATAGAGGTAGGTTGAAAAATAGCACTTCCCATATTAATGATAAACGCTAGTACATACACGTAAATAAATGAAGGTAAAAAAGGTATTAACGCAATACAGATTGCTCTGAAAATATCTAAACCCATCATTAGAAGCCTTGTATTAACCCGATCAATTAAGCTTCCTGCCCAAGCATTCGAACAAATCGTTGCAATGGGGCCGAGTATATATAAAAAAGCAATTGCAAGTGGGGAACCTGTTTCATTCAATAGAATTAAATTCAGTGCGATTAGGTAAACCCAAGCACCGACATTTGAAATACCTATTCCCCCTAATAGTATTAAAGGATATTTCCATCTGGACATCATCACCACTCCTATTTTATTTGTTGTTAAACAAAATAAAAAAACTCACCCCCAAGATTTTTATCTTGGGGGCGAGTCATATCGCGGTGCCACCCCAGTTCATTTCTACATTGCTGCAGAAGCCTTATCAAGTACAGCTGTGTGAATAAGTCACCAGCGATACTCTATCTCGTTAACGTGAGAAGACGTTGCATCATCATTGTTCCTAAACAAATCCAATGCACAGCTCCAAGGCTTGTTTCAACACATTTCCTATCCCTCTTTTTCAGCTTCCAGAGGTCTCTGTAGATAGTACGCATGTTTACTCTTCTTTTCATAGCTTTTTATATGTAATTTTGTAAATCTTATACTATTTTAAATCGAAATTCAATACAAAAACGGCTATTTATTATTAAAACCCAACTTATTTTTATTGAACTAATATGCTTCTTCCGTGTTAGTTCAATAAGAAACTATCCCATATTTTTTCATCAACCCTAAAAAAACCTTCGTGCGAACATACTGCTAGTAGACATTGATCATCTTGATAAAACATTAAATCCTCTGGTAATTCCGGTGTAATCCACCCAAAAAGTGAGTCGCTACGTTGCTTTAGAAATTGTGTGGTAACGTTATTTAAATGAAAATAATAAACATATGCTGTACCTTCACCCAGCACTGTTGTCTCCCACTTTCTTTGAATTTTTCTTTCGATTTTTTGGTCTTTAATTTCTGCTATTAATTTATCAATAAAGGCTAGTCTCAATTGTTCATCATCCATTAATTGTCTATTCTCTACGAATGCAAAATGGTTACATCTTGTTGCTAAAAACTCGATAAGATGTTGATATCGTTTTCCTTCAACTTTTTCTGTAATCATTATCAATTTTAAATCCCCCTCATTTTTTGATTGGCTATCACAATACCTTCTTTGCCATTGATAACCAAATTATAGCATTTACTCTAAAATACCATATTTTATAGTAGACTGTGAGCATTACATATTAAGTTGATTGGACCGGAGGACGGGCGACTCCTGCGAGAACGCACAGTACGTAAGACGCAACAGACCGCGCGTTAGCGAGGGTTGGGCTTACGGTGTGCCCGCGGAAAGCGCCCGTTCGTAGCGAAAATCAACGGCAGGAGACATCACTTCAATATTAATTTTAAATAAAAAAGGACTGTAGACAAACTCGAAAATCTTCGAGTTTGTCTACAGTCTGAGCTTGGTAGTAAAACATACCAAGTTGTTTTCTTTATTGCGCATTTAGTGAACATAACAGTCGGCTATGAACAAGCACCTTCAACGTGTGCGTTGCTCAAAATTTATTAGTACATTACTTTTGTGTACGTCTTAAGCACATTTTAAATACCTTTTCTCCTCACTTTAAGTGAATGTTCAATGATTAAGTCAAGTAGCTTATGATAAGGAATACCCGCTCCTTGTGCACTTTTTGGTAGCAAACTATTTTTCGTCATCCCTGGTAATGTATTAACTTCCATCACATAAGGGATACCATTTTGAATCATCATGTCGATTCGGGCGTAAACACTACATTTCAATGAATTATAGCAAGTCATAGCAGCTAAAGAGACACGGGCCTGTGTTTCGGGAGGGAGTTGAACTACCTCTTCAATCGTAGCCACATCATTATATTTGGAGGTATAATCAAAAAATTCTCCCTGATGACGAATCGAAATCACCGGTAAAAGCTTTCCATCCAAAATGGAACATGTAATTTCCTCTCCCATAATTAGCTTTTCAATTATCACTTCGGAATCCCATTTGAATACTTCTGCAATTGCTGGCTTTAGTGTTTCTTTATCATAAACAATTTTTACTCCCACACTTGAACCGCCTGAATTAGGTTTTACAACTAGCGGGAAACCCATTTTGTCTAGTTCATCCATTTTAAGTTCTTCCATGTTCGTAAGGTGAATCCAATCCGGTGTTTGCACGCCTTCAAAGCGGATGATT